>SBBO01000023.1 GCA_005239675.1 Planctomycetales bacterium
GGCGTATTCCTTTCCATTTAAAGATTGGTCTCTTTTTTGGAAGAATACGCCCTTTTTATTGCTTGTAAACATATTTACACAATTTAGTGTACATTACCTTTGCGCAAGTTTTACGAGATTTACCTTGCATTTGATGATATACTATTATTGGGTTATGGGGGACACCTACTTGGTTTTTGGTTGCTTTAGAAACACTATTACACCAAGAGGCGATGGCCAGTTTCTTTTCTCAAGGCCGACTGTCAACACTAATATTTACTAATGCAAATCAATGGAACTGATGAGCACATTGGTGGTCTTGGCCTTCTGTTTTAGCCTCATGGCGGTTGGGCTTCTTTTTTCACGCAAAGTCCTGCGCCGAGGCTGCTCGGTTAACCCAGATGACTGCACCTGTCTTAAGGAAAACAAACATCCTGAGGCATGCGACCAAAATACCACCAAACCCTGACACCCTAAAGTTCTGAGTATTTCCTATCCGGCATGAATCTTCCTTTAGTAATTCCTTACAAGCGTAATTTATAAAAAAGTTGACAATTTCTTTTATTCTTATATACTCTACTTATCCTATAGGAATATAAGATAATGATATCTAAGAAGACCAAATATGCATTAAACGCCTTAATTTACCTGGCGCTCCAGGACAAAAATGGGCCAGTCCTTATTTCAGAAATTGCTAAGAGTGAAAAAATTTCGAGAAAGTTTCTCGAACTCATCTTGCTGAATTTGAAAAATCATGGCATCCTACAAAGCAAAAAAGGCAAGGGCGGTGGTTATTTCTTCCGGCAATCCCCTGCTGAAATTATTATAGGAAGGGTCATACGCATCTTGGATGGGCCCTTGGCCCCAGTTTCTTGTGTTAGTCAAACAGCATATCATCGCTGTAAGGAATGTCAGGATGAAAACACCTGCGGTATCCGGGCGGTGATGAAGGATGTGCGGGATGCGATCACCGACATCTTGGATAAAACAACACTGCAGGATGTCATGGAGCGGTCAGTAAGCTTGAACCAGATGAAGATTCATAATTATTCCATTTGAGGTTGGGCAATGCAACGGACATTATTATTCATGGCCATTGTATTATTCGCTGCCCCAGGGCACGCCACGGATGATTTAAGGGGCTCTTTGACTCTGTCAGGTGCATGGGCTATCTACCCGACCGCGGTCGCATGGGCCGAGGTGTTTCAGAAAAAACACCCCGGTGTCAAGATCGACGTCTCTGCGGGTGGGGCGGGGAAGGGCGCAGCGGATGCCATCGCTGGCCTGGCTGATATCGGGATGGTCTCGCGCGAACCAGACCCAGCAGAATTAGATAAGGACATTCAGGCGGTGTATATCCTCAAGGATGCTGTCTTCCCCATTGTGAGCGAAAGAAATTTTTATCTTCTAGAACTTCTGAAAAGGGGCATTAAACGCCAGATACTGACGGACATATACCTTGCCGCCCCGCCGATACGTTGGGGCCAAGTGGTGGGGGTGCAGCCGGACAAACCAGTTCATGTTTATACCCGTTCGGACTCTGCCGGGGCTGCGGCCAGTTGGGCGGCATATTTGGGGGGAAGACAAGAGGATCTTCGGGGCGTAGGCATCTATGGCGACCCAGGATTACTGGAGGCGGTCAAACGGGATCCGCTAGGGATTGGATATAATAATTTCAGTTATGTGTTTACTCAAGATGGTCCGCCCTTGGCTGGCATCAAAGTCATCGCCATTGATGTCAATGAGAACGGTCGTGCCGATGTTGATGAAGTTTTTGAAAATCGCACCCAAGCCATTGCCGCCATTGCTGAAGGCCGTTATCCAGTCACCCGTAAAAATTATTTTTTTATAAAGAAGAATGCTGGTCCCCTCGTTGGTGCCTTCATCCGCTTTGCCCTATCAGAAGAAGGCAGCGAAATCGTCACTAAGGTAGGAGCGAGTTTACCGATTCTTCTTGAGGAACGTGCCGAGGTCTTGGAGCTATTGCCCTAAATGAACATACGTCATTGGAAAGATGCGTTGGCACGGCGGTTCATGTTCTTGTTATGCCTTTTTGTCTTGAGCCTTTTTTTTGGCATCGTTGGGGGGCTATACCTCAAGGCCAGCCCTGTCTTGGTCGGCGGCCCTGGGGCGGCGACAACGTTTTTTTCTTCTGATTGGCGTCCGACCGAGGGCCGTTTCGGTTTCGCTGGTTTTATTGCCGGCACACTCTGGGTCACGGCCTTAGGCGTTGTCGTTGCTGTGCCTTTAAGTCTCTTGACAGCGATCTTTCTAGCAGAATATTGCCCTAGGCGGGTACGCGATATTACGAAACCCGTTGTGGATTTGCTCGCTGGCATTTCCCCGGTCGTTTATGGCGTCTGGGGCATGTTAACCATTGTACCTTTGGTGAGAGATTGTCTGATGCCATTTTTTAGCGAACGATTCCCATTCTTTCCGTTTGTCTCAGAGAATTATACAGGCTTCAGCGCTTTGGCAGGTGGATTGGTTTTGGCGGTTATGGTCATGCCTTTTATGATCTCGCTTATGGAAGAGGTAATGCGTAGCGTCTCTTTTGGCGTACGGGAATCCTCTTTGGCGTTAGGCGCAACATCTTGGCAGACGACTAAAAAGATCGTTCTTAAGAAAGCCGCGCCGGGAATTGTGGCGGCAGTGATCTTAGGAGTTTCTCGTGCCATGGGTGAGACCATGGCGGTCCTGATGGTCGCGGGTTGTGCCTTGCGAGGATTTCCCGCATCGATGTTTGACGCGGCGTATCCGTTGCCGGCGCTTATAGCCAATACCTATGGAGAGATGATGTCGGTACCGTTATATGACGCTGCCATTATGCTGGCGGCGTTAATCTTGCTGGTCATTACGGTATTATTCAACATGGCGGCATGGGGAATCTTGCTTGGCCTAGAACGTGAGGGATTTTAGATGGATCCACATAAAATCGAAGAAAATATTTTTAAGGTCCTGATGGCGTTTGCAGTGTTTGTCGTGGTGGGGAGCCTTGTTTTTATTTTGGCAACGATCTTGATCAAGGGGCTTCCCACGTTGAGCTGGGAGATGTTGACGAAGACCCCGCAGGGAGGTTATTATATAGGCAATGGTGGCGGGATCCTTAACGCAATTTTGGGCTCGTTGATTTTAGGTTTCGGGGCAACAGCCCTGGCGGGCGTGATCGCCTTGCCGGTTGTATTCTACCTGAACCTTTATTTGCCTAAAAGATCGCGGTTTGCGTTGGCCGTTAGGTTTTTTCTTGATGTGCTCTGGGGGATCCCATCGGTTGTGTACGGCGCGTTTGGGTTTACGCTCATGATTCTCTTTGGGTGGCAGGCCTCTTTGCTGGGCGGGATTATCGCGGTCTCATTCTTGATTCTACCTATTATGGCACGGGGGATCGATGAAGTCCTTAAGATGATTCCTGCTGAATTACGAGAGGCCTCGTTGTCGCTGGGGGCGACCCGATTGGAGACGGCAGGCAAGGTTATTTTTAAACAGGCATTTCCTGGAATATTGACGGCCATCCTGATGGCCTTTGGCCGCGGCATAAGCGATGCCGCAGCGGTTTTGTTTACGGCGGGATTTACGGATTCCCTGCCCCATTCGCTCTTTAAGCCAGTTGCGACATTACCTTTGGCAATCTTTTTTCAGCTGGGGACTCCTTTCCCCGAGGTACAATCCCGCGGCTATGCCTCGGCATTGATTTTAACAGGGATCGTTTTATCTTTGAACATTGCCACCCGCTTAATAACAAGGCGCCTGAGCCGCCACATCGTTCAATAGGAGCAATATGACGAGCATAGCGAATCAAGGGATCAAACATCATATCCGCGTGCGTGATCTTTCGGTCTGTTATGACTCGACTTTAGTGTTGAATCATATCTCGCTAGACATCCCGGATAAAAAGATTACGGCCATCATCGGGCCTTCGGGATGCGGGAAGACGACCCTTTTGAAATCGTTTAATCGGTTGATTGACCTGCAGGAAGGTATCCGTGTCAGCGGTCAGGTCTTGGTGGATAACGAGGACATTTATAGCCCTAAGACCGAGATTACGCATTTACGTAAGCGCATGGGGCTCTTGTCTCAAAGGCCGCAGGTTTTGCCGATGTCCATTTACGACAATGTGGTGTATGGATTGCGGATCCACGGCCAGAAGAACAAGACAGTGTTGGATGAAGCCGCAGAGCGCTATCTTAAAGAAGCGAATCTGTGGTATGAAGTCAAGGACCGTTTGCATGGCCCTGCCGCACGGCTGTCCATTGGTCAACAGCAACGGCTGTGTCTGGCGCGGGGCCTTGCCGTTGAGCCAGAGGTGATCCTGGGGGATGAACCGACCTCAGCGCTGGATCCGATTTCCGCGGAACAAATTGAGCAACGGTTTTTGGATCTTAAAGACAAATATACTATCGTTTTGGTGACCCATATCTTGCGTCAGGCCCGGCGCCTGGCCGATTACGTGGTGTTTTTATATTTGGGGCATATGATTGAGCATGGTCCGGCTGAAGAGGTATTTAACAATCCTCGTTATGCCAAGACCAAGGCGTATTTGGAAGGTAAATTCATTGAGGAGCCAGCGGTCAGCGGAGAAGTGGATGTGCGCGGACGAACACCGGAGGAATCCTCAAGAGAGATAGAGCGCATGGTACGCACCTTGGGAGTTGGTCAGGTCTTTCGCATTGTGGGTGCGCAGGATCGCATCGCAGAGATTACGGCGGCCTCTTGGTTTGCCCCCCACACTGTTCTCGAAATCAAGCGCCGGGATTCCGCGGTCTCAGAGGCCATCGTTCAGACCAATGAGGGGGGGTATTTTATTTAAAGAATGTCACCCAGGCTAGTAATTACGTTTATCATCATTGGGGGAGTCCTTTTAGGGCTTTATGTCATGGATTCAAAACGACCCAAACTAAAGACCGTCCAACAAGCCATTCAAAATATTGTGGAATTTCCTGATCAAAATTTATTGGGAGGCGAAAAGAGTCCTTATTTATTACAGCACGCGGACAATCCTGTGCACTGGTATCCATGGACAGAAAAGGCCTTTGCCAAGGCTAAGGCAGAGGATAAGCCGGTATTTCTCTCGATAGGATATTCCACCTGCCACTGGTGCCATGTGATGGAGCATGAATCATTTGAAGATCCCAAAATAGCGGAAATCATGAACCAATATTTTGTCTCCATCAAAGTTGATCGTGAAGAACGCCCTGACTTGGATAACATTTATATGAAGGCAGTTATGTCATTAACCGGAAGTGGTGGCTGGCCGCTATCTGTATTTTTGACTCCCGATGGAAAACCATTTTACGGTGGCACCTATTTCCCGCCACAATCCCAGTGGGGCATGTCAGGATTTAAGGATCTGCTCCTTTCTGTTCGTGATGGCTGGCGTGATAAGAGAGAGGAAGTGCTCCGTTCTAGTCAATTGATCACAGACGCCTTGCAAAGAGGACCCTCTCGGCAGGACACCGCCGGCAGCCTCGCGCTCAATGTCGAGACATTGAGCGCAGCCTACCGACAACACGCACAACGATTTGATCCCCGTCATGGCGGATTTGGCGATGCGCCAAAGTTTCCCTCCAGTCATAATCTGTCCTTTCTTCTAAGATATTGGAAGCGCGTCCCTGAATCCAGGGCTTTAGACATGGTAGAAAAGACATTGACCGAAATGGCTAATGGTGGGATGTATGATCAGGTGGGTGGCGGGTTTCATCGTTATTCGACGGACGCACGATGGCATATCCCCCATTTTGAGAAGATGTTGTATGACCAGGCGATCCTGACAAAGACATACCTTGAGGCTTATCAGGCGACAAAGAATGAAAAATATGCACAGACCGCACGGGAAGTCTTTGAATATGTCTTGAGGGACATGACAGATCTCCAGGGAGGTTTTTATTCCGCTGAAGACGCAGACAGTCTGCCTCCGGAAGAATTTGCTAATATGACGCCCGCTGGGGAGTTATCCCGCGCGAAGTCAGAAGGAGCTTTTTATTTATGGGGTCATGAGGAGACAATCAAACATCTGGGGCAAGAATTAGGACAAATATTCAATTATTATTACGGCATTGAACCGCAGGGAAACGCCCTTTTTGATCCTCACGGTGAATTCAAGGGCAAGAATATCCTTTATGTTGCCCATAGCCTGGATGAAACGGCACGCAAGTTTAAAAAAGCCCCCCAGGAGATTCAGAAGATTCTCTATGAATCCAAGAGCAAGCTATTCGAAATTCGTCAATACCGTCCTCGGCCGCATCGGGATGATAAGGTGCTCGTTGACTGGAACGGATTGATGATCTCCAGTTTGGCATTCGGGTCTCGGGTGCTTAATGAACCGCGATATCGCCAGGCCGCTGAAAAGTCAGCGCAATTTATTTTGTCCACTTTGGTCACCAAAGATGGCTCGGCCAAGGGTGGGGCAGGAAGGCTGTTGCACCGTTATCGCGACGGCGAGGCGGGCATCTTAGGGACGCTGGAAGATTATGCATTCTTTATTCACGGACTCATTGATCTCTATGAAGCGACATTCACGGAGGAATATCTCAAAGAGGCCAAGCGATGGACCGAGGATATGATAAGGCTCTTTTGGGATGGCCAAGCGGGCGGATTTTTCTTTACCGCAACGGACGCAGAAAGACTTCTCTTCCGAGAGAAAGAAATTTACGATGGCGCTCTCCCTTCAGGAAATTCTATCGCGGCCTTAGATTTATTACGCATGGGACGATTGACACTCAATAGAGATTGGGAGAAAAAGGCTGAGCAATTATTCAAGGCCTTCAGTCAACAATTAGCCTCAAGCACTCAATCGTTAATAGGGCTGGACTTTGCCCTTGGCCCAACCAGGGAAATTGTTATTACCGGAGAAGAGGGTGATCCGCAGACCATTTCTATGCTGCGAAGTCTTTATGACCGCTTTATCCCTAATAAGGTTGTTATCTTTAGGCCGCGATCCGCTGCTGCCGCCAAGGCCATTATTGCCCTGGCCCCGTTTATTGAATATCAGGAATTATTAGATGATCAAACCACCGCCTATATCTGCGAGAATTATCATTGTGAGTTTCCCACCAACGACATTAAGAAATTTAAAGAATTGTTGGATCGGTAAAAACTATTTTTTGGACAGTCTTGGGTTTGTATGATATAATTAGGGTGCCTAAAAGGAATGGCGTATGCGTCGTATAAATAAAATTATTTCTTTTGTTGTGATGGGAACAATTGCCGTGGCTGCGGTTTTTTGCTGCTGCACACAATCTGTTGCCGCCCGAGCCATTGCTGCATCAAGCGTCCCTCATAGCTGTTGTCCGGTGAAGTCTCAAGCCGATCCCCTTGATCAATATTTTTGCCCCTATCAGCTAAGCCAGTCTGAAAAGGTAAGTTCCAATTCCTACCAGCCCTCGTTATTGGTGAAAGACTTGGATCACAGCCTGACGACGGTTCAACCGTTTCTGACCCATGCGCTGGCAGAGTTTGCTGGGGGCTCGATGGTTCATTCAGCCCCGGACAGTTCTGCTATCCCCCTGTATTTACGATCCCACAAGCTTCGTCTCTAATCGTTTTTCTTTCCACTGATTCTGTTTCTTTCGGCATTTTTCTATAGTAACATAATACCAATGTCATCAACATATTCACCTAGGGTGCGCGTATGCGAAACCTAACATTATCACTTATCTTAATGTTGTTCATGGCCGGCCTGGCCCTTGCCCAGGTGGAAGATCTGCCCCCGATTCGATTGGCAATGGGCCAATCAGATGAGTTGCGGGGATTTATCGAGGAGGCCTTAAAGAATAATCCTGAGATTAAGGCCGCTCGGGAGAAGTGGCAGGCTGCTCAAGAGCGCGTGCCGCAGGCCTCGGCCTTACCTGATCCGACAGCGGGGTATACTTATATGGGCCCTACACCCGATACGCTCAACGGCCCAGAGTTGGATCGTTATGCATTTGAACAAATGATTCCCTTTCCCGGCAAATTGGTTGGACGACGCCATGCGGCTCAGGCCGAGGTCGCCGCCGCCCAGGCCAGGATGAAAATGGTCGAACGGGAAATAATTCTTAAGGTAAAAGAAGGTTATTATGATCTTGTGACCGCGCAAAGAAATCTTGGGTTCGTGGGCGAGATTCAAAGTGCCTTCAGGCAATTACAGGCCGGCCTTCAGGCCCGTTATGTCACAGGTCAAATCATGCACAGTAAATTATTTAATACACAGATGGCCCTGGCACAGAACACACAACACCTCTTCGAACTTGAGCAGAAACGCGACACACTTAAGGTTTTATTACAATCGCTTTTAAATCGAACCACCGCGGTCGAACTTGAGACCGAAGACCTCTATCTGCCAACGGTTCATCTTTCCTGGGAAGATGTAGAGAAGCAGGCTCAAGACAATCGGCCGGAATTAAAAGAATCCCAGGCCATGTTGCAGAAAACCCAGTATGATCTTGGCTTAGCCAAATTAGAAAATACCCCGGACTTTAGCATCGGATTTGAGTACAGCCGTATCGATCGTGGCGATAGCACTTCTCTTAATGCCGGTCAAGACGCATGGATGATCCCGATTAAGATCACCCTTCCTATTTGGCAGAATCGGATAGGATCAGTCATTGAAGAGGCCCATGCCAATCTCAATGCTGCAAAGAATCAATTAATCCAAGCAAAAAACTCAACGGAATATGAAGTCAAGGCAGCCTATTATCGTTTTATCACAGCCCAAAAGATTGTTTTGTTATATGAAAGCACTCTGGTGCCACAGGCACAACTAATGATGAGCTCAGATAGGGCGGGCTATACGGCAGGTCATGGCGACATCGAGGACTTTGTGTCCAGTCAAGTTAATCTTCTCAACATCAAGATTGCCTATGGGGAGGCGTTGGCCAATGCATTAAAAGAATTGGCCGTGTTACAAAAAGAAGTGGGGAAGGATTTCTTAGAAGGAGCTCAACCATGAAACCCGCGCGTAAAAATATATTAATCATGGCCGGTATTATTATTTTAATCATTGCTACCATTGCCTCATGGCCCAAGTCCCAAGGTCAAGACCAAGGACAAGACAGGCATAAAGTTATTTATTATTGTCCTATGCATCCAACGTACACTAGCCTCAAGCCTGGCGCCTGTCCTATTTGTCAGATGAAGTTTGAAGAAATAGCAGTGACACCAGCTCCGAGGGAAGACCTCTCCCGCCCACTGACAGGGCCTGAAGAGATCGATAAGAAAGAGAGAAAGATTCTTTATTGGACGGACACCATGATCCCCGGTTATAAGGCCTCGGGGCCGGGGAAATCGCCCATGGGTATGGACTTAACTCCTGTTTATGAAGACTCCGGGGCCCCAGCTGCGCCGGCATCCGTCCCAGGGCATGCAACGGTTTCTCTAACAGCCCCTCGACAGCAATTGATTGGTGTCAAGACAGCAAAGGCAAGCGTTCGTTCTTTAACCAAGACGATTCGTGCCGTTGGTGCCGTCGCCCATGACGCCGAGCTCTATCAGGCGCAGGCCGAATATTTACAAGCTAATACGGCATTCCAAAAGGCGCAGGCCAGCGGTTTTCAAGAAATCATTGAACAATCCCAAGGGGTGGTTGCCGCCATACGTCTACGTCTGATTCATCTGGGATTTCATGATGGGTTGATTGAAGAGCTCAAACAGAAAGGCCAACCCGATGAGAATTTATTATTGGTCGAGACCGGGCCCGTCTGGATTTATGCCCAGATTTATCAGTATGAGCTTCCCTACGTTGACGTTGGGACACCGGTTGTCGTGACCGTGCCGTCATTTCTGCAGGAGACCTTTGAAGGCGTCGTACGTGCCGTTGATCCAATCGTTGATGCGATGACACGCACCATACGCATCCGTATCCAGATCAAAGATGCCAAGGCGGTTTTAAAACCAGGCATGTATGTCAATGCCCACATCACCATCGACATCGGTCAGGCCCTCGCCGTGCCCCAGGATGCTGTCTTTCATACTGGAGATCAAGATATTGTATTTGTGGATCTTGGCAGTGGCATTTTTCAACCGCGCCTGGTGACCCTGGGCGTTGAGGTAGATGATTTCTTTGAGATTAAATCTGGACTTAAAGCCGATGAGGCGGTGGTAACCAGTGGCAATTTTCTTCTTGATTCAGAAAGCCGTTTGAAGGCCGCCATCGAGGGCACCCATGAATAACACACACCACAACACAATTAAAGAGACTTGGATCGAGCGGCTTATCGATTTTTCGGTAGCCAACAAATTTCTGGTATTGATTGTTGTGGCAGTTGCCATCGTTGCTGCGATTTGGTCCGTTAAAAATATTCCGCTCGATGCGATTCCCGACTTATCGGATACTCAGGTGATTATTTATTCCCGTTGGGACCGTAGCCCGGATATTATCGAAGATCAGGTCACCTATCCTATTGTCACAAGCCTTTTAGGGACCCCCCATATTAAAGCCATTCGGGGATTTTCTGATTTTGGCTTCTCTTATGTCTATGTAATTTTTAAAGACGGGATCGATATTTATTGGGCCAGAAGCCGGGTCCTGGAGTATTTAAGTAAAATTATTCCTCGTTTGCCGGAAGGAGTCAATACAGAGCTAGGTCCCGATGCTACCGGAGTAGGCTGGGTCTTTCAGTATGTCCTTGTCGATAAGACCGGGCAGAATTCTTTACAGGAACTGCGCAGTTTTCAGGATTGGTATTTACGTTATCATATGCAGAGTATCCCTGGGGTTGCGGAAGTGGCCTCGATCGGTGGGTTTGTTAAGCAATATCAAATTACCATTGATCCCAACCGCCTATTAGCTTACAACATCCCGATTACTAAAGTCATTGAGGCTGTACGCAATGGCAATCAGGAGGCAGGAGGAAGATTGTTGGAATTCTCCGGTGCCGAGTATATGGTGCGCGGTCGGGGATATATTAAATCCATGGAGGATATTGAGGATATTGTCATTGATACGGATAAGAATGGTACGCCAATTCTAGTCAAGAATCTTGGGACGGTAGCTTTAGGTCCGGATATTCGTCGAGGGCTGGTGGATCTGGATGGTCAAGGGGATGTGGTTGGTGGAACGATTATTATGCGTTTTGGAGAAAATGCCTTAAATGTTATCAATCGTGTCAAGGCAAAACTCAAAGAGATCGAGTCCTCACTCCCTCTTGGTGTGAAGATCGAGGTTGTTTATGACCGCTCAGAATTGATTTTAAGGGCCATGGATACCCTTAAACATCAATTGATTGAAGAAATGATCATTGTTAGTTTGGTCATTATTGTTTTTTTATGGCATTTCCCATCAGCCATTGTTCCCATTCTGACAATTCCGATTGCCGTTCTTCTTTCTTTTATCCTTTTAAACGGGATGCAGCTAACTTCCAATATTATGTCCTTGGCGGGTATTGCCATTTCTATCGGTGTTTTAGTCGATGGGGCGATCATAGAAGTGGAAAACGCCTATAAACGCTTAGAGGAATGGATGCATTCCGGAAGAAAAGGAGATTATCATTCGGTTCTTCTAAAATCGCTTAAAGAGGTTGGGCCTTCCGTATTTTTTTCCTTATTGGTCATCGCTGTTTCTTTCTTGCCGATCTTTACTTTGGTCGATCAAGAAGGGCGTTTGTTTAAACCATTGGCCTGGTCAAAGAACTTGGCTATGTTTATCGCTGCCTTGTTGGCAGTTACACTCAATCCAGCGATGCGTATGCTTTTTACGCGGGTTGAACCGATTCGTTGGGGCAAAGACCAGCAGCCCAATTTATTCAATAATAAATTATCCAAAGTTTTAACAACACTCTTGGTGGGTTCTTATTGTCCCGAGGAGCAACATCCTGTTAGTAAGCGACTATTTAGGGTTTATGAACCCGCCTGCCGTTTTGTTTTAAGACACGTCAAGGCAACAATGGCCGCCGTGGTCATTTTGATGGCGGTTACTGTCCCCATATATTTAAAGCTTGGATCTGAATTTATGCCTCCTTTATGGGAGGGAAGCATTTTGTATATGCCTACGACGTTCCCCGGAATTTCTGTTACACAAGCCCAGAACCTTATGCAGAAACAAGATCAAATCTTAAAAACTTTTCCGGAAGTGGATCGTGTCTTTGGTAAGGCAGGCCGTATGGAGAGCTCAACTGATCCGGCGCCGTTTTCAATGATGGAAACGGTTGTTCTGCTTAAACCAGAAAGGGAATGGCGGAAAGTCAATCGTTGGTATTCATTTTTACCAGATTTGATCGAGAGGCCATTGCGCTCATTTTGGCCTGATCATATTTCCCATGAGGCCCTTATAGATGAAATGGATAAGGCCCTCAAGATTCCTGGAACAACTAATGCCTGGACCATGCCGATTAAAAATCGGATTGATATGTTATCTACGGGTGTGCGCACGCCCATCGGCATTAAAGTCTTGGGATCTGATCTGCAGAAAATTGAGCAGTTGGGAACGCAGCTAGAGGTAATTTTAAGGGATATTCCTGGGACACGCAGCATATTTGCAGAACGTGTGGCGGGGGGATATTTCCTAGATTTCGATTTAAAACGTAAACAACTGGCTCGTTATGGATTATCCGTGATGGATGCGCAGATGATTGTTCTCTCAGCCATTGGAGGCGAGGGGATTACCACGACAGTTGAAGGCCGTGAACGTTATTCGATTAATGTTCGTTATCCAAGAGAGCTGCGCAATGATATTGGGGCACTCAACCGTGTCTTGGTTCCCACGCCGTCCGGGCAACATATTCCCTTAGCCCAAATTGCCGATATTGTCGTGCGTTCGGGTCCAGCCATGATTCGTAATGAAAATGGTCTTTTAGTCGGTTATGTTTATGTGGATATCGCCAATCGAGATATTGGAAGTTATGTCCAAGAGGCCAAGGAGATCGTCAACAGAGAACTCAAATTACCACAAGGTTACGCTCTTATATGGAGTGGTCAGTATGAGAATATGCTCCGTGTCCGCGAGCGGCTCAAGTTAGTTGTTCCCTTGACGCTATTTTTGATCACACTGCTCTTATATATGAACACAAGGTCTATGGTCAAAACAGGTATTGTCCTTTTAGCGGTCCCATTTTCTTTAATTGGCGCTATCTGGTTACTTTGGCTGTTAGATTACAACATATCCATTGCTGTTTGGGTGGGGATGATCGCCCTGATGGGGTTGGATGCCGAAACAGGCGTTTTCATGTTGTTATTTTTGGACATCGCTTATAAAGACACTGTCAAGCGCGGACAAATGCGTAACGAGGAAGATTTGCGCGAAGCGATTATTCATGGAGCCGTTAAGCGCGTGCGCCCTAAGATGATGACGGTCATGGCTGCTCTTGTGGGGCTTTTGCCGATTATGTGGTCCGTGGGGTCGGGCGCGGATGTGATGAAGAGGATTGCCGCGCCCATGATTGGTGGTCTCATCACCTCATTTATCTTGGAGCTATTGGTTTATCCTGTTATTTATTTTCAGTGGAAATCAAAGAGTTTTTCTAGTTTAGCCCCCCCCACATCAGGTGATTAACGATCTCTTTTTTTATTACATCGGTAATGATGTTTGTGGTATAAATCTCAGCGCCGGTTTTCACCTTAAAGAAATAAAAAACGATTATTATAAAAATTTTTATGGATAAGCCGGTTGATTTTAAGTTTTTTTAGGAAAGATTTGAGCCCGTCTTGGTTAGCATTGGGAAGTTCATCAAAAGACGTTAAAACCTGCCTGGATTTTCATGCCTGGATTTTCAACTAGATATGGCCTCACTTAAAGTTGCAATCTCCGATGCAATCTCCATTTTAGGGAACGGTCAATAGATCGTTACCCCCCTTGCTGAGTAAAAGATGCTTCCAACGGAGGAGTTGATCTAGGTCAACCGGAGGAACCATCAATAAA
>SBBO01000029.1 GCA_005239675.1 Planctomycetales bacterium
CCCTGCTTCTTCTATAATTTTATAAGGTAAGCAGGGGTATAACGACCTTTGCTTAATATTGACTTCCTTAATTTCTTTAGTTGTGCAAAGGTCAATAAGATCCGAATTATACAAATTATTATCTTTGAGGAAAGTTCCTCGGAAGCATTGGAGAGAAATAAGATAAATAATCTCTTATCTTGTTTTATATAAACATGTTACATCACAATATAAAATATTATACAATAAGGACAGTCTTTAAATTTTTGCCTGCTACCCTTGTACTGGAGTAAAAATATGTTATACTTTACACAATCTGTCATCTAAGAAAGCGTTTTCATCAACCATCAATAATCGAACACTCAAAGGACAATAAGACACCATGCTCTCAATCCAAAAAAATCGCACCCATTTAAACCATAAGATCCTATCATCCTTTATTGCCTTTTTTTTCTTTTTGACTACGATCATCTCACCAGGCTACGCGCAGATGGCCTTGCTCCCCTCCCCGGGGACCATGGTTACAACCACTGCCCGCTTTACGCCTCTCTTGGTTCAAGGGATCTCGATTAACCCAAACGATCCTTTACAATTTGACTTCTTTCTTAATCCCGGGGATACCAACCTGGAGGCCGAGGCCTTAAAAGAAGAATCCACCAAACTCATTAAATATTTCCTAGCTTCTGTCACGGTCCCTGAGGATGAATTATGGGTCAACCTCTCTCCTTATGAAAAGGACCGCATGATCCCCCAAGGCTTTGGCCAGACCGAGATGGGGAGAGATCTTCTTGCCCAGGACTATATCCTCAAGCAGTTAACCGCATCCATGATGTATCCTGAAAAAGAGTTAGGGAAGAAATTTTGGGACCGTATCTACAAAAAAGTCCAAAAGGAATTGGGGACAACAACTATTCCCGTTAATACCTTCAACAAGGTCTGGATTGTCCCAGACAAGGCGGTTGTCTACGAACATGAGTTGAGCGGTCCGGCACGCAGTATCGCGGCTTTTGTTGTCGAGAGCCATTTAAAAGTCATGTTGGCACAAGATTATGTTGCGCAGCAACATAATCGCAGTCCTGAGCAAGTAAAGCGCATCGAGGGGAAAGACTATGATGATTTCAACAGCCCGCAGGTGACTCAGGTGATCCGGGAAGTCTTGATCCCCGCTATTGAAGAAGAAGTTAACCATGGTCAGGCCTTTGCCCAATTAAGACAGATCTACAATTCTTCGATTCTCGCCATCTGGTACAAACAGAACCTCAAGGATAGCCTCTTAAATCAGGTGTATGCGGATAAAAACAAGATCAAAGGTATTGACCTTGCCGATAAGGATATCAAGGACAAGATCTACCATCAGTATCTGGAGGCCTTTAAGAAGGGCGTATACAACTATATCAAGGAAGATACCGATCCTATCACCCAACAAATTATCCCTCGTAAGTATTTTTCCGGGGGGACGACCATGGCCTCTAGTCCTATCTTGGAGAAAACAAAGAAAGTTCCCCCTTCCCTCGGAGAAAAAATAAAACACATGCATGAATTCGAGATTAGGTTCGCCCCTTTCTCGCTGCTGGATGAACCAGAGGGACAACTGTCATTACCTTCAAAGATAATAGAATTGATCAATCCAAAAGATCACACAGGCCCATACCTGGTGAATTTACGACAGGTTTCTAAAGAGGAATGGAAAAATCGTATTTCTATTGTTGATGATAATGGCAAAGAAATCAAGCAACCCTTTGTCCCTTCGGTGGAATATGAGATATTCCGCGGCGCTGATAATTTTGGACGCCTAACAATTTTTCTTTATGAAAATTTTATCGAAATCGGGAGTCTCGATATTACAGAAAAATTTATTGATCAAGGTATTGGTTACACGGTTTTTAATTGGCTTATGACGGAGGCATCCTTAAGAAATAAGACATTAAGAATGAAAACGAATGATAAAGTGGAGTTACGGTTGCTTCAAGAAATGCTTGCCGATATCAGGGTGGGGGCAATAGGTACGCGATTTAATAGCCTTAAAAATCCAAATGACGATATTAACAATGACCCAGTGGTCAACGCAATTCAGGCGGCAGGTAAAGAAGTAGAAGTCCGTGGAAGACCTAAGCCAGCTTTTCCTATATATCATCTTGGTCCTAGTGCTTTAAGAACAATAAAAGATCTTGGTGGCCGGCAGCGGAATAAAGGGAAAACAGCATTCGTGAGGGCGGATTACAGTGATACATTCGAGGGTGATGAAATCACAGCCCCTCAAAGGATTAGTGCGACTATATCGACCATCGCACGCTCTTTTAGTGAAGGAATTCGCCTTGTGATTATAGCGACACATGTCAAACGGCCCAAGGGTAAGGTGGTCGAAGGATTGAGCCCTGCGCCAGTGGTCAATTATCTGAAGCATTCTTTTCCATCTCAAGAAGTGATTATTCTTCCACAACATAAAAATGAAACAGGATATCATTATCTAGAGCGTGTCAAAAAATATATTAAAGAGAAACACCCAATGGGAATTCTTTTATTAGATAACACGCGATTTGACGAACGTGAAACGAGCAAGGATCCGAAGCAAAGGCAAGAGATGGCGCAACAGTATAAGGCCTTGACAGATGTTCTTCCTGATGGGACAGATGATCCAGAGAAAAAGAACGGTGTTTTTATCAACGATGCGTTTTCAGCGGCTCATCGACGTCACGCGAGCGTCTATGAAACTGCCTATCAATTTGAGCCAGAAGATAGGGCAGTAGGCATCAGTTTTTTGAGAGAATACACTGACATAAGAAGGATTGAAGAAGAATTAGCCAAATTGAAAGTTAACGAAAAATCGTTAGCAGTTATTGCAGGATCGAAATTAGGTGGTCCCGAGGGGAAGCTTTTTATGGTAGCGGAATTTGGTAAGATTGTAGATTCTTTAATGGTAGGAGGGCTTATTGGTGCTATATTTTTGAAAAAGGAGGCAGAGGATAGGGGGTTGTACAGTAATGCCCGTTTACTAGAAAAAGCGAAAAAACGACTCGCTGAAAGCACAGGAGACATAGATAGAAAGAACCTTGCCAAGAAAGTTGAGTTGTTACAGGCGGAATCTAATGAGTTACAAGAAGTTAGAAAAATTGAAAAAATTGCTCAAGGTTACAAAGATAAAGGATTGCGTTATAAATATCCCTCTATCCCAGTAGATTTTGTAGCGAGACCCATCAAGGCAACAGCGGATAATCCCCATCAAGATCCTATTGTAATAACAAGAGACGAGTTTTTATCGCTACATGGGCGAAAGATAGCAGATTATATGATTATCGATGAAGGGCCAGAGTCAATCGAAGAAAAAAAGAAGATAGCAAGGGATAGCAAATTTATATTTTGGAACGGGTCATTAGGCAAGACAGATGAAAAAGACGGTAAAAAAGCGACCCGCGAGTTTGCGCAATTCCTTGCGTCCTTGAGCGTAGATGGTCTTATAACTGTAATCAGTGGAGGCAATAGTATTGCAGATGCAGCAGACGCGGGTTTGGACGTAAATGGGTCTTTTACGATAATCTTGTTGGGGGGAGGTGCTGCTCAAGCTACCTTGATCGGCGAGCCCATTCCAGGGCTGCAGCCATTATTATATTTTGATTCTGGAGGACCTGCCTCGCCTGGACCGAAAGGGCGGAGTTCAGGACGGAGCTCCTCGCCCGTGGCTGCACCTCGTTCGTCGCCCCGCCAGGGGCGGGGCTCCTCGCCGGTGGCGGCGGAGAATAAGGGTGGTATCGATCTTAATCCTGCGTTCTTAGACTTACAGATCAAGCGCGATGAACATGGCGTGCCGTTACCGTTACCGCAGCAGCCGATTTATAATATGAAAATAGACGGTTTTGTACCGGTCATTATTAATATCGCGCCCGCCCTTAATCTGCCTTTTTTGTTGGGGTTGGCAGATACCCAGCCCCTTGCTTTGCTTAGGACTTCGTCGCCTAACCCAAAACGGAGCTCCTCGCAGAATGCAGATGAAATAGCGCCAATAATGAAGGCCCGTGAGCCGGAACAGATTAGTTCATTGAATTAAAACTACAGACATAGCGAATGGTCTGTCGCACTTCGCTTGCCTCACATTTTCTTCACGCCCGTTTATTTATTTGTGGTATACTACATAAACGTGGTGTGCCCCATGAACAAACTCGTGTATAAGACAAGACGGGCCCTGGGTTTTACTTTAATGGAAGTCATTGCTGCTATCATTATTCTTGGCATCCTGGCTAGTTTTGCCTTGCCCAGTTTCAATCTCCAGATCCTTAATACCCAGAATCAGGAAGCTATGCGTGCGCTGATGGCAGTCTGGGAGGCGCAGCGAGATTACTTCAGAACCACTGGCGATAACAAACTCTATGCGACAGATCTAACAGTTCTTGACGTTGAATTTCCTTCAGGGTTGAAATATTTTAGTGGTCCGACCCCTGTTAATGGCACGCCGAATCCCTGTGGCGGTTCTGCTGTGGTATTGGCCACAGCGACCTCCAACGCTGGAGGGTATACCCTCTCTGTATTGGATGACGGACGCATTGTTTGCTCTCCCTGCAGCGACACGCGCTGTACGAAAATGGGTTTTTCCGCCTCGTAATTATTGAATAATAATCACATCGCAAAGAATCGCTTGACCTTCGTGTTTTGGAGAAACTTTTTTCATATCTCTCCTTGACACTGTTTTCTAAAAGTATACAATAGGCACTGCTATCCGCTTGGACAGTAACGGCCAACCACGGTATCATGAAAAATATTTATTTACTTAAAGATCTTGCCAAGATCAGCGGTTATTCAACGTACACGCTTAAGTATTACCTGCATCTAGGGCTTTTAAAGGAGATTGGGCGTAGCCCCGCGACCAATTTCCGGTATTTCGATGACTCTTGCTATGAACGCCTCAAAAGGATACGCCGGCTTCAGAAAGAAAAACACTCTTTAAAAGAGATTTATGAGCAGTTGGACAAAAATGTTGATTAAAGTCAAGTATCGATTGAGTCTGGGTATGGTGAGCGCAGCTTGTTGGACAATGTTGGTTTCCCCTCTCTTGGCCCAGCCCGCGGCCGCTCTCTATAATGAGCTGGTGGAACAAGCCGATCGCACGCTTGCCCCTGTCCCTGTCGCCATGACCAATGAAACGCTTCCCACCACTCCTTCTACCATTAACACGACTCTAGGAATACTCAAGGTTAAAGAGATGGAAATCCGTGATGTGCTGGAGCGCATCTCTTCTCAGAGTGGTCTTAATATCGTTGTTGACCAAGAAGAGATCACGGCGCGCGTCACAATCTTTTTAGAAAATATTAATGTCTTTGATGCGCTACGGATTATCTTAGACACCAACCAATTAGCCTACGCTAAGGAGGATACCATAGTGCACGTGATGACCGCCGCGACCTTTGCGAGCCGTTACGGATTGACCTTTAACCAGAAACTCCAGGCACGCATTATTCCATTGACCCACGCGCAACCGCAGGTCGTGGGGGCGCTCTTGGACAAGATGAAGAGCGTTAATGGCAAGGTCATCTATAGCGAGTGGATTCAGTCGTTTATCCTGTTGGAGGCGCCTGAAACATTACAATCGATGGAGGAATTGATTCAAAGGCTGGATATTGCCGTTACATCGAAGACCTTTACATTGCGTTACCTTAAAGGGAGAGAAATGGCGCAGCGCATTCAAGGATTTTTGACTGAAAACGTCGGACGCTCTGAATTAGGCGACCAGGAAGATCAAATTATTTTGGTCGATACAACTTCCCGCATAGCAGAGATTGCCCAACGCATCGAAGAGTTAGATCAGCCAGCGACTGAAATTGTGCATGAGGTCAAGATTCTGCAGGTCATTCTTACCGATGAATACCGCAAAGGAGTTGATTGGGAGGCGATTGTCTCTGACTACCAGAGCATTAAGTTTCCAGGCTTTGAGGCTGGTGAGGCTGGGATATGCAGCGTAGGGACAGTTAATGAAGAAGATTATGTGGTGCTCTTGGATGCCCTCGAGGTGGTCGGTACCATTAATACGATTTCCAACCTAGCAGTTACCGCGACAGATCACGATCCTATTGAAATCATTGTGCGTTTAAGCGATCTGTTGACGGACTTTGAACGGACCGAGATGAGAAACGGCGCCGTCGCTGAGAAGGATGTTATTTATCGGGTT
The DNA here is from genome assembly GCA_005239675.1 of Planctomycetales bacterium. GTDB lineage: Bacteria > Omnitrophota > Gorgyraeia > Zapsychrales > Zapsychraceae > UBA10015. The sequence goes on from SBBO01000029.1 coordinate 6,134, forward strand.
GCCTCTAGGGCGCAGGGTGAATATGGGATAATCCTGGATATCCAGCCACAGGTGGTTGAACATCTCTCTGTGGCAAACTTAGTCTCTGGGGAGACTGTTGAGAAGAGAACCGTGACACTGAAGATAGAAAATGGCACCACGGTCGTCATAGGGGGTTTGTTTAAAGAAATGACCCAGGAGGCTACCCGCAAGATTCCACTGTTAGGCGACCTGCCATTCTTAGGTTTTGCGTTTCGGATGCATGGACAGCGTTCCAGTGAGACGGAAATCATTGTCTTTCTGACACCGAAGGTGATTGTAAGAAAATAGCAGACTTACTGACCATCAAAATCATGCGAATATGCCGTTTTAGAATATTATTGATTTCATTTTTAGTTGTCTTTGCTGCTGGTTGCGCCACTGTCCCGCGTACCCGCATCATGGATTCTAAGAAGCGAATTTATTTGAAGGATTTTTGTGACCGCTATGGGATTGCCTGGCAGTGGGATCATGTGGCGCAGATCGTTGAATTGAGGCTAGCGGGGACCCATGGGCGCCTGTTGGTCGGCAGTGACATGTTTCTCTTGGGCGAGGAACAACTGAGACTAAGCGCCCCTGTTATCCTGGACCAGAGTTCGCTTTTGGTTCCGTTGGATTTTCGAACGAAGTTATCCGGTAAAGTGAAAGAACAGCCAGTCGTTCAGGGCCCAAGCATTCTAAAGAGAATCCGCGAGGTGGTCATCGACGTCGGTCACGGAGGTAAAGATCCTGGGGCCATTGGCATCACGGGCCTTCAGGAAAAGACGGTCGTCTTGGATGTTGCCCAGCGGTTGAGAAAAGTGCTTGAACGAGAGGGAATTAAAGTCATTATGACCAGGAGCAATGACAAATTTATATCGCTTGAGGAGCGCACCATAATCGCTAGTCGCTCTAAGGCGGATCTGTTTGTCAGTATTCACGCGAATTCTAATCCATCGCGCAGTGTCCACGGTGCAGAGGCATATTCTCTCAGGGAATTGGGGACCACCGAGAAGAATGAGGCGCAGCGTCAGAGTAATCATCGGTTGATGTTTAAGAATTTGGCCATGGACAGGGATTCCCCTAGCGTTACTGACATCGTCTCGGATATGCTGTATGTTCATAAGCAGAGTGTCTCCGCGCCATTGGCAGCCGATATGGTCAGTCAAGTATGCCGCGTGTCCAAGGCCTATGACCGTGGAGACAAGCGGGCCCATTTTTTTGTTTTAAGAAACACGCTGATCCCAGCAGTATTAGTCGAGATCGGTTTTCTCAGCAATGCCAAAGAGGAGCGCCTCTTGAAAAAGTGGGATTACCGCCAGAAGATCGCCGAAGGCCTGATGGGCAGTCTTTTAAGTTACGCCAACTATTGAAGAAACCGTATGTGGCGCAAATATTACAATCGACCTATCGGCGTTTTTGATTCTGGGCTCGGGGGGCTGACTGTTGTTAGGGAGTTAATTCGGCAGTTGCCGCAGGAGCATATTGTTTATTATGGCGACACAGCGCGCGTTCCCTACGGGACCAAATCCAAAGAATCTATCATCCGTTTTTCCAAAGAAAATACCGCGATTCTTTTAAAGCGCCAGGTCAAGATAGTGGTCGTGGCCTGCAACACCTCATCGAGTTATGCCTTAACTGTTTTGCGCGAGCAATTTTCTTTGCCGGTCGTGGGAGTCATTGATCCTGGCGCCCGCAAGGCACTCTCGGTCACGCGCAACCAAAGGGTTGGGATCATCGCTACTTCCGCCACGGTCAATAGCGGTGCGTATGTCAAGGCCATTGGTTGTTATAATCGGGATATCCATGTCTTTAGTCAAGCATGTCCGTTATTTGTGCCGCTCGTGGAAGAGGGGTGGATGCATAAATCTATTGTGTCGACCATTGCGCGTGAATATTTAGCACCGTTACGTCGATTAAAGATTGATACGCTGGTCCTGGGGTGCACGCACTATCCGCTTTTAAAGAAGGTCTTGCAGGTCGTCATGGGCAGGAATGTTGTCTTGGTTGATTCGGCCAAGGAAGTGGCCTGTGAGGTAAGACGAATCCTGGAGGAGGGCCGGTTGCTACGGCCATCATCGGGTAAATCTAGGCATGAGTTCTTGATCAGCGACCGGCCGCAGGAATTTAGTCGGATCGCCAGGAATTTCTTGGGGCATCCCATTAATGTCGTAAAGATTTGAGAAAATTTGTTTTTCTATGTCTAATATCCAAGGATCGATAAAATGATTTTTGAACTCTCTATTAAAAGTCATATTGCCTCAGCTCATTTTCTAAGGGGGTATGATGGAAGATGCAAGGACTTGCATGGTCACACCTGGCAAGTGGAGGTCGTGGTTGCAAGCGACCGACTCAATGAGATCGGTATGGTCGCGGATTTTGCTGTGCTCAAAAAAAAGTTACAGGAATCCTTGATTCCTTTGGATCACGCGTGCCTTAACGACCTGGCGTATTTTCAAGAGAATAATCCGACGACTGAGAATATCGCTAAATATGTTTATGAGTATTTTGGCCAGGTGATTGTGCCTTTAAAGATTAAACGGGTTCAGGTCTGGGAGTCCGCGACGGCGAGTGTCGTGTATTACGCATAAGTCATCGACCAATGATGAAAAAGGTCATTGTGCTCTTCTCTGGCGGATTGGATTCAACGACCATGTTGTATTACGCCAGGGCCAAGGGATTCCGGCCGCATTGTTTGATGTTTGATTATGGCCAACGCCACCGCGTGGAATTAAGGTATGCGGCCGCTATCGCCCAGCAGGCTCAGTGTCCCTATCAGGTCGTAGCTCTCCGGCTACCGTGGGGCGGGTCAGCGCTGCTGGACAAAGAAATAAAATTGCCTCATCGCACCATAATCGACCCAACAGAAATCCCGGTTACTTACGTCCCGGCACGCAACATTATTTTTTTAAGTCTTGCTGCCTCTATGGCAGAGGCAATCGACGCCCGGGCGATTTTTATCGGGGCCAACGCCATTGATTATTCCGGGTATCCCGATTGTCGGTCCGAATTTTTTCAAGCGTACCAGAAAACGCTCGACCGCGGTCTTAAGTCCGGTGTTCAAGAAAAGACGATTAAGATTCACGCGCCTTTCCTGCATAAAACCAAGGCGCAGATTATTCGCCTTGGCCTGAAGTTGCAGGTTCCCTACGAGCGTACGTGGTCGTGTTACCAAGGCGCTCGCTACGCTCGTCGACCGTGTGGGGCCTGCGACAGTTGTGTCTTGCGCGCAAGAGGATTTGCTCAGGCAGGCGTGGTGGATCCGCTCTTGAAATAAAAAATTGACAAAAGATAAGACGGTGTTAATTTGAGGTTAAGATGAGCAGGCATTACGACGTCGTTGTCATTGGGGGCGGGCATGCGGGCCTTGAGGCCGCGCTAGCCGCCAGCCGCATGGGATGTTCTACCTTGATGAGCACATTATCATTGGCCACCATTGGCCAGATGAGTTGTAATCCGGCCATTGGAGGCATTGGTAAGGGTCAGTTGGTCAAGGAGATCGATGCCCTCGGCGGAGAAATGGGCCTGGCCGCTGATAGGACAGGCATTCAATTTCGGCAGCTCAATAGCTCCAAAGGGCAGGCCGTGCGCTCTTCGCGTTGTCAGTCTGACCGCAAGCAGTACAAGCTGTATATGCAAAACATGGTGCGCTGGCAGGAGCGTCTAGACGTGCTGGAGGATGAGGTAGATGAGCTGCTGGTCGTTTGTGGCACGGTTCAGGGAATCAAGACAGTCAAGCACGGTATTATTTCTTGCGGTACGGTGGTGATCACGACAGGGACGTTTCTAAAAGGACGGATTCATATGGGTAGACAAATCACCCCGGGCGGACGCATCCATGAACCTAATTCTACCCGGCTCGCACAAAGCCTTGAAGAGTGCGGATTCCCCGTTGTGCTTTTTAAGACCGGCACACCGCCGCGGCTTGATGGTAAGACAATTGATTTTACTCAATTAGAGCCCCAGCATTCCGATAATCCCCCTGTCCCTTTTTCTTTCCGGACTCCCTGCATCCCACCTAGCCAGACCCTGATACCATGCCATATCACTTATACCAACCCACAGACCCATGAGATCATCGGTCGCCATATGCATTTATCGCCGATGTATTCGGGTCAGATTCAGGCAACCGGCGTGCGGTATTGCCCTTCCATTGAAGACAAGCTCAAAAAATTTGCCGACAAATTGCGTCATCAGATTTTTTTGGAGCCAGAGGGACTTGATACCGATGAATATTATCCTAATGGCATTTCGACGGGTCTTCCCGCGGATATTCAGGAACAATTTGTGCGTTCGATCCAAGGGTTGGAACAGGTCATCATCAACCGTCCCGGATACTCTATCGAGCACGGCGTTATTCCGCCAACGGAATTGACATCGTTTTTAGAGACAAGGAAGGTCAAGAATCTTTTTCTAGCAGGACAGATTAACGGGACCACCGGATACGAAGAGGCCGCGGCCCAGGGAATTATCGCCGGTATCAATGCGGCTCTGCGGGTTCAGGGGAAGAGGCCATTTATTCTGGGCCGCCATGAATCCTATATTGGTGTCTTGATCGATGACTTGACGACCAAAGGAACCGAAGAGCCGTACCGCATGTTTACCTCGCGCGTGGAATACCGATTGCTTGTGCGTGAGGATAATGCAGACCGGCGTCTTGTCCGATACGGCTATGAGCTGGGATTGTTAAAAGAAGAGATCTACGCCCAAGTCCAGCAGAAATACGATTGGATTGATAAAGAAATCGAGCATCTGAAATCTGTGCGGATTTTACCGGGGACGCAATTGGATCGGGAATTGCAATGTTGTCACAGCAGTCCCTTAAAGCAACCTACCAGCCTTAGCGATATCCTCAAGCGTCCAGAGGTTCGTTACGCTATGATCGCTTCCTATGATGGTCAACTAAGGTCCGCGACGAAAGCCGTGATTGACCAGGTTGAATATGAAATTAAATATGAGGGGTTTATTGCCCGCCAGCGTAAAGAGGTCGAACGGTTCCGTCACCTGGAGAATATCAAGATTCCCAACGACATTGATTATGACCGCGTCCAAGGGCTTTCTATTGAGATTCGTCAGAAGCTCAAGCAATTTTTGCCGCTCAATTTAGGCCAGGCGCACCGGATCTCTGGGGTCACCCCAGCTGCCATAGCTATCTTGATGGTGTATCTGCGCTCGCGCAGCTTGGGGCATCAGAAATCGAAGACGTAGGGCCCATCTTAAAGACGATGACACGAATGTGTTGATTTTTCTTTCATCGAGATGTTATAATTTCTGCACAACAATCTAAAGGGAGGTATCGATTATGGGGACGACCACTGCTTCAGGAAAGATCAATATCGCCAAAGACATCACCGCTCTTATTGGCAACACGCCTCTGGTGCGGTTAAATAAAGTCATCGAAGGCTGTTATGCCGATGTGGTCGCTAAGCTAGAATTTTATAACCCCATGAGCTCGGTCAAGGACCGTATTGGGCTTGCCATGATTGAGGCCGCTGAGAAGGCAGGCAAGATAAGACCAGGTAAGACCATTATCTTGGAGCCCACTTCAGGCAATACGGGTATTGCCCTTGCGTTCGTATGCGCGGTCAAGGGATATCCTATTACCTTGACGATGCCTGAGACAATGAGTCTAGAGAGACGCGCCCTTTTAAAGGCGTTGGGGGCGAATTTAGTTTTGACCCCCGGCCCGGAGGGGATGAAGGGGGCGATTGCCAAGGCCAAGGCGCTTGCCGAGAGTGACCCAAATTATTTTATTCCGCAGCAATTCCAGAATCCCGCTAACCCAGAGATCCACCGTAAGACAACCGCTGAAGAAATTTGGAACGATACCAATGGTCAGGCCGACATCTTGATTTCCGGTATTGGGACAGGAGGGACCATCACCGGCGTTGCTGAAATTATAAAGAAAAGAAAACCCACCTTTAAGGCAATTGCTGTTGAACCCAAGGGATCGCCGGTTCTCTCTGGCGGGTCGCCGGGGCCACACAAGATTCAGGGGATCGGTGCTGGATTTGTCCCGGAAATTTTAAATACTAAAATTATCGATGAGATCATTCAGGTGGACAATGATGAGGCCATGCAGCACGCCAAGATGCTGATGCGTCAGGAAGGCATGGTGGTGGGGATCTCCTCTGGGGCGGCGTTATGCGCTGCGCTCAAAGTTGCCCGTCGGGTGGAAAATAAGGGCAAGATGATCGTGGTCGTCCTTCCCGATACCGGCGAGCGGTATTTGAGTACGGACTTATTTGCGGAATATAGAAGCTAAAATCTGCCCTTTAAGCTGAACTCTGACAAATTTTACGATGGTGGATTCACGCCACTTCAATCCGGCGCCAGTCGGTTAGGACCGGATCGAAGTGGCGTTCTTTTAAGAGGCTGATCATTTCGCTCACTGAGCGATTGTCCTTGATGTCGAACTGCGGATCTTGTTTATCTGGCGCTGTAATCGTGTACCCCCCCACCGATGTGTTGGACCCCGCTGACATACGGGTCACACCCAGCTCGAGGATGTGATTGCGTAGTTGAGGACTTTCCCGTGTTGAGCAATTAATCCCTACCCGTGGGAAATGAATCCGTGTTAGACAAATAATCCGCACCAATGTAATATCGTTAACATCGCAATAGGCAAAATCTTCTCCCTTAACAGGCCTTAATCGGGGAAACGAGATACTGTATTCGACCCCAGGGTAATGACGCTCCATCCAATAGATGTGTTGATAAAGATTGTGGAGGTCTTCGGCGACATCGGCCAATCCTAAAAGAATTCCCAGGGCAATGTGGCGCATACCTGCTTGGGCTGCGCGCTCTGGGGCGCCTAAACGGTAATTGTAATCAGCTTTTTTACCCGATCGATGCACGTGTTGGTAGCGTTGACGGTTATAGGTTTCCTGATAGACGCTGATGCCATCTACCCCCTGCGCGAAGAGTTCATGATATTCTGCTTTTTCCATGGGATGGACTTCTAGGCTGATATTGGGAAAATATGCCTTGGCAATAGTTGTCGCTTCTTTGAGATAACTTAAAGGTGTCGCTTGATAAGATTCACCTGTCAAGAGAAGGGCATTCTCGATTCCCTCTTCGGCCAAGAAAGACATCTCCTGACGCATCTGGTGCGCGGTCAGCTTAAAGCGTTTGATGCGGTTATGACTGTGAAAACCGCAATAGGTGCAGTAACTGCTGCAGAAGTTTGATAGATATAAAGGGGCGTAGAGGGTAATCGTGCGCCCGAAATGTTGACGCGTCAGACGGCTCGCTTCTTGGGCCAGGCGCTCGGTTGTCTCACGGCTAGGGTCATATAAAATATTTTTGATGTCACCTAAAGTAATCATGAATCGTATAAAAATCCAGTCAGGGGCGAGGAGGGGTTAGCTGTCATTGGCGGGGTCGGTTGCGACTTATTTTTGTCAGCGTATGCCAGACGCCCTGCCTGAATGGCCAGGGCGAAGGCTTGCGCAAGAAGCGGCGGATTATCGGCGGTTGCCACCGCTGTGTTGACTAAGACAGCATCGGCCCCCATCTCCATGGCCTGCGCGGCATGGGAGGGCACCCCCAGGCCCGCGTCAACGATAATGGGGATATCTATTTCATCGATAAGAATCTGGATGAATTCTTTTATTCTTAATCCTTGGCCGCTCCCTATTGGCGAACCGAGCGGCATCACGGTCGCTGCCCCTGCCTTAACAAGGGCCCGGGCCGTATACAGGTCTGGGTACATGTAAGGCAGGACCACAAAGCCTTCACAGGCTAATATGGCAGTTGCCTTGACTGTCTCCTCATTATCCGGAAGCAAATATTTACTGTCATTGATAACCTCGACCTTAACCCAATTACCGCATCCTGATTCTCGAGCAAGGTGGGCAATACGCACCGCCTCTTTGGCGTTGCGTGCACCTGAAGTATTTGTGAGGAGTGTCACGTCTTGTGGGATGTACCCCAAGATATTTTCTTCGTGACGTTCGAGATCAATACGCCGCAAGGCAACAGTCACGATTTGCGCCCCAGAGGCCTTAATGCTCTCGGTCAGCTCAGTTTTATCGCGGAATTTTCCAGTCCCCAATAAAAAGCGGCTAGAAAAAATCTTGCCAGCGATTTCTAGGGAGGTATCGGTGAAGGCCGTTTGCGGTGTTGGTAGGAGAGTCTCCATGACCTCTTTAACCTCCTCCCACAAAATGAATAAGTTCTATCCTGTCCGTTTCCTTGATCATGACTATATCCCATTGGGGATTTTTTACGATCGTGCCATTGACCTCGGCAATAATGGAGGTCGTGTTGGGACAAAACTGCCGCACCAGCTCCCTGAGGCTTTGTGCGGCACTAATCTCCCTAGCTTGACCATTGAGCGTGATATGCATCGGCGTATCTTTAAAATCTATTTTAAAATATTTTAAAATAAAATGCAAATAAATCTCATATACTGACCATAAATTGTAAGACAAAGAATAAAGAAAAATATTCCCAGAAAGTATTTTGAAAGTATTTTGGAAAGTATTTTGAAATTGATGGCGCAGTGGATTATTTTACGTTACAATAACGACCATGAGCAAAATTATACTCTGGCTCTACTGTTTAGGATTAGCGGGATGCACATTCTTAAGGGTTTCCGAACCGCCGCGGACTAGCGGTGTATCTCCTAAAGCATTTATCTTAAGCCGTATCGAGAATGTCCGTGTTGGGATGAGTTACGGCGAGGTGGTTGCCATCCTGGGCAAGACAATAACGATTGGCTATGAGCGCCGTGATCGGGCATCCGATGTCTATAGCCTTATTACGATCAGCAATCCTTACCGCCAGGAGTCGGTGCGCTATAGTGATAAAACGTATGATGTCTTTTATTGTTTCACCCGCGTCCGGGTGCCGGACGGCATTGTTTCCGATGACGAATTAACACCGCTAGTCTTTGAAAGGGGGATCTTGATCGGAAAGGGGTGGAATTTCTTGAATGCTTTAAAGCAATAGATGCACTCGCCGTACTCGTTATTTGAAATTTTATTTTTCGGGTTATGATGGCGTATTCGCTAAAGCCCCTTATCACCCATCAGCATGTTGAACGTCCCATTACGTGGTCACGGCAATTTAATCGTCGAGCCCCCCTTGATGTTGAAATTGGGTTTGGTTTGGGAGAATTCTTGATTCGTAGCGCCCTGGCGCACCCACAGCGCGATTATGTCGGCATCGAGCAGCATCAGGAGAGAGTGACCAACGCGCTGACGCGCATGACACGTACGCGCGCCGCGACTAATATCCGCATCTTAAAAATTGATGCACGCCTGGCGTTAGAGCGGTTGTTTTTCCCTAAAACAATAACGTGTCTTTATTGTCTTTTTCCCTGCCCATGGCCTAAGACGGGACATATCAAGCACCGTCTTTTTGCCAACAAATTTCTGAAGATTGTCAATAGCCGGATGAAGCACCGTGGGAAGGTTGTTATCGTAACGGATAGTCGTTCTTATATTGAATGGATCTTGGGGCAGGTTAAGGATACGGGTTTTCATTATTGTTTGCGTACTGTTCCGCCTCAGTATGACACCAAGTTCGAGCGCAAATGGCATAGCGACGGTCAGCAAAATTTTTATGAACTTGTCTTAACCAAGATAACGCATCAATCTGTTCCTGTCAAAAAGGACACGCCCTTGCAGTCCCACGCATTGAAACAATTCGACCCAAGGCGATTCTACTTCAAAGACCAGACAGGGGATATTACTGTGATCTTTAAAGAGATGCTTTTTGATCCGGTGAAAGACAAGGCGATGGTGCATCTGGTCGTAGCTGAACTAGATATAACACAGCATTTCTGGGTATCTATCATCAAGAGAGGAAAGATATGGCGGGTGTGCAAGGCCGATGGTCAGAGTTTTTTACCTACACCGGGCGTCGCGCGCGCCATTGAATTGGTTTACGCAACAGCCCAATGTTAAAAAAGATATCGATTTTTTTCTTGGTCCTGGCCTTTGCCGGTTCAGGGGTTACTTCTGCCGCTCAGGCAAAGAAGGCCAAGGGCCGTGCGACCTCGAGCGCGACCTGTAAGAGTGTTATCTTTTCCAACAGCACCAAGGGAAAAAGACTCTACGGCAAAGAGGTTAACCGAAAGGTTCTACCTGCTAGCACCGTCAAGGTCATGACCGCGCTGTTGGCCTTAGAGAGACTTCCTTTGGATCGCTATGTGACTGTCAGTGAGCAGGCGACCCATGTTCAGCCCAGCAAGCTTAATTTAACACCGGGAGAGTACTATAAGGTCAAAGATCTTGTCTACGCTATTCTCCTAAGTTCGGCCAATGATGCCAGCATTGTCTTGGCGGAAGCCATATCGGGGCGTGAGGAGGAATTTGTTCGTTTAATGAATGAACGCGCCCAGCAATTAGGGGCACGTCATACCAAGTTTGCCAATTCTAACGGACTTCCCAGCGGTAAACGTGTCCAGCATACAACCGCCTACGATATGTATCTTATCTTCAGGCAGGCCCTGAAACACAGCTTTTTCCGTGAGGCCATTAAGGTAAAATATAAAACGATTTATTCACAGGATGGACGTAAGCTCGCTCTCAAGAGCCACAATAAGATTCTTTTTTCTGACTGGGAAAAAAAGATTTATGGCAAGACAGGCTATACGCGTTCGGCCGGGACTTGTTTTATTGGGACGTTCAACAAGGGCGGCGATACCCTAGTTATTGGTGTTTTCGGGTGCGGCACCAATCGTTGGGATTATATCCGCAAGACCGTTGCTCAGTATGCAAAGGTCAATTAATCTTTTCTAGAGTTTTTGTATAAAATATGATATTATCCATCGTTAGTCGCGGTGAGATAATGAAGAGTGTCTAATACGATATAGACCTGGCTTCGCGCCTCATGGTTTTATTATGTTAGAGGCACTAAGAAGAATGGAATTTATCTAACGAATGGAGGATAAGATGGGAAACCGTATTTTAACATTGATTCTTGTCGGGGCTGTCGCCGCAGGCATTGGCATCAGTATCCTTTCCCAACAGGCAAGAGATCCTTTCTTGCAGGGACTGACAATGCAGCAGGGTGAGATCCTTAAGGCCCAGCAGCGTATAGAGCGTAAGTTAGGCACGGGTCCAACCGATAAGGCGATGCCTTCCGGCATCGCAGGGTCGGCTCAACTTCAGGCGTTGGAACAAAGGATCGCTACCCTGGAAGCTCAATTAAAAAATATCCAGGAGGATAATATCGCCCCTCAATTACCGTCGGGTCCACCCCCGGAAGATTTTACAACTGTTCATGACATTCCGGTGACGCATACGCCCATCATCGGCGATAAGAATGCACCGGTCACTATCGTTGAATTCGTGGATTTCCAATGCCCGTTTTGCGCCAATTTTTACGGACCAATGGTTGAGGCTGTTGAGGCCGTTGATGGGAAAGCGAATTATATGATCAAAAATTATCCCTTGTCGTTTCATCCTCAGGCCCGACCGGCTGCCAAGGCGGCATTTGCTGCTGGAGAGCAGGGTAAATACGCTGAAATGACGAAGGTCCTTTTAGAGAATCACACGAACTTAAGCGAAGAGACATTTAAGAAGCTGGCCAAAGAGATTGGTTTGAATGTGAATAGATTCTGGAAAGATTATCAGGGCAAAGACACCCAGTGGGAGCAATACATTCAGGACGATATTGATTTGGGTAATAAGGTGGGAGTCCAAGGTACTCCTACATTTTATATCAACGGCCGTAAGACCAATGCCCGGGATACGGAAAGTTGGAAGAGAGAGATCAATGCAGCCTTGGAGGAGTAGAAATAAATCTTGGAGGATGATTGATCATGGCTAGAAAAGGCGGTATAAGTAATAAATATTATAAAGAAACAGCGGGATTGAAAGTGACCGGTGGTCAGCTCGTCACGGCCGGGACTATCCTCACACGCCAGGGACATCGATGGAAGCCGGGAACGAACATTATTGGTCGGACCAGTTTGGTAGCCGCCTGTGATGGTCAGGTCTATTTTACCCACAAAAAAGATCATTACCGAAAAGCGTCGACGTATATCAACGTTCGCCCAAAGACTGAAGCCTAAATTTTAGGCCTGGATCAACATGTGCGGAATTGTTGGTTACGTCGGAGAAAGGCAGGTCGCACCGGTTCTGCTGGGGGCCTTAAAGAAGCTTGAATATCGCGGATATGATTCCAGCGGGATAGGAATTATTGCTGCGCATAATAACAGACCGCGCATTGTTGTTCAAAAAACCTGCGGAAGAATCAAAGACCTCCAGGATCTTGTCGCCCGTCGTCCTTTACCGCCTAGCTCAATTGGTATTTCCCATACACGCTGGGCTACCCATGGCGTTCCCAACAAAGTGAATAGCCATCCCCATGCGGATTGTACTGGCAAGATATCGCTGGTCCATAACGGGATTATTGAGAATTTTGAAGAATTAAAGAAAGATCTGCAGCATAAGGGCCATCGATTCATTTCTGATACGGACACGGAAGTCATCGCCCATTTGATTGAGGAAAACAATCATGGGAATTTCCTGATGGCGGTGCGTAAGACCATCGGGAGATTGCGGGGAACCTTTGCCCTAGGTGTTATCTGTGTCGACCACCCTGAGATACTCATTGCAGCACGTATCGGCTCACCTTTAATTATTGGTTTAGGGAAGAATGAGAATTTTATCGCCTCTGATGCCCCCGCTATTTTGGAGCATACCCGGAAGATTATTTATCTCAACGATGGTCAATTGGCTGTCTTGAAGAAAAATGAAGTGAAGATATCTACTTTTGGTGGAAAAGTTGTTCGACCCCGCGTGGATCACGTCACCTTTAAGATTGCTGCCGTCCAAAAACAGGGGTATGCTCATTTTATGCTCAAGGAAATACACGAACAGCCTGAGGTCTTGCGTCAGATGCTTCATCGGCGCCTTAAGGGTGGGGCGCTGGATTTAAGAGAGCTCGGCCTTAATGATGGGCAACTAAAGGCGATCGACCATATTGTCATCGTTGCCTGCGGGACAGCGTACCACGCGGGGTTGGTCGGTAGATACATTATTGAATCATTGGCCGGTGTGCGTGTCAGCGTGGATGTATCGAGTGAATTCCGCTATCGGCAGCCGATCATTGATAAAAAGACATTGGTCGTGGCGATCAGCCAATCCGGAGAGACCGCTGATACCCTTGCTGCTGTCCGGGAGGCCAAGGCGAGGGGGGCGAAGGTCGTCTCTATCTGTAATGTCCTCGGGTCATCTCTGACGCGGGAATGCGATGGGGTCTTATACACCTACGCCGGCCCTGAGATCAGCGTTGCCTCAACAAAGGCGTATACCGCCCAGCTGTGCATGCTGTATCTATTTGCCCTCAAACTCTGTGACGTTCATCATCACAAAAAGTTCGGTGAAAGACGACGGCTGATTCAATATTTGTGCCGTACCCCGGAATTTTATGAAGAAATTTTGAGAGGCAAGAATACAATTGCCGCGGCCGCCAAGGCCAATTCTCATTTTGGGTGTTTTCTCTTTTTAGGGAGAAATATCAATTATCCTTCTTCTTTGGAAGGGGCCCTGAAGCTTAAGGAAGTCTCCTATATTCCGGCGGAAGGATATGCCGCTGGCGAGATGAAGCATGGCCCCATTGCCCTTATTGATGAATACCGGGCCGTTGTCTGTATTGCCCTGCAGTCTCCCATTTACGAGAAGATGATCTTCAGCATGCAGGAGATTCGTTCTCGCAGGGGTAATATTATAGCCATTGCAACCGAAGGCGACAGGATGATTGCGCGATACGCCCAGCAGGTCATTTATCTGCCAGCGACTCACGAGCTCTTGACGCCGCTTCTAGTCGCGCTTCCTTTGCAGCTTTTGGCTTATTATATTGCCTTACGGCTTGGTTGCGACGTGGATCAGCCGCGCAACCTGGCGAAGTCGGTCACTGTGGAATAAGTGCCCAAGGAGACCGTCCCAAGATTGTTATGCTTTACATCGTCTCTACCCCTATTGGCAATCTCCAAGACATAACGTTACGCGCCATCGAAACCCTGCGCCAGGTCGATCTCATCGCCGCTGAAGACACCCGCCGCACGCGGATCTTAACTACCCATCATCATATTGACACACCCACCACAAGTTATTTCGAGCACAATCAATTCAAGAAAGGGGAATATCTTCTAAAAATCTTGAAGGAAGGTAAGGACATCGCCCTTGTCACGGACGCAGGTACCCCTGGTATTAGCGACCCTGGATATCATCTTATTCAACTGGCCAAAGACCATGATATCCCCATGACCGTTGTTCCGGGGCCGACGGCGTTGATTGCGGCATTAACCCTTTCCGGCCTGCCCTGCCATCATTTTGTTTTTGAAGGATTTTTACCGGCTAAGCCGTCGGCCCGTAGAAAAAGGCTGGAGCAGTGGAGAGAAGAGGAAAGGACAATTATTATCTATGAGTCTCCCTACCGGCTGACCAAGACACTCAAGGATATAGAGGATATCCTGGGGGACCCAACAGTTGTTTGTATCCGTGAATTGACCAAGAAGTTTGAAGAGGTCCAGCGAGCCACCGCCGGCACATTACACCAACATTTCAGCGCCCATCCTCCCCGCGGCGAGTTTGTGCTTATCATAGACAGATGAGCAAATAATTCAATTACTTTCTTAACCCCCAAAGTTTTTTAGAAAGGGCCGCTCCTGTTTTAGAATTTTGCTGGCATCATTTTTTGTTAACATCGATTTAAATTCTTTGAGATATTTGGGGGGTTAGTGCCTCGTTTTAGATTAATCTGACGAGGCAGCCAGGGCTTTATGGATTTCAGCGAGAATCTCTTTGAATTCAAAAGGTTTACCCAGGGCCCTATACAAGCGCCCACCAACATTGAGCTGAGGCCGAGCCCCCGGATCTTCTTTAGCAACAATGCCAGACATAAAGATAACAGGGATATGCGCCATGGCAGCATCATTAGCCAGTATCTGTACGACCTGCGCGCCTTCCATATCCGGCAACATAATGTCTATCAAGATTAGATGCGGTTTTTCTTTCTGTGCCTTTTCGAGCGCCTCTTTGGCTGTTGAGGCCCTTAATACTATATAATGTTCGCCGAACAATTTATTGTCCAGCCAATCCAGGACATCGTTTTCATCATCAACAATCAAGATTGTCTGTGTTGTGGTCATAGCGGTCCATTGAATTTTTTATGGGCATTTTAGTTTTTCAGCCTCAAGCCTGTTCTGGTTGTTAAGAGTTATTTTTGCGCAGGCCTTCCCATCAGGGCTTTTTAAAATCAGCCCTCTTTGTCTAGAAGATGTATAAATATCCCCATTAGCTACCTGTAACTTTTCTTTTGGGTCATTGGTCCCGAGGCCAATGTACCCATTATTTTTTATGACTAAAGGGGGTGTATCCGTATTCCATGTCGTCTGGTTGATTATTTTATCGCCGGGATTCCCCGCAGGGGCAGTACGGAACATAATATCCCCCTTTCCGGTAAAGGCCATTGAGGCTACCGGCTTATTGATGATCCATCGATCGCCATCCTCGTAATAGGTGTTTCGACTGAGCATCTTAAAGTCGCCATCTTGGATAGTGCCATCGTGGATAGTGATGACATCGCCAATCTGCAGCTTTTCCTTTGGATTAGCGGTCACAATACCAATCCTATCTGTACTCAAATCGGCATAAATAGCATTGCCGATATTGAGGTGCTTGTTGGTTGTGGAAAGAGGTGCATTGAGATTATGACCAATCAGGATATTATGGATGCCCGTGGTGTTTTCGCTACCTGCCCGGTAACCTAGGCAGGTATTCGTGTGACCTGTGGTGTTGGACTTGCCTGCATGATCACCTAGAAAGGTATTGTGGTAGCCGGAGGTGTTCCAGTAGCCAGCATGTAGACCTATAAAGGTGTTGGAGCTCCCTGTGGTATTGTTGTAGCCAGCCCGGTTACCCATGATGATGTTCTCGTTGCCTTTAGTATTCTCGTAGCCAGCTTGCCGACCTGTAAAGGTGTTGAAGTTCCCTGTCGTGTTTTTAAAGCCAGCCTCGCTACCCAGGAAGGTGTTCTCGTTGCCGTTGTTGTTGTAGCCAGCTTGCCGACCTATAAAGGTGTTTTGGCTTCCTGTGGTATTGGTGTAGCCAGCCTGATTACCACCAAAGATGTTCTCTTGACCTGTGGTGTTGGATATGCCTGACATAGAGCTTATAAATATATTAGAGTAACCCGTGGTGTTGGCCTTGCCAGCCTCGCTACCCAGGAAGGTGTTCTCGTTGCCGTTGTTGTTGTAGCCAGCTCGTCGACCTATAAAGGCGTTGGAGTTTCCTTGCGTGTTTTTAAAGCCAGCCTCGCTACCCAGGAAGGTGTTCTTTTCGCCTGTAGTATTCTCGTAGCCAGCTTGTCGACCTATAAAGGTGTTGGAGTTTCCTTGCGTGTTTTTAAAGCCAGCCTCGCTACCCAGGAAGGTGTTCTCGTTGCCGTTGTTGTTGTAGCCAGCTTGTAGACCTATAAAGGTGTTTTGGCTTCCTGTGGTATTGGTGTAGCCAGCCTTATTACCACCAAAGATGTTCTCTTGACCTGTGGTGTTGGATATGCCTGACATAGAACTTATAAATGTATTGTAGTTGCCCGTGGTGTTGGCCTTGCCAGCCTCGTTACCCAGGAAGGTGTTCTTTTCGCCTGTAGTATTCTCGTAGCCAGCTTGTCGACCTGTAAAGGCGTTGAAGTTTCCTGTCGTGTTTTTAAAGCCAGCCTCGCTACCCAGGAAGGTGTTCTTCCTGCCTTTAGTGTTCTCGTAGCCAGCTCGTTGACCCATAAAGGTGTTGAAGTTTCCTGTCGTGTTTTTAAAGCCAGCCTTGCTACCCAGGAAGGTGTTATTCTCGCCTTCAGTGTTGCTGTAGCCAGCTTGTAGACCTATAAAGGTGTTTTGGCTTCCTGTGGTATTGGTGTAGCCAGCCTTATTGCCCACAAAGACGTTGTAATTTCCTTGATTTGATTTTCCTGCTAGATAACCCAGTGCTGTGGTATTTTTGGAATTGTCAAAGCTGATTAAATCTTTAACCTCCAGGAAATTATTGGGTGTTGTTGTCCCAATGCCAACCTTGAGATTGGCATTGTTCAGGGTATCGGTTGGATAAATATCATCGTAATTCTTTGTCCAGACGCCACCACCTCCAATTCCTCCTCCACCACCTCCAATTCCTCCCCATGCCTTGTTTTCACCGCAAAGCTGAATGCCAGCCCCCGTCTGGTAGTATAATGTCCCGGGATCGCAAGGAGCGCCGAGCGTTGCCCGCGGCAGAAGCTGCAGACGGTCGTACTTTCCAAAGGGGGAGGGATAATAGGTGCTAAACTGAACCGCGCCGGTCTGGGCATAGGC
>SBBO01000048.1 GCA_005239675.1 Planctomycetales bacterium
GCTGATAGATAGCCAGTTCGTTCTTTAATTTTTCAAACGTTTCTTTTGTAAAAATTAAAAGCTTTTTTAGGGGGTAACAATCTATTATCCCATTCCCGGGACACACACTTTTTATTTATTGACAACTACTTTTAAAATCACTATATTAATAATTCTATTTGAGGATATTGTAATGCCTACCATAAAAGTTCTAACCTTTTATTGCATAATGATATAGGAGAGGATAGAAAAATATGGCCGAGTGGATTGGTAAAGGCCGTCGTGCACGTAGATGCTACGGATTTGACGAAGTCGCCCTGGCCCCTGGATCGGTTACCATTAATCCTAATGAGGTGGACATCCGTTGGACCATCGCCGGAAAGGCATATGAAGTACCGATCCTGGCAGCCGCTATGGATGGGGTCGTTGATGTAGCCTTTGCCGTGGCCATGGGCCGTGCTGGCGGCCTCGCTGTTTTGAACCTCGATGGCATTCAAACCCGCTATGAAAATCCTGATGCGGTCCTTGAACAAATAGCCAAGGCCAGTCCTCAAGAAGCAACCAGGCTGGTTCAAGGTCTTTACTTAAAATCAGTCAAAGAGGACTTGATTGCCAAGCGGATCAAGGAGATCAAGGCCAGCAAGGTTCCTTGTGTTGTCAGTTGTATCCCTCAAAATGCTCAAAAGTTTTTCGGCATTGCCCAGGCGGCCGGTTGTGATATTTTTGTTATCCAGTCAACGGTCGCAACGATCAGGCACATCTCCAGCCAATATAAAGTATTTGATGTGCATAAATTTTGCAGCAAATCCAAGATTCCGATTATCATCGGTAATTGCGTGACGTATGAAGTGGCGTTGGAGTTGATGGAAGCTGGCGCAGCAGGATTGTTGGTGGGTGTCGGACCCGGCGCGGCGTGCACCACGCGGGGCGTCTTAGGGATAGGGGTTCCTCAAATCACGGCCACGGTCGATACAGCTGCCGCCCGTGATTATTATCTAAAACGTAAGGGAAAATACATCCCTATCATTACCGATGGTGGTATGCGCATCGGTGGAGAGATCTGTAAGGCCTTTGCTGCGGGGGCTGATGCGGTGATGGTTGGGTCGGCCTTTGCGCGCGCCAAAGAGGCTCCTGGGCGTGGATTTCATTGGGGCATGGCCACCTCCCATGCCAATCTGCCCCGAGGGACACGTGTGCAGGTAAAGACAACCGGTACGCTCAAAGAAATTTTGTTCGGGCCCGCCAACGTCGATGACGGTTCACAAAATTTAGTCGGTGCCCTAAAGACATCAATGGGTTCCCTTGGTGTCGCGACCATCAAGGAAATGCATGATGTGGAGATTATTATCGCACCATCCATTCAGACCGAGGGCAAGGTGTTTCAGGTAGGTCAGCGGGTTGGGATGGGGCAGTAGGGTAAGCATGTCTAAGCGCAAGCAAACAGCTGCAAAGAGTAAAACCCGTCAATCCCAGGCACATAAGGGATTTAAGCATCAACCTGCCCGCTCACTTACTTTTGTCAAGATACAAAAAGTGCGCAGCAAAGACATAATCCTTGTCGTCGATTTTGGATCTCAATATACACAACTTATCGCTCGTCGTATTCGTGAAAGCAAGGTGTTCAGTGAGATCGTTCCTCATACCATCTCTGTTGCCGAGATTGAGGAGTTTAAACCTAAAGGGATTATCTTGTCGGGCGGCCCGTTGAGCGTATACGACCATGGGGCACCTATGCTTAAGAAGGAATTGTATAATCTGGGGATCCCCATTTTGGGTGTGTGTTATGGGATGCAGCTTATTGCTGCGCAGATGGGGGGCAAGGTCCAGGCTAGCAAAGAACGCGAATTCGGCCGGGCTGAGTTATTCCTAGATAGCAACAAAGATTTTTTTGTTAATATCCCCGCCAATATCACCTGCTGGATGAGCCACAGCGATCAGATTTCAAAACTCCCTTCAGGATTTGTCCGTATTGCCCATACGCTCAATAGCCCCATTGCGGCCTTCGCCAATCGCGGGCGTAAAATTTACGGCGTTCAGTTTCATCCTGAGGTCGTGCACACCCAGCGCGGCAGTCAGATCTTGAGCAACTTTATTTTTCAGATCTGTGGATGCCTGCCGCGCTGGACGATGGACAAATTTATTGATTCTACCATCAAACAAATCAAGGAGAGAGTCAAAGGTAAGAGAGTTATTTTGGGGTTAAGCGGTGGAGTAGATTCGTCTGTTGTGGCGATGTTGCTCCATAAGGCCATCGGTCATAGACTGCATTGCCTCTTTGTCGATAATGGGTTGTTGCGTAAAAACGAGGTGACCTCTGTTTCTAAGACGTTCAAAGGGCATTTTAATATTAATCTCCACGTGGTCTCTGCAGAAAATAATTTTCTCAATCGTTTGAAGGGAGTCGTTGATCCTGAGCAAAAACGTAAGATTATTGGGGATGAATTTGCCAATGTGTTTGTCGAGAAATCAAAGAAGATTAAAGACGCCGCGTTTCTTGCGCAGGGGACGCTTTATCCTGATGTCATTGAGTCGCAGTCACCCAAGGGTGGACCATCGGATGTGATCAAGACCCATCATAATGTGGGAGGCTTGCCGAAGGATCTTAAGCTGGAATTGATTGAACCGTTTCGTGAGTTGTTCAAGGATGAGGTGCGCACCATTGGAAAATATTTGGGATTGCCGGAGACTATGTTAAAGCGCCAGCCGTTCCCGGGGCCAGGATTGGCTATCCGCATTATGGGGGAAGTGACCAAAGAGGCCCTCGAGATTTTACGTGAGGCCGATGAACGTGTCTTGGAAGAGATCAAAAAGGCAGGCCTTTATTATGACGTCTGGCAGTCATTTGCCGTTCTTCTTCCTGTGAAGACCGTGGGTGTCATGGGTGACCAAAGGACGTATGAAAATGTCATTGCCATTCGCTGTGTGAACAGTCTAGACGGGATGACGGCCGATTGGGTAAAGTTACCTTATGAGCTGTTGGGGCAGATCGCTAGTCGCATCATCAATGAAGTCAAGGGCGTCAATCGCGTGGTCTACGATATTAGTTCAAAACCGCCGTCAACGATTGAATGGGAGTAATTAAGGCCGCATTGAAACATCAGAAGATTATTTCGTTACCGGGATTTCGTACTTCAAGTTTAAAGTTCGCGATGTCTTGATATCCAGCATATAATTCCTTGCCTCTGACTGAGCCCTTACCTCTAAAATAAGCGATGAATCAATCTGATTTTGTCCATCTGCACGTTCACACCCAGTACAGTCTCCTCGATGGGGCCTGCCGTACGCAGAAGCTGATCCAGAAGGCGATCGATTATAAGATGCCTGCCCTGGGAATGACCGACCATGGGAATATGTTTGGTGCAATCGATTTCTATAAAACCGCTATGAGCTCAGGAATAAAACCCATCATTGGCTGTGAGGCCTACGTGGTGACAGCAGGAAGTCGTTTGGAAAAGAAGGGACGCGAAAAAGGAACAGTGGCTCATCTGGTTTTATTTGCCCGTGACCTGCAGGGTTATCGTAATTTGATGAAGCTGGTATCGCTCGCTTATTTAGATGGATTTTATTATTTCCCGCGCATGGATAGAGAAATCCTGACCCAATATGCTAAGGGATTATTGGCAAGTTCTGCTTGTCTTAAAGGAGAGATCGCCTGGCACCTTCAGCAGGGTGAGTATAACGCGGCCTTGAAGGCCGCTGATGATTTGCGTCATATTTTTGGTGACGGGAATTTTTACATTGAAATCATGGACCACGGTCTACCTGAGCAAAAGACGGTCAATGAGGGTCTTCTGAAAATCGCGAAGGAATTGAATCTACCGTTGGTTGCAACCAACGATGTCCATTATCTGGAGCAATCCCAGGCACTGGCCCACGAGGCCCTTTTATGTATTCAGACACAATCGACGCTGCAGGATCCCAAGCGGATGCGGATGAAGACGGACCAGTTTTATTTCAAG
Organism: Planctomycetales bacterium; assembly: GCA_005239675.1. Classification (GTDB taxonomy): domain Bacteria; phylum Omnitrophota; class Gorgyraeia; order Zapsychrales; family Zapsychraceae; genus UBA10015. The sequence continues at coordinate 3,939 of SBBO01000048.1, forward strand.
GACCCGGTGACTATGCGCAAAGAGTTTGGCTGGATTCCGCAGGCATTGGATAACACGCTGGAAATCGCTGAAAAATGTAATTTGAAATTGGATTTTGGTGAGCTCCATTTACCGCGATTCGTCCCACCGCAAGGAAAGACTAAGGAGGCGTATCTTCATGCCCTATGCGAGGAGGGTCTAATTTATCGGTATCGAGAGGTGACAGCGGAAATCCGAGAACGATTGGGCCATGAACTGAAGGTTATTGAGAAAACTGATTTTGTCGGCTATTTTTTAATTGTCTGGGATTTTATCCGTTTTGCCAAGAGTCAGGGCATCCCTGTCGGGCCTGGTCGCGGGTCTGCAGCAGGAAGCTTGGTCAGTTATCTCTTGGGGATTACGGATTTGGATCCCATTAAATATGGACTTCTTTTCGAACGTTTTCTTAATCCTGACCGCGCTGGGATGCCGGACATTGATATTGATTTCTGCTTTGAACGCCGTGGGGAAGTTATTGATTATGTGACACATAAATACGGTGCGCAAAACGTTGCTCAGATCATCACCTTTGGGACCATGCAGGCGCGCGCCGCCATCCGTGATGTCGGCCGCGTCATGGGTATCGCCTACGCCGAGGTCGATAAAATTGCTAAGCTGGTTCCCAACGAACTGGGCATTACGGTAGAAGAGGCCCTCCTCAAAGAACCTCAACTAGAAAAACTCTACCGGGATAATCCAACGACCCATCAGTTGATTGATACCGCCCAGGTCCTGGAGGGGCTCAACCGTCATGCCTCCACCCATGCCGCTGGGGTCGTGATTGCCGATAAGCCGCTGGATGAATATGTCCCATTGTTTAAGACCAGCGATGGACAGATTACAACCGGCTTTACTATGGATGCTATTGCCCATATCGGGCTCTTAAAAATGGATTTCCTGGGGCTGCGCACACTCACGGTGATCAGTCAGACCGTGGCCTTGGTCAAGAAAATTCATGGCCTAGACATCGATATCAGCCGCATCCCGCTAGATGACCAAAAGACTTATGTGTTGCTAGGCCAGGCTAACAGTTTTGGTGTATTCCAGTTGGAAAGCGCGGGGATGCGTGAACTCTTAAAGAAGATCCAGCCCTCTAATTTTGAGGATATCATTTCGATCTTGGCCTTGTACCGGCCGGGTCCGATGGGAAGTGGCATGCTCGACGATTTCATCCGCCGCAAGAGAGGCGAGGTACAGATCCACTATGACCATCCGAAACTGGAGCATATCCTGAAGGGGACATACGGCATCATCATCTACCAGGAGCAGGTGATGCAGATTGCCGTTGCCTTGGCTGGTTTCTCCATGACTCAGGCCGACCACCTACGCCGTGCCATGAGCAAGAAAATCCCCACTGTCATGGACCAGATGCGCAAAGAGTTTGTGGCAGGTTGCTTGAAGGCAAGTCATATCGATGAACGCAAGGCCGACAAATTGTTTGACCTGATCGATTATTTTTCTGGCTACGGCTTTAATCGTAGTCATTCCGCTGCCTATGCCTTCATTTCCTATCAAACGGCGTATCTCAAGGCGCATTATCCTGTTGAATTTATGTGCGCACTTTTAAATAGCGAAAAGAACAATACCGACAAAATCGTCGAATATGTCAAGGGATGTGAGGCTATGGGGATCGTGGTCTTACCGCCTCATATCAATGAGAGCATGAAAGAGTTTGATGTCGTTGATAATCACACGATCCGTTTTGGCCTTTTGGGTGTTAAAAATGTTGGTTCGACCGCCATTGATTCTATTGTTGAAAGTAGAAGTGCGGGATCCTACGGATCGCTTTTTGATCTCTGCCAGCAGGTGGACCTGCGCCTCGTTAATCGTAAGGTGATTGAAAGCCTTATTAAATGCGGGGCCCTGGATAGTTTTAAGGCCTATCGGGCGCAACTGATAGCTATCCTCGACCAGGCCCTTTCTCAGGGCGCCAAGATTCAGCGAGAGAAGGCCATGGGCCAGTTTTCTTTTTTTGATCTTGCCGAACAGGGCGGTGGATTTCAAAAAAACACCGAGCCCTTGCCGGACATCAAGGAGTGGCCTAAGGGCAAGATCCTGGCGTATGAGAAAGAAATCCTCGGATTTTATATTAGCGGTCATCCCCTGACTCACTATAGGGCGGAAATAAAGGAATTTGCCAGTGTTACAACAAAAGATCTTAGAGGGGCCATCGATGGTGAGCTGGTACGCTTGGTAGGGCTTTTAGAAGAAGTGAAGCTTACCAACACACGCAAGACCAATGAGCGCATGGCCATTTTTAAGCTAGGAGACATGGAGGGCGAGGTGGAGGTGGTTGTGTTTCCGTCTGCATACACGCAGCTGGCGAAATATCTTAAGGAAGGTGAGGTTATTTTCTTGAGCGGTCGGGTAAGCCGGCGTGACGAAGAACCTAAAATAGTTGCAAGTGACCTCAAATATATACAGGATGTTTATGGTGACATTAAAACAATCAATGTTGATTTGGCCACGGTCGATCAGGAGAGATTAAAGATTCTAAAAGAAAAGCTGCTCAGTTTTCCGGGAAAGGTCCCTGTGTATCTTCATCTGGATACGGTATCTCACAAAAGCGTTAAAATCCTTGTAGGCGAAGACCTTTACGTCAATGCGAATGAAGAACTGATGAATGGAATCAAGGAAGTGGTTGGCGAAGGAAATTTCTCCTTGACACTCTAACATATTGATGTTACTCTGCTTAGCATTAGGAGGTGTGTCATGACTAAAAAGGATATTGTTCTTCGTATTACGGACATGACGGGAATAAAACAGGTGGACGTCAAAAAGGTCGTGCAGAAGACCTTTGATGTCGTTGTGGATAGCTTGGTGCGCAGCGAGAAAGTTGAGCTGCGCAATTTCGGTGTTTTCAAGATTAAAGAACGCAAGGCCCGTCTTGGACGTAATCCCAGAACAGGAGAGAGTGTGCCAGTGCCTCCTCGTAAGGTGGTTATCTTCAAGCCTGGCTTGGAGATGAAACATAAGATCAAATAGGCTATCATCTGGTAGTCATTTTTCGGGTGAACTCTTTTTGAACGGTAACCCCGCCTCTTCACGGTGAGTGATAGGGCGGGGTTAAATGCATTAGGCAGACCAAGCATGACCAAACAATGGACGGTGCCCCGCGGCACCCATGATATTCTACCCGGCGAGATATTACTTTGGCGGGATATGGAGGACAAGGCGCGTCGGCTTTTGGCAACGTACCATTTTAAGGAGATCCGCACCCCTATTTTTGAGGAGACCTCTCTCTTTAGACGTTCGCTAGGGCAAACGAGCGACGTGGTCAATAAGCAGCTTTTGGAATTAACTTCTACCCAACAGGAAGGATTTGCCCTAAGGCCCGAAGGGACGGCATCGGTGGTGCGTTCCTATATAGAACATAGTTTGGACCAACATGAGGGGATCAGTAAATTATTTTATATCGGGCCCATGTTTCGGGGCGAACGCCCTCAAAAAGGGAGGCTGCGCCAATTCCATCAAATTGGCGTTGAGGCAATTGGCGCTAACACAGCCAGTCCTTATCTGGATGTTGAGGTGATAATGCTGAATGTGGAACTTTTATCCATGTTGGGTGTTAAAGATTTTCGCCTTAAGATCAACACGCTTGGCTCTGTGCAAGACAAGGAAAATTTATCTGGCGTATTGCGTAAAATGCTCCAGTCCCATAGGGATCAACTTTGCGAAGATTGTCGCGACCGCTTTGAGCGTAACGTTTTTCGTATCCTGGACTGTAAAAATCAGTCCTGTCGGACTATCGTTGTTCACTTAAATATGGGGCATGGGCATTTGAGTGAGGATAGCCAGCGGTATTATGGTGAATTGAAAGAAATTTTACGTAGTAACCAGGTATCGTTTGAGGAAGCACCAGGGCTTGTCAGGGGTCTTGATTATTACACCCACACGGTCTTCGAAATTACTCAGGCCTCCTTGGGGAGCCAGGATGCCTTGAGCGCTGGGGGGCGTTACAATAACCTGGTTGCCCAGCTTGGTGGCCCAGCAGTTGATGCTGTAGGGTTTGCCTGCGGCATGGAGCGTATTCTCCTGACAATGCCTGCGGAATATAGATCTAAAGAAGACCGTTTAACAGCTTACGTCATTGCCTTGGATGGCAGAGTTTTCCCCAAGGCCTGTCAGTTGGTGCGTAGACTTCGTATGGCAGGAATTTCAACTGATATCAATTACAAGGCCTCTTCACTCAAAAGCCAAATGCGCTCGGCTGGTAAGGCAGGGAGTCGTTATGTCCTAATCCTAGGGGAGGCAGAGGATAAAAAAGGCGTTCTAGCGCTTAAAGATATGACAACAGGCAACCAGCAGGAGATCAGAGAGGACGCGTTGATATCATTCTTAAATTGTCAGATATCAGCACATCAGTAATATTAAATTCGAAATCCGAACATCGCAATCGGACGCCAGGCAGGGTGAGACAATTTTATAAATGGTGAGGAATTATATGCTAAGAACACACACATGTGGTGAATTGAACAAAAAACATGGTAACGAGAAGGTATTTTTATGCGGATGGGTCGCAGCCCGGCGTGACCATGGGAAATTGATTTTTATTGATATCCGCGACCGTTACGGTATAACCCAGGTTGTTTTTATTCCTTCTGTTGGCCCTGAGGCCCATGCCGTTGCCCAGAAATTGGGGCCGGAATATGTTGTGCGTGTAGGAGGAACAGTCGCCATCCGTCCCCCAAAAATGATAAATTCCGAGATCGCTACCGGAGAAATTGAGGTCAGCGCGCAAGAGCTTGAGATTCTTAACTCTAGCGAAGTCCCAATATTTGAAATCGCGGGCCAGACGGATATTGCAGAGGAATTGCGTTTGACATATCGGTATCTGGACATTCGTCGACCTAAGGTCTTGAAGACCCTGCAGATGCGGCATAAGGCCTGTTCTATTATCCGCCGTTTTATGGACCAAGAAGGGTTCCTTGATGTTGAAACTCCGATCTTAACGAAATCCACACCAGAAGGGGCTAGGGACTTTCTGGTTCCTTCGCGGCTTAATCCTGGTGAGTTTTTTGCCCTGCCGCAGTCCCCACAGCTTTTTAAGCAAATCTTAATGGTCTCTGGTGTCGACCGGTATTATCAGATTGTCAAATGTTTTCGGGATGAAGACCTGCGGGCAGACCGTCAACCCGAGTTCACTCAATTGGATATTGAGATGTCGTTTGTCACGCCTGAGGATATCTTCAGCCTGGCAGAACGGTTGTTCCAGGCAATCTTTAAGGAGATCAGAGGTATAGATATTGCTATCCCGTTTCCCCGGATGATTCACGCTCAGGCGATCAAGCAATATAATTCCGATAAGCCAGATTTGCGTAAAGAAAAGGACGAATTCGCTTTTGCCTGGGTCGTTGATTTTCCCATGTTCAAATTTAATGGAGATGAAAAGCGCTGGGAAAGCGAGCACCATCCATTTACCTCCATTATGGAAGAAGATCTGAAGTATTTTGAAGATGGTGATTATGCCAAGGTACGGGCTCATTCCTACGATTTGGTGCTCAATGGCAACGAGATAGGCAGCGGTTCTATTCGCATTCATAACCAGGATAGACAGAAGAAAATCTTTGATATTATCGGCCTCGCGCCCCAGGAGACGCAGGAGCGGTTCGGTTTTCTTCTGAAGGCATTTCAGTACGGCGCGCCGCCTCACGCAGGAATAGCCTTTGGGCTGGATCGCTTAGTCGCGATCCTGGCCGGTCTGGATTCTATCCGGGATACGATCGCCTTCCCCAAGACTCAAAAGGGCAATTGTCTTTTGACGGACGCACCTTCACAAGTTGATCAAAAACAATTAGACGAGGTGGGGCTCAAAAAGGTATAATACCTTCTGTGCCGTTCATGGATATATCGCGCAAGGGGTTAGACGTAAGATGTTCAAGAAAATCATGACAGGAATATGGCTAGGTGGTTTATTTTTGTGGATTTATGGATGTGGCTCCTCGGGGATTAATATACGTACTTATGCACAAGATCAGCCGCGGGTAGATCAGGAGATTGCTGGCGTGGATAATCAGGGATATGTTGGAGGGAGTATGCGGTCGGGCGACATAACGCAGCGTAAAACGACACGAAAGATTTATGTAATGGAGATTGCAAAAGGTCCCGGCAATATTGTGCCGATTGCAGAGGAAGAAACCGTCACCGATATCATAGAATTAAGAGAAGGAACAGCGACTGATGCTGCGCCATTGAGCGTAAACCCCGCTACAGCTACCTTAAAGCGCTTTGAGTCATATACGGTTGAGAAGGATGATACCCTCCAAAAGATAGCCCAAAAATTTTACGGTTCCTACCATCAATGGATCCGTATCTACGAAGCCAATAGATCTGTCATCCCCAATCCGGATCGTATCCGTCCCGGCACTGTGCTTCAGGTGCCTTTGGAGTAACCACTAGCCCTCACAAGAGATGGATAGGACAATCCAGCTAACTAATGCCCAGACGTTGCCACTCCTCTTCGGGAAGTACGACAGCAACTTGAAGTTGATTGAAAAAGAATTAAAGGTCAAGATTGTTCATAACGAGATAGGCCTGAAGATCAGCGGTGAGCGTCTACAAGTAGACAAGACCTGTGATCTGTTTGACTACCTGCTGGGGATATTAGATACGGGCGGTGATATTAAGAAGCGGGACATTATCTACGCCTTGAAGTTAGCTCAGCCCGATGAGGGGGTTGACTTTAAGCTCCTGGCTAAAGAGAAGATAGATGTCTCGGTCAAGGGCGCTTTGGTTACGCCGAAAACTAAAGGGCAGATTGAATATGTGGAGGCGATCAAGCGCCATGATATTGTTTTTGGCATTGGGCCAGCAGGGACGGGTAAGACATATCTTGCCATGGCCATGGCGGTCAATGCCCTAAAGAAAGGTTTAGTACGCCGGATTATCCTGACCCGCCCTGCGATCGAGGCGGGAGAGAGCCTTGGATACTTGCCTGGAGATATGGTTGAGAAAGTATTGCCGTATTTACGACCTCTCTACGATGCCCTCTATGATATGATGGACCCAGAGAGAGTAGAGAGTTATACGGAGCAGGGGATCATTGAGGTCGCACCTTTAGCGTTCATGCGCGGGCGTACCTTGAATGACGCCTTTGTTATCTTGGATGAAGCCCAGAATAGCACTCCTTTTCAAATGAAGATGTTTTTAACACGCCTGGGGTTCGATTCAAAAACAGTTATTACCGGTGACATCACCCAAAGCGACCTGCCGAAGGGCGCACCCAATGGATTGGTCAATGCGGAGAAGATCCTCAAAGATATTGAGGGGATCAGGTTCGTTCATCTGACCGGCGCTGACGTTGTCCGTCACGAACTTGTCCAGAGAATCATTGAGGCCTACACCTATGACAGTCAGGGGTAAAGAAGATATTGTTGCTTATATGGTCGCAGGCATTTTTGTTATCCTTGCCTTGTGGGTATTCTGCTGGGTTATTGGCTATTCTTTGATCATCCCATTATTTTTGATTTTTTTAGGAATTCATCTGGTTTTTTCCTGCAGAACTCCTCCCAAGATATTTCTCCGCCTGGGTTTATTACTCGTAATCATTGTATGTGCGGCCCATGCGATCTTCCGTTATACCGACATACCAGTATATTATGTGCCCGTCGCCGAGATTGCGATCTTGACAATGCTATTATTTAATGATTTTCATTTGGTCTTTGTCATGGCCTTGGCAAGCAGCATATTCGCGAGTTATATTTTTGGTGGAGATTTTGGTATGCTACTGACCTTTTTTGTGGGTAGCTTGGCTGGGGCATATGCGGTGCGTGAGGCCCGCCTGCGGGGCCAGATCATCGGCGCGGGCGCGTGTGTCAGTATAGTACATGTAGCCTGTCTTGTCTTATTGACCCCTGATTATCATGTATTTTTGACCAAGAATTTTGTGGTTTCTTATTTATATCCGTTGATAGCAAACGGTTTTATTGCTGCGTTTCTGGTAATTGCGACATTGAAAGTTTTTGAGTATTTATTTGGAGTTCTCACCAATTACAGTCTCTTGGAGCTGTCTGATTTTAACCAGCCGCTTTTAAAGCGTCTTATCTTAGAGGCCCCTGGCACCTATCATCATAGCCTGATTGTGAGTAACCTCGCGGAAGGAGCGGCGGACGTAATTGGCGCTAATTCGCTTCTCACCAGAGTGGGCGCCTATTACCACGATATCGGAAAATTGATCAAGTCTGAATATTTCACGGAAAACCAAATATTGGGGCGCAACAAGCACGATGACATCGAGCCCTCAATGAGCCGTCTTGTCATCCTTAATCATGTCAAGGAAGGCGTTGACTTGGCTCGCCAACATCATTTGAATGAGACGATCATTGACTTTATCCCACAGCATCATGGGACGAGTTTGATGCATTACTTTTATCAAAAGGCAATCGAAGGGGCCAAAGAAGATGAAGGGGTAGATGAAAGCGATTTCCGTTACCCCGGCCCCAAGCCCCAGACACGGGAGACCGCTATAACCATGCTGGCCGATTCCGTGGAAGGGGCTACCCGAGCCCTTGATGAGCCAACCCCGACCAAGATAGAGGAAACAGTCAAGAAGGTGATCAACAATAAATTCATCGATGGTCAATTGGATGAATGTCATCTCACGTTAAAAGAGATTAATAAGATTTCTGCTACCTTCACGCGTATGTTAAGCGCCATGTACCATGGCCGTGTCAAATATCCGGAAAAGAAAAATGGTTCTTTGAAGAAAGGCGAGCCGAAGGATGCCGGTAGTAGTCCAAAATCTACAGAGAAAGGTTCAAATCAGCCCACCGCGGATCGTACGTATAACCAGGGCGATTCTTGAATACGCACGGATCAAAAAGGCCTCTTTGACGATCGTCTTTGTCAGTCCCCAGAATATCAAGGCCCTAAATTGTAAATACTTACAGCGTGATGACATAACCGATGTCCTGGCCTTTGACTTAAAGGAAGGCAGTCTCCCCAGTCCGCGGGCACAATCAACTCGAAAAAAGACTCAGCTTAATGGCGATATTGTGATTTGTGCTGATATGGCGGTGCGTAATGCGTATCTTTTCAAGACATCTTTAGCCCACGAGATTGTCCTCTACATCGTGCATGGAATTTTACATTTATTAGGTTTCAATGACCATGGCACTGTTAAGACCCGCATGATGCGCAAGAAAGAACAAGAGATCATGAAATATTTGGGCAGTAAGGTGGAAACAGTGATCACGGACAAATGATCCTCAAGACCGAAGCCATTGTCTTAAAGACTTTTGATTTTCGCGAGACAAGCCGTATCGCGACATTTTTTACTAAAGATTACGGTAAACTAAAGGGCATCCTTAAGGGTATCCGCAAAGACCACCGCAAGTTCGGTAGCCATCTCGACAAATTCTCCATCAACGATATTGTGTACTATCACAGCCGGCGCTCCGATCTTCATCTGGTGAGCCACTGTGACCTTAAGGCCTATTTTTTAACGGTGCGCGAAGATTGCCGGCGCAACATGGCTGCCCAGTATGCGTTGGAGTTAATTGATTTGATTATGCCCTTGGAACAGCCCAGCGCAAAGGTCTATCAGCTGCTCCTGGATTATCTTGAGAGCCTCGAATCCATCCGTAATATCGATACCCTCGTCCATATTTTTCAGATTAAGATCTTACAGCTCTCGGGGTTTCGTCCACATATTGATTCCTGTGTCCAATGCCATAAGAAAATAGCAGGAAAGGCAGGCTTTAGCCTTAGATCCGGAGGTCTTATTTGTACGTGCTGCGCAACGCCACTGATGAGTCTTACGTCTATCTCTAAGGGGACGGTGGCAACCATACTGCATGTTGAAGCAAGTCCCTGGCAGAAGACGCTCCACCTGGGACTGACCACGGCCGTCAGAAAAGAATTGAAATACATCCTTAACAAGTTTCTCGTGTACCACTTGGAGAGAAAGATCCGCACTGCCGCCTATATATGATCAAGGCCTCCAAAGACTGAAATTGGTTTGTTTTAGGGTAGCAGGTGGATGGGGACGTTGTGGATCGCCTCGGACGTGATCTGTGCGAGGATATCTTGGGCCAGCGTCTTTCCAATCTGTTTGATCTGGCTTAGGTCCTGGATAGAGGTGTGTTTAAAATCAGAGAGGTGCTTGAATCCTTTCTCATATAAAAGCCGCGCACGCACGCGCCCAATGCCTTTGAGCCCCACGAGTTCTAAAAGTTCTTTTTTGATACCGTAACGCACGCGTGTATGTAGGTCTTTTAGTTGGGATGTCAGCATCTTGTGGCCAGAGAGATGTGCGATACGGCCCGCTGCGTACAATAACCATTGCGCCGCCTCCATGTGCCGGTAGATATCCCCTGGCCCTACACCAAATTGATCACAGATTATTTCTTCTCTTGCTTCCTCAATCCAGTGCAGCAAGAACATAGTCGTTTTTAATGTGGAGGCATAAGCAAAATAGTCCTTAAGCTCAGGCCAGTTTTCCGGTGTCAGAATAAATTCCTCCTTAAATTGGGAAGCAAAATTTTCTAAGACTTCCACATCTTTTTTTCCCGTGGCAAGCGAGACGCCATTGGGACAAGAAGAAACAAGATGCAAGACCCCCACCGGTGAGAACGCCTCTTTATCTTTTATGGTATTTAGACCATAGCGCAACGTAATCGCTGAGACAGGGTCGAGGTATAGGCGACTCGTGAGACTCCCTAGAGGAGTTGCAAAGAAGCGATAACCGCTTTTTTCAATGAATTGTTCTCGGTGAAGAAAGTCAAAGATTGTGCTAATCAGATCCAGCAGGTTGAGTGTTTGCCTCTGATAGTAGAGAAAGGTATGTTGGATAAAATCCAGCATGCTTTTCACATCATGGACATAACCACCCGCGATGGAGGCGAGGATATGAATCCGTAGCGCCATTTCGCTGCCTAGCTTGGAGGTGACCGGTTCAGGGGAGGCCAGGATATATTTTTCAAGGAGCATATTTACTTCTGAATAGGATTTTGCTATAAGGACCGCTTCCCCGTAATCGTCGTATTGAGGTCTTCCTGCGCGCCCGGCGCATTGTTTATATTCGCCAACCGGGATGTAGGACTGACCCAGGCCATTTTCGTAACGTTTGCAGTCGCGCACAATTGCCCGCCGGGCAGGGAGATTCACCCCCGCGGCCAGGGTCGGCGTGCATGCAATCGCCTTAATAAGCCCGGCTTTAAAGTTTTGTTCAATGAGATCCCGCTGGTTGGGTTTGAGTCCCGCGTGGTGGAACGCAACCCCGCAGGTGAGGGCTTGTGCGAGTTTTCGGCAAATATTGGTCGCTTCCCAGTTAGAGCCGACGATCTTCTTGGAAAGAGAAATAAGATGCCCACGCTCCTCGCTGGTGAGGGTCCTGGCGACATCAACGCTGATTTGACGAGACACGGCCTGCGTCGAGCGCCGAGAATTGACAAAAATCAGGACCTGACCCTGGCCGCGCAGGGTGTCTAGGGTGAGCTTGCTTAAATCATCGGGTGGCTCCTCACGAATAATCTTCGTCCCATAACCATGAAATTGAATCCGTTCGTTGTAGTATACGCCTTCCTTCAGAGGGGTGGGTCGCCAGAGACTGGAGACATATTTGGCCTTGAGCCATCCGGCCAGATGTTTAGCGTTACTGATTGTTGCGCTCAGGGCAATAATTTGTACTTTTGGGTTTAACTGGCGGATGCGCGCCACAAGTATCTCAAGAGTGGGGCCACGCATGCCGTCATTGATAAAATGAATTTCATCAAACACCGCAACTGTAAGGGACTCAATCAGCCATTGAGCCCGGGAACGCAGCAATGAGTCTACCTTCTCGGCGGTTGCGACCAGGATGTTGTAGCGGTTGAGCTGGGAGATGGGACTATCGGCATCACCCACCGCTAGGCCAACATTGATCCCCAGGCAAGAATATTTATTTTTAAAGTCGTTATATTTCTCGCTGGCCAAGGCCTTGAGGGGTGCAATATAGAGGCAGCGGCCGTTATGCATAAGGATGGATTGGACCATACACAATTCGGCAATCAGGGTCTTGCCAGCGGCTGTCGGCACCGCCATCAAGAAACTTTCTCCATTAAGGACACCCTGGGCAATGGCCTCGACCTGCGGAGGATAGAGGTCTACGATGTCCTTATTCGTGAGGCTTTCGATTACCTGCGCAGGGAAATGATATTCCCCCAAAATTGTTTTTAATTTCATTGTGCTTGAGTTCTAACATGAATTTGAAATAATGTCAATCTGGTTGACCCATTTCTTAAGAATACTTATAATCAACTGGAAAGCAATACAATGGATTGTAGATTATGAAAGTTGTCCTTCAGCGTGTTCGTGAGGCTCAGGTCGATATCGATTCTAAGATCATCGCAAAGATCAATCAGGGGATATTGGTGCTAATTGGTGTTGGCTGTAACGATACGCCTCAGGACGCTGCATATCTTGCCCAAAAGATAGCGGGGTTACGGATCTTTGATGATGCGCAGGGCAAGATGAATCTCTGCGTGCAAGATGTTCATGGCGCCATATTGGTTGTCTCGCAGTTTACTCTTTATGGGGATTGTGTTAAGGGTCGTAGACCTTCCTTTGACCAGGCTGCGGACCCCACCAAGGGGGAAGAATTATACAATTATTTTGTCGCACAGTTGCGCCAATACACTGGTCCAGTTGTAACCGGACAATTCCGGGCCATGATGGATGTGTCGCTTGTCAACGATGGACCAGTAACTTTTGTGTTAGAGAGTAAGACGGGTAAAGAGGCAGGGATTAGGACCACCGTTTCATGACCACCATTGATACTCACGCCCATTTAGATCAGCTAGAAAATTTGGATCAGGCCTTGAGAGAGGCGGTACAGGCTGGGGTAGAGGCGATCGTCGCTGTCAGCATGGACTTAAATTCCTGCCGTAAGAATTTAGAGATCAAGAAAAAGACACAATATCCCTTGATCGCCTTGGCGATGGGGATGCATCCTGCAGAGGCTAACCGCGCAAAGGTGAGTAGGTGTCTTGCGCTCATCCATGAACACGCGGGCGAACTTGCGGCTATAGGTGAAATTGGACTCGATTTTTGGTATAAGTGGGTACGTAAAGATCAGGCCAAAAAAGATGAACAGCGGGAAGTCTTTCGTGCATTTCTTGAGGCGGCTAAGGAGCTGGACTTGCCAGCGGTGATTCATTCGCGCGGCGTCTGGAGGGAATGCCTAGAAACGGCGCAGCGTATTGGTGTTTGTAAGGCCGTTTTTCACTGGTACAGCGGGCCAATCGATGTGTTAAGCGATATTTTAAAAGAGGGCTATTACATCTCAACGACACCGAGCCTGGCATATAGTCCTCAGTCCCAGGAAGCCATACGCCATGCCCCTATCGAGCAGACGCTTATTGAAACCGATTCTCCGGTATTTTTCCAGGCGCAGCGAGATGAGGAAGGATTTCAGGCCGGACCCAAGGATGTCGTTAAGACCTTAAAGGCCTACTGTGTCTTAAAAGATCTTGACGAAGAGAAGGCCGTCGCTATATTAAATCAAAATGCAAGGACATTTTTTAGGATAGACAATTAAATGACACACCGGGTAAAGATTTTTTTCATTATTTTGATCGTGATCATAACACTTGGCATCGTAGGCGGTATTGTTTGGCTGATACCCAAGCCGATGGATATGGAAGACGCGCTTCCTGCCGGGGCGCTTGTCTACGTGAAACTTTCCAATATCCAAGAAGATTGGAAGAAAATAAGCTCTACTAAATTATGGCAGAATTTATCGATGATTGACTGGACATACCAAGAGAGCAGCCATTGGCCCCAGGAGCAAAGAGATATGCTCGCCTTAATAGGGAAGAAAATCTTTGATCCCATCTCTATGGTTGCCTTGGAGCAATTCTTTGGCCGCGAACTTGCCTTCGCTATTTTTCCTTCTTCTGCGGCGGCCTTATCTCCACCATTAACGGAAGGAAAAATACAGGCCCAGATTGAAGATTTTCTTTCCCACTTTCTTATAGTAACGCGATTAGCAGAAAAGACTTCGTTGGTAGAGTTCTTATCGCAATGGTTAGGCCTACCAGGACAGGACATTACCCATGAAGTCATTCCCGATGGCTATACCATGCATCGTGTAAGGCTACCGCAGATAGATATACCGATCATTTTTGTCTATGTGCGGGATTTACTTATTATTGGCCTTGATGAAACGTTAGTGCAGCAGACCATTGAAGTGCAGCGCGGTCAAATACGCACCCTAGCTACTGACGAGCATTTCCAGCGATCTCAAAAGCGGGTGATTCGTTCTGCGCAAATGATCGGATACCTTAACCTCAGGCAATTGTTTGCTGATATTAATGCCGCCTTTGACGCCTTGGTAGGGCCACCCCCCATGGCTAAGGAGACCTCTTTAGAAAATGGTAATCCGCAAGGCGTCGACCAACAGGCCGCGTTCGTCAAAACGGCATGGCAACAGATATCCAGGAGGTTTGCCGGTCACGATGTCATAGGCCTTTCCGGTCACTGGGAGGACAATAACCTGGGTTTGAAATCCGATCTCTATTTTGATACAACTCAATTGGATCCATCGCAGGAGAAGGATTACACTTGCCCATCTGCATCCAATGAATCTTTGTCTTTTGTGCCAGCCGATGTTCTCGGCTATCAGTGGAGTAATTGTCTAAATTTGGCATTATCCTGGAAAGAATTAAGGCGCGAGGCGGCCCAAACTGTCATTACTTCAGAAGACATCTTAGGTTTGAATGTGGAACAGGATATTATCCCTGCCTTTGCTGATAAGACAGGCGGATATCTACGAGATATCCGCCTGAGCCCTCTTTTCCCGATCCCTGATTTATTATTTTTTGTGGAAATTCAAGATATGCAGAAGGCGAGCAATATTGTCAACAAATTAGATGAGCAGTTTGCATCTAATGTTCAACGCAAGGATTATAACGGTATTCCCATTCACTATCTTGTTTCCATAGCCCTAAAGGACGTCGAGCCAGCGTATGGCATTATAGGAAAATATTTTCTGATAGCCCTTCACCGTACTACCCTTGAGGATGCTATTGACCGCCATCAAGGCCGACTACCTTCACTTGCCACCTCTCAAGATTTCCTTCGATCTGTGCCTAGGGCGTCTGGCCAGAATCGTTTTGTCCAGTTCGTTCGGGTTGATGGGCTCATTCATAAGATGGAGGATATTGTGCAATGGCTCAGGGCACGGGAAGAGGAACAGGATGCCCTGAAAGACGCCTTTCAATCGGGTAGCGCGAAACGTCTAGCCGATATGGCGCAGGAGATTCAGGATAAAAAGAAGGAATTAGAACGCCTTAAAGAACAGGCAATTGTTCTAGGGAGCCAGAAAGAGCACATTGCGCAACTGGAAGCAGAGATCGCCTCCAGCGAGGCCCGACAAAAGGAACTGGAGAAAAGCCATCAGGGATACGATCGCCATCAGGCGATCAGAGAAAAAAGAGCAAGGCGAGACAAGCATTTTGTTCAGCCGCTCTTTAAGGGTCTTGCCTCTATCCGGCAGTGGGGAATGAACACAATTTTAAATGATAAGGCCTTTGAGTCGACGGTATCTTTGGAGGTGGAATAATTATCTCGAATCTTTCTAAAAAATTACTCCTTTCTTTTATTTTAGGTGGGTTTTGTTTAATGCTCAGTGGCTGCGCCCTTTTGCAGGTGCCGCTCACGTTGGTTCAATTGCCCTTTACCGTGTTAGATAAGGTCTTGGGGATCGTTAGCAAGCTCCCCAAGCCCCCGCCGGGAGTATTTTTTTAGCCATCGCTATTTACCGTCGTTTACCATGAAATGGGCCTTACGGTACGCTTGCTGCAGAGGGTTTGGCTTATTAAAGTATTCATATGAAAAATAAGGATGTTGCCGATATCTTGGAGCGGATGGGGACGCTTTTGGAAATCAAAGGCGAGATTGTCTTTAAGACTCGGGCGTATCTCAAGGCTGCCGAAACGATTAAGTATCTTCCCGAAGATATCGAGACCGTACGCAAGGAAAATCGTTTGACCGACATTCCTGGCATTGGTAAGGCGCTCGCTGAGAAAATCGCTGAATACCTCGATGGGGGAGTTATGACGGCATATCAGGAGCTCATCAAGGAAATCCCAGAAGGTTTGCTCGAGGTCGTTGATATCCCCTCCATTGGCCCGAAAAAAGCGAAATTATTTTTTGAGCATTTAAATATCGCTAGCGTTGCGGATTTGCGTAAGGCGGTTGAGGGAGAGAAGCTGCAGGGGCTTGCAGGTATCCAGGAAAGAACAATCGCTAAGATTGTGCGGGGCCTCAAGATCGTCCAAGAGGGCCAGGCACGGATGAATCTGGGGGTTGCCACCAAAGTTGCCGAAGAATTCATTTCCATCTTAAGAAAGCTGCCAGCGGTCAAGGAAATCGCAGCCGCTGGCAGCTTGCGGCGCGGCTGCGAGACAGTCCGGGACATTGATATCCTGGTTGATTCGACGAGACCCCAAGAGGTCATGGATGTTTTTGTCCACCTGCCGCAGGTTAAGAGTATCAATGCCCATGGGGAAACCAAGTCTTCAATTTTAACGAAAGACAATGTGCAGGTGGACCTACGGGTTGTTGATTCCAACAGTTTCGGTGCGGCACTCCTGTATTTTACTGGCTCTAAGGATTTTAATATCAAGCTGCGCCAGATCGCCATCAAGAAAGAGATGCTGGTCAATGAATATGGTATTTTCTCTGTTTCAGCAAGACAGGAAAAGATGCTCGCGGGCAAGACGGAGAGGGATTGTTTTGCGGTTCTTGGCCTGCCGTTTATCCCGCCCGAGATGCGTGAAGAATTTGGCTTCGGGGAGTTGGTCGTAGACCAAAAGATCCCTACACTCATTGAATTAAGTGACATCCAAGGAGATCTGCATGTTCATTCGACATGGTCGGACGGGCACGATACGATCGCCCAGATGGCCCAGAAGGCGCGTGAACTCGGATACCAGTATGTGGCGGTAAGCGATCATTCCCCGCGACTGCGGGTTGCTGGCGGAGTAAGCCCAGAAGATCTAAAGAAGAAAAAAAAAGAAATCGATACCATCAACAAGAAGTTTGAAGATTTTTATGTGCTGTTCGGCACTGAGGTGGAGATAGACACGCAAGGAAATTTGGATTATAATAATAAAATATTAAGTGAATTTGATATCGTGATTGCCGCCATCCACCGTGGATTCGACCAGAGTCCACAACAGCTAACCAAACGCCTGGTGAAGGCCTGTCAAAATAAATATGTTCATGTGATTGCGCACCCTACCGGCATTCATATTGGCAAACGAGAGCCATACCGTTTTGATTTTAAGGAAGTGTGCGCTGCCGCTATTGACCACAAGGTCTTTCTTGAGATCAACGCCTTCCCTGTCCGATTGGATTTAAATGGGGCGAATGTCTATCGCGCCCGTCAATATGGGGTTCAGTTTGTCATCAATACCGACGCCCACCGCACTGACCATATGGATTTCATGAGATTCGGGGTGACAACGGCACGCCACGGCTGGTTAACCAAAAAGGATGTGCTGAATACAGCCTCTTATGACGAATTAATGAAGAGTCTAAAGAAATAAGAGGATAAGGAAGCAGTATGCATTACAAGATCGTCAACAAGCAAAGTTTTGCCGGTCGCTTCAAGCGTATCAATATCCATTGCCCGGATATCGCTACCAAACTGCAGCCTGGCCAATTCATCAAGGTCTCTTTATGGCAAGGGGCCTCTGTTTCTTTAATCGTCGCTGAGATTGATTCTTTGCGAGGGGTCCTTACCGTCATTGCGCAAGATGCGGATCCGCTAGCGCAGCAACTGGGTAATCTGCCTATTAACTACGTATTGCACGCGGTATTAGGCCCCCTAGGTGTCCCTGTTCGCATTGAGAAGAAGGGGATGGTAGTGTGTATCGCAACCGGAATCGGTATTGGTCGTATCTTGCCAATTGTTCGGGCGCTCAAGCAGGTCGGCAATAAAGTGATTGGTATTATCGGTGCTAGGACAAAGACGGAACTCCTATTGGAAGTCCAGATGCGGATTGCCTGCAATAAGATTATTGTGGCAACTGAGGACGGTTCTAGCGAGTGCCGGGGTCTGGCGACAGATGCCTTTAAACGAATTATTGGTGAAGAGTCGATACAGAGTGTTTTCGCCATTGGTTCGGTCGATATGATGGAAGAGGTGAGCCTGTTAACTAAGGAAAAGAATATCGACACGCAGGTCATGGTAGATGTGTCCATGATTGATTGTGTGGGGCTATGTGGCGCTTGTCGCGTGAGGGTTCGCAACCGCAACGTCTTAGCATGCATCGAAGGCCCAGCCTTCAATGGTCACCAAGTTGATTTTACGGATTTACGAATTCGTATGAATGCCTTTAAGGAGAGAGATCGATGGGGCAACCTGAAGTCATCGTTCAATCCCAGAGAAAACGCGTTAGAAATTTTGACGAAGTATCCCTTGGATATCAAAAAAAACTAGCCATTGAGGAAGCCAAGCGTTGTTTGCAGTCCTTGAGCCTCGGTCATAAGTGTCAATGTCCTTTAGGGATAGATATCTTGGCGTTCCTTCGATTTTTATCTGAAAACCGTGTCGTGCAGGCCTTGGCTAAAATTCACGAACACAATCCTCTTCCTGCCATTTGTGGACGCATCTGTACGGCCCCGTGTGAAACAGCGGGTGTTCGCGACCAAGAGAATGCCTTCTTAAGTATCCGGGCGTTGGAGCGTTACGCGGCTGATTTTGGAAAACCAAGATTTGCCATTAAGAAAACGGTGGCACGCACGGGCAAGAAAGTGGCGATCATTGGCTCCGGCCCTGCAGGGCTGAGCGCAGCAGCAGACCTGGCGCAGGGAGGCTATCGAGTCACGGTCTTTGAGGCCCTTGATCATCCCGGTGGGATCTTACATTACGGCATACCCGCGTTTCGTCTGCCTCCCAAAATTCTTGACGAAGCAATTCAGGAGATAAAGCTCTTGGGCGTTGAAATCAAGACAAGCTGTTACGCAGGAAAGACATTCGCCTTGACAGATCTATTTATACAAGGATTTGAAGCAATCCTCTTGGCGACTGGTGCGGGTATTCCCCAATTGCAGGATATTGATGGTGCGAATCTCGGTGGTGTTTATTACGGCGAGGAATTGCTCATGCGGGTGAATCTCGCTGGTCGAGTAGGTCCTGTTTCGCGGGATAGACAATCATCCTTATTCTTTCAGGATAATAATTTTCAATTGGGCAATCGAGTGGTTGTCCTAGGGTCGTCATTTATGGCGCTTGATTGCGCGCGCGCGGCCGTGCGTTTGGATAAGCAGGTGACATGGGTGTCGCCACAGCCCTCTGATGATAAAAAAAATCTCCCTGAGGAGATCGCGTATGCAGAAAAAGAGGGTGTTTGCATCGAGGCCCTAGCGCGGCCCTTGGCCATCATGGGCAATGACCAACATTGCGTCCGCGCCATCCAATGTGTGCGCCTTGATTACGCCGATGAGCATGCGCAGGGAGAATGGGAATTGATCCCTGTTCCTGATTCGGGATTTACCATAGAGGCAGATTCTGTTATTATTGCCATGGGGCAGGAACCGAATTCTCTCATTCGACGTGATACCCCGCAGCTTAAAATCAACAAGAATGGAACAATCTGGATTAATCCAGGTAATTCAATGACCTCGCTTGCGGGCGTGTTTGCCTGTGGCAGTGTGGTGATCCATGCCAGTCCCTTGGTGGAGGCCATCGCCTTAGGAAAAAAGGCTGCTATTGATATAGAAAAGTATTTCAATAATTCTAGGGCGCATTAAAGGGCTCAGAAAATACCGCCTTCTTAATTCCCACGATTTGTTCAATATATTTTTGCTCAATTTCTTTTCCAAGTATGGCCCGCTTGAAGTTTGTTCGAGGTCTTTTTTAAATCAATAATTTTCTCAGATAAAAAATGTCTGCTATTAAATTTTAGTAAAAATTAGTGCACTTTAGGGAACGGTCAATAGATCGTTACCCCCCTTGCTGAGTAAAAGATGCTTCCAACGGAGGAGTTGATCTAGGTCAACCGGAGGAACCATCAATAAAC
>SBBO01000030.1 GCA_005239675.1 Planctomycetales bacterium
AAGAAGCAGGGACGTCCCAACTTCCTCTGAAATGTTTAAAGCTAAGTTGGGGTTGGTCTTCCATAATTCCATAAGTCAAGGAAAAGACCAATAAAAGTAAATAATGACTATTCTAATGCGCAGGATGATACATCTGCCCAATGAAGATTGCAGTGAGCAAAGTAAAAATATATGCCTGCAAAAGGGCTATAAAGACTTCCAAACAACCAACCCCGACCGCTAAAAAGACCGTTGGGAAGGCAACGAACCCTAATAAGGGGATTAAACCAAGCATCGCTAAAATCACCATATGCCCAGCCAACATGTTGGCAAAAAGTCGAATCATCAAGGCGCCTGTCTTAATAAATATGCCCAAAAATTCAATGGGAACCAAGATAAACAAAATTCCTTTGGGCACACCCCCGGGGGCAAGGGCCTTTTGAAATCCCCGCCAACCACTTTTGCGCAGTGTGCCAAAAATCATTAAGCATAGTGTAAAAAATGCCAAGGCACCCGTCACATTGGGGTTAGCGGTGGCTGATGAAAAACCCGGGATAAGGCCCATCAGGTTTAAGACCAAGATAAAGAAAAATAAGGTACATAAAAATGGTGTCATGCCTCGTCCCTCTTTTTCCCCAAGACCTTTGATGGCAATCTCATCGCGGATGAAGACAATCAAACATTCTAGTAAATTTGTAAAATTCCGGGGGACACGTTGTTTTCTATCGTACAAAGAACAAAAAATAACGATGACAAAAAACGCCCCCATTAGCAACATTAGGCCATGCAGACTTAAAGGGAATGGTAACGGCAACGCCGGCAAGAAAGGCAGGTCCCACTGATGAGAATTCTCTACATGATGCATGAGATATTGTTCAAGATTAAACGAGGGAATCATGGGCTAAGGCCTTCCATTCCATTGCATCTTCATTAAGCACCGCCTCTACGCTATCAGCCAGGGCCCGGATGAATCCCGGATGACACTCAATCGCCCGTGACATACGAAAATCCTCCACACCCCATCCTTGGGCGAGATGCCGATACTCGATGTCGATTTCACAAGACGTCTCGATATGATCCGTCACAAAAGAGACAGGGATAACAAGCAATTTTTTAAAACCATGCCTAATAAGCGCCTCAATGACATCCTCTGTGTATGGCCTAAACCACTGGAATGGTCCTACCGCGCTCTGATAACTAATGACCCAACGGTCACGACGCCCCAATGCACAAAGGATACCGGCCACCGTTTGATTGATCTGAAATGGATACGGATCCCCTTCTATCAAGAAATACATCGGGAGACCATGTGCTGAGAAAATAAGGTAAAAATCGTCCAGCGATTCTCCAGCCTTGATTTGTTCCTGGATCCGGTCCACCAACGCCCGGATATAACCATCATGGAGATGGTACGCGGGTGCCTCCCAAAACTTAGCCTGCGGATAAATCTGGTCAGCGGCCTTCTTTAAATGATAAATACTCGAGCCGGTCGTTGCCTGAGAATAATGTGGATAGAGACTCAAAAGAAGGACATTAGTTTTGCCTGATTGCTGGATTATGCGCATAGTGTCCTCGGGAAAAGGTGCGCTGTAATTAAACGAAAAAATAACATCAACGGCGCGGCCCCTATGCCTCAATTCCTCTGTTAAGGCAGTCACCTGACGCTGCGTCGAGTCAAAGATGGGGCTCCCTCCACCGATCAACTGATAACGCCCCTTGGCTGCCTTTGTCCGCAACGTTACCAAAACCCACGCAAAAAACCGTTGAAATAAAAACGACAATGGAAAACGAATAAGGAGGGGATCGGAAAATAGTCGCCGCTGAAAATCAGCAACATCCTTATTGGTTCGTGGACCACCCATATTGAGCAGCACAACGGTTGTGGTCGCATCACTTATTTTTATTTTATTGGGTGTGGCCATGGGGGGAATTCTTTTGAACCGTGCGAGCTCTCTGGGTGAGATAATCTTACGACGCCAACGGCTGCCTAGGACCTGACCCAAGACCGCCAACGCAATCGTAATGGGAATAAACCATGCCAAGATCCCCAAGGTAAGACGCAGGTAGATAATGAGGGGAATAGAGGCATGAATCCATAAAAGCCATTTTAGAGAAAATTTGGGATGATTTTCCCGAATATACCCCATAGGGATATTCACTAAAAAGGCAATTAATGATAAAACAAAATAGGGGTATGGCTCCATGGCCTCAGGCATCCACCAAGAGCTTGGAATCTTCACCGAAATGATCGTGATCCGAGCCCGTTGCCTTGGTTATTTTATCTAGAAATTCAGTAACCTTGCCATGAATGATCTCTTCGACCTGGCCGATGGCCTTGCGGCGAAGTTCCATGTTGGCATCCACCGCTTCCTGCAAATTGTCCAGACAGAACAACCGCACACCGCTCATCTGCGCGATGCGTGGCTCGATATTACGAGGGACAGAGATGTCGACCAGGACAAGGTCTTCTTTATGGCAACGTAGAGGCATAACTTTGGCCATCACCTCATGGTCTAAGATATAATGCGGAGCGCCCACTGAACAAATACACACATCCACCTGAGCAAGGATTTCCTTGATGTCACAAAATGAGACCACTTTCCCATTATATTTCTCAGCCAAATTTTCTGCATTAACCAACGTGCGGTTCATGAGATAAAGTTCCTTAAAGCCTTTGTTATGGATATGACCCACCGCTAGATCACTCATCTCCCCCGCGCCAATAACCAAGATGGTCTTATCCTGCAGAGACCCCAATTCTTTCTCAGCCTTGGCAATAGCGGCCCAACTTACCGAGGAACCGCCTACACCTAGATCCGTTTCGTTACGGGCCTTTTTCCCAACACGAATCGCTGCGTCGGATAAAGAATAAAAAAGCTTAGCAAACATACCGCGCGCCTTGGCGCGCTCAAAAGCCGCCTTGACCTGACCCAAGATCTGTTTTTCACCCAAGACCATGGAATCTAAACCAGTAGAAACCCTAAAGAGATGTTCGATGGCCCCTTTGCCTTGATAGTGATAGAAATAATCGGCCATCTTTGCCGTATAATCTATTTTCTTAATCCCAAAGATCACTTTCAGGATAGCAAGGGATGTCGTGGCTGGCTCCAGAAGATGGGCATAGATTTCCACCCGATTGCAGGTCGAAAGGACAAACGCCTCAAGGATAGCAGGATTGTTTCTCAACTCGCTTAAGAGCAGCTCCTGCTGGAGCTCGCTTAAACTGAATTGTTCTCGAATCTCAAGAGGAGCATTTTTATGATTTATCCCCAAGGCGATAATATTCATTGTGTCATTCATATCTGTCATCAGCGGTGAAATTACCTAAGAAAATTAAGTATAACAAAATATTCCTCTTGTATCAACGACTTTGGGCTAGTTTATCCTCCTGAAACAGGCGGCAAAAAGACCACCCGATCCCCCGAATTTAAGGCTGTGGCCCAATCCGTAAGATTGCCATTAACAGCGACCCGCAGCGAATCAACAGGCAGCGAAAAGGCGTACTGTAGACGAAGTTGAGCATAAAGATCTTCGACGGTTGCGGCCGCGGTTTGGACAGTCTCTTCATCTCGACCGCGCTGCTCGCGTAAAATAGCAAAATACTGGATATGAATTTCCTTCATTTCTTATTCCGACTTAGGCATGCGATTCATGAGGGTCATGAGGGCATCAGTTGATTTTTTATTCTTATAAATCACCTGATAGACGGCCTCGGTAATCGGCATATTTACCTTATGCCTACAGCTCAATTGGTAGACCGCCTTAACCGTCTCTACACCTTCGGCGACCATGTCCATGGATGAAACAATCTGTCGGATGGATTTTCCCTGCCCCAACTGCTCCCCAACGTAGCGGTTCCGGCTTTGGGGGCTAAAACAGGTCGTTGCCAAATCGCCTAAGCCTGTTAGCCCCATGAAGGTTTGCGCTCGCGCGCCCAAGGCCTTGCCTAGGCGCGCCATTTCCGCCAAGCCGCGCGTGATGATAGCTGCCTTAGTATTCGTCCCCAATTTCAAACCGTCACACACGCCACAGGCGATGGCGATAACATTTTTAATACTACCGCCCAATTCAACACCCAGCACATCGGTATTGGTATAAATCCGAAAATATTGTGAATTAAAGACCTTCTGTATTCTCTGGGCGATGTGGATATCTTGTGCGGCCACAACGGCTGTGGTGGGTATTCCCTCAGCCACCTCTCTGGAGATCGTTGGTCCTGACAAAATAGCCAAAGGGATCTTGCCTAAATAACAACGGATGATCTGCGAAATACACAAGAGGCTCTTGGTATCGATACCCTTAGTCACACTCAAGAAAATCAACTTCTTCCAATTAATCTTAATTCCCTTGAGCTTGGCGAGGATTTGCGTTGCGTACTGGGAAGGAATGGCAAAGACAACAAGATCGCTATCTTGAAGGGCAAGATCCAATTCTTCCACAAGTTCGAGCGCCTGGGGCAGGCGGATCCCGGGGAGAAATTTTTGATTATACCGACTCCGGCGCATCTCTTGGATGTATTGCGGAAATGGCCCCCAGAGTTTAACCCGATAGCTTTGTTGCGTCAGATATATGGCGAGTGTCGTCCCCCAACTGCCATCGCCTATCATGGTGATCGTTTTTATTGCCATACAAAAATTTCACGAAATATTTGAAACATGTATGCCGCGCCCCAGCGCAGGACCTGTAATTTGCGCACCCCCCCATCCCGGGCAGGCTCATCACCGGGGATATCCGCGCATTTCAAACGGCGCTTGGCACAGCGTATGGATAAAAGCGGTTCCCAGCTTATGTTCGTGCCGAACAACCGCTCTTCAAACTCATAACTAGAATCTTTGTCCAAATCCAGCTCATCGATTAAACTCCTCCGATAGGCTCGGTAAATAACCATGGCATCGGTGTAGTGTCCCCGATGAATTAAGTTAATCAGTGTTGTAAAAAGCCAGTTGCCAAAGGCCGTTATAGCATCGTCATCATAACTCTTTGCGCCAGCGGCATAACGCGAAACGATGACCATATCATAACCTTCCTTTAACTTTGCAATGCAGGCAGGGATCAACTCTGGAATTGAATTGCCATCCGGGCTGAAGGTCAGGACAACATCTCCCCGCACATGGGGCAGGGCCTCCATATAGGCATAGCGCATGCCCTTTTTCTGCTGAATAACGACATCATAGCCCTGTTGGCGGGCATATTCAGCGGTCCCGTCCGTAGACTGACCATCCACCACCAAAATTTGATCACACCATTCACGCCTCACCTTAGGCATGATGGCCTTCATGCCATCGATCTCATTTAAGGTAGGGACCAGAAGTGTAACTTTCATAAAATAATTTATTTTCTGTTAAGCGATACTGCCTTGTCCCGCCTCTCCATTTCGATTGAATGCGGGATCCTGTTTACAATGATGAATCATACAAGCGGGCGATGAGAATCGAACTCACGTATCCAGCTTGGAAGGCTGGTGTTCTACCATTGAACTACGCCCGCAAATTACCATAATCTTTATCTAGATAATTTGCCAGTCCCGCATTCCTCATTCCTCTATTATTTTGTTGAGATTAGCGGGACGCCCGCGGAAGACTAAACGTACCCATCAGCCAAAAAATGGGCAGAGGCGGATTCGAACCACCGAAGCGCAAGCGCAACAGATTTACAGTCTGTCCCCGTTGACCGCTTGGGTATCTGCCCAGTCTATCTAAAAACTTAATGGTAACTGGTCAGGAATCAACGATCAAAAAAGTTCAATGAATGACGTTGATTGCTGCCCAGTCTATCTAAAAATTCATAAGCTGGCGAGAGGAATTGAACCCCCGACCCGCGGTTTACAAAACCGCTGCTCTACCAACTGAGCTACGCCAGCAAATTACCATAATCTTTGTCTAGATAATTTGCCAGTCCCGCATTCCTCTATTATTTTGTTGAGATTAGCGGGGCGCCAGCATTTTCAGCAAATTTTATCAAAAAATGCCATCCCCCCTCAAGCGGCACCAATATAACAAATATAATAGTGGCTGTAAAGGCTGAATTCCATAAAAACTGCATTAGTTAATATTAGTGTTGACGGCCAGGCCCTGAATATAATACTTCCCTAAATTCAGACCACCGGTTAAGGTGGGAAATAGTGGTAAAATCAACCAAACCAGGATGTCGGGATCAAGAAGCAGAAACAGTATTCGAAGAAATTCAAAGCACGGGTGGCATTAGAAGCGATAAAGGACGAGAAGACCTGTTTCACTCTCCAAATCTCGTTATTCACCATCTAAGAAGCACGCCATGAACCCCTCACTAACAAGCCTGCCTGATCATTTTTAAAAGGTTAAATCCCGTACGGGGCGAGGACAAGGTGGGGGTGGGGTGAAGATCGTTAAGCAGGCAAAAGATTATCCTTGGTCAAGTGCATAGGCGCATTTAAAATTTAACTAACAACCTAATTTTAGCTTTTGCCTTTTCTGAATTTTATTAGTTTTAATTAATACTCCGGCATAGGGGGAGGCATTGGCTTTTCCTTTTCTGGAAGGTCGGTCACCAACGCCTCTGTTGTTAACAAAAGACCGGCAATACTCGCTGCATTCTGCAGGGCCGTGCGGGTCACCTTGGCCGGATCAATGACACCAGATTCGAGCATGTCCACATAGGCGTCTTGATTGATGTCATAACCAATGTTGACCTTTTCGTTTTTAAGGTGCTGAACAACGACAGAACCCTCGAGCCCGGCATTCAAGGCCAATTGCCGTACGGGTTCTTCCAGGGCGCGCCGGATGATATCGATCCCGATTTTTTCATCACCGAAAACTTTAAGTTTATCCAAGGTCGGTACGGTACGTAGGAAGGCAACCCCACCGCCAGGGACAATGCCTTCTTCAACCGCCGCACGGGTCGCATGAAGGGCGTCTTCCACTCGGGCCTTCTTTTCCTTCATCTCTGTTTCGGTCGCTGCGCCAACATTGATGACCGCAACCCCGCCCGATAACTTAGCCAAACGCTCCTGCAGTTTTTCTTTATCATAGCTCGATTCCGTTGTCGCGATCTGATTCTTAATTTGGTTGATACGCCCCTCCAAGGCGGAGGCCTTGCCCGCCCCTTCCACGATTGTAGTGTTGTCTTTATCAATCTTAACTTTTTTGGCACGGCCAAGATACGCCATATCGATATTTTCTAGTTTAATCCCCAGGTCTTCAGTAATCGCCTTGCCATTGGTTAAAATGGCGATATCTTCGAGCATGACTTTGCGTCGGTCGCCATACCCCGGGGCCTTGACCGCAGCACATACAAGTGTCCCACGCAATTTGTTGACAACAAGCATCGCCAGGGCCTCGCCTTCTACATCTTCGGCGACAATGAGAAGCGATTTACCGCCCTGAGCAGTCTTCTCTAATATGGGCAAGAGTTCCTTGATGTTGGAAATCTTCTTTTCGTAAATAAGTATATAAGGCGACTCCAGCTCGCATTGCATCTTCTGCATGTCGGTAGCAAAATACGGAGACAAGTACCCTTGGTCGAACTGCATGCCTTCGACTAATTTTAATTCAGTCGTCAATGATTTTCCTTCTTCAACGGTAATGACGCCCTCTTTACCGACCTTGTCAATGGCCTCAGCGATGATCTTACCGATAGAACTATCACCGTTAGCCGAGATGGTGGCTACCTGTTCGACTTCTTTGGTCTTTTTGTTGTCGATGGTCTTGGAGAGTTTTTGTAATTCTGTAACGACCTGCGCCACGGCCTTATCGATGCCACGCTTGAGGGCCATAGGATTGGCGCCGGCGGTGACGTTCTTAAGCCCCTCGCGATAAATTGCCTCGGCAAGGACGGTTGCCGTGGTAGTGCCGTCTCCAGCGGTGTCCGAGGTTTTCTCTGCAACCTCTTTGACCATCTGGGCGCCCATGTTGGCGAACCTGTCTTCTAGTTCGATCTCTTTGGCGACCGTGACGCCATCTTTGGTGATGGTAGGCGAGCCGAATTTCTTGTCTAAAACGACATTGCGGCCCTTGGGCCCCAAGGTCACCTTGACGGCATTGGCGAGTTGCTCAACGCCGCTTAAAACAGCACGCCGGGCCTCTTCGCTGAATAAAAGTTGTTTAGGCATTTCTCTCCTCTCTGTTATCTAACACCAATCCACTCGATTCCATAAACTGCATGCTCATTCTTTTAAGACCGCGCAAATCTCATCTTCCGATATAATCATCAAATCTTCCCCACCCTGCCCCTTCACCTCAGTCCCGCCAAATTTACCGTACAAGACGCGATCACCAATTTTTACACTAGGGGGCTTGATCTGACCGTTATCCATAACCTTTCCCCTACCGATAGCAATAACCTTACCCTCCTGGGATTTTTCCTTGGCGGTGTCGGGCAAGATGATACCGCCTTTGGTTTTTTCCTCTGCCTCCAATGGTTTGATAATTACTTTATCCGACAATGGTTGCAATTTCATACAATTTCCCCTCCTTGATTTAAAAATATTTAAGAACTGGATTCTAACAATCTCTATAAAAGATGCTAACTAAAAATTAAAAAAAAATTGTTAGCCTATATATGACTCAATTCCGAGAGATGCCGGATGCGCTTGAGCATGTTAGGATGAGTCTGCAGGCTTTCCATCAAACGATCACCAAAGCTTAAGTGTATCTTCTTACTACGTAGATTCGCTAACTCGTCGGGGTCGATAGTCCCGCTACGGTCAAGATCAAGCTGGCTTAATTCGCGGATTTCATCCATGGCCCTCGAGGGGTCATTGAGAAAAAAGGCCTTTAAGCCTTCAGTCTCTTTTATACTATCCTTATCCATCCGGGCGGAGCCATAAACTATTTTGTACAGGGCTGAGGCCAAGGCCTCTGGCCTACTACCCAGCTGAACCGCACCCCGGTCGGCAAAATATTCCCTGATCCGGGAGGCATACAAGACCAGTAAATTGGTGATAAAATAAAATAGAAATGCAGCTACTCCGATCAGGACGGTATTTTGGCCACGGCTGCGTCGTTGACCACCGTAATATAAGAAATGCCAAGCCAGGCGATACATGATCATAGGGATAACCGACAGAAGCGTAATCGTCATAACATCGCGATTTTTGATATGGGTTAATTCATGGCCAAGGACGGCCTTGAGCTCTTCCTCGCTTAAAAGGCGCATAATCCCTTCAGTCACACACACCCTTCCATCGCGCACCCCGCGGCCAAAGGCAAAGGCGTTAGGGATAGCTATCGCTGAAATAGCGACCCGCGGCGTCGGGATGCGGGCCTTTTGGGCGAGGTCTTCGACCATGGCATAAAGACGCGAGGCCTCTTCGCGCTTAAGATAACGGATACGCATCGACCATTCTACTATCTTTGGCCCTATCAGGTATTGGATCAACATAAAAAAGAATGAAATGAACAAATACACATAAAAATTGCTAATGCCCATGGTGGTGCCGAGCATGACAACGACCGCGTAAACGATCCCAAACAATATCGCCAACAAGGACCACATTCTCAACTGTAACGAAAACATATCCGGACTCCTATCATTTTCTCTGGCCGAACATCGATCCCCTACTAAACCGTGACATTAATCCATCTCTTGGCAGGTCCACCCACTGATTATCATCTATCATTTTTGTCAGCGTGTGCTGCATGTATATCAAAAGAGGGATAAATCGCTGTCATTTCAACATCTTCCCAAGAATTTGTCAATATATTTCTTAACCTCTGGTTGAAAAGAAATATTTTTATTTGCTATCCTTCCCCTAGAATTATATACTAAAAATAACCACTATGCCTCCTACTACGCGAAAAACCCGGGCATTCACTCTCATGGAGTTACTCATCGCGACCGCCATCATTGGCATTATCGCCGCCTTTGCCATTCCTAATTATACAAAGGCACTGGCCCGCCAACAGGTCAAACGGCAAATACTAACCGCTAATCTGATGGCGGGCGCACAAGAAATTTACAAGGCGCGCAAAGGACGCTATTGGTGTGACGATACTTCAGGGACCTGTTCGAACCTCGGTAGTATTAATTCAGGGCTGGGTATCAATATTACGACTGAGACGGGGATCACCTATACCACCCATGCGATCGCCGGTTCCCCAGCAACCGCCTTTCGGGTCAAGATCAGCGATGGAAAATTGTTTACCATTGAGGACGACACCGCCCCACCGCTGAACATCACCTGTACAAATTTAACTTCCGTCTCAGTATGTTCATCGCTTTAACTGCCCCGCCCACTCTATAGTTTATGATAGCGATTTTCTGGCACGCAAAGATTTCCACCCAAAAAAACCAATCACGATAAACGTAATAAGGGGAGCGACATAAGGCGGGACATGGACCCCAAAGCTCTCCAGAACCATGATCATACCCAAAAAGAATATGGAATACATCGCACCATTCTTCAGATAGGGATAATTCTTGATTTTATCTACTCCTTTAATCGTTAGCTGTCGGACAACGATGGCGCCCAGACCATTGCCGAGAATAATGATCGGCACCGACATGGTAAAGGCAAAGGCCCCAATAACGCCATCAATAGAAAACGTCGCATCGAGGATCTCCAGATACATGAGTTTACTTATGTCTGACAAGTGGTGTTGTTTTACTAACTTAACCTCCATCCGGGAGGCGTACTCTTTGAATCCGTGAGTAATAAAAAAAATACTTGACCCTATGGAGGCGGCAAAGGCCATGAGGGGATTTTTCTCAAGCGCAAACCAGATAATCCCGCTTAGGATGACTGAGGCGAACGCAAAGAACCATACGCCCTGCTGGTTAAAAAAACGCTCCACATGCAGACCAAACTCCTTAGGCTCAAGGAACAACCAGTGAAAAAATAAAAAGATAAGAAAGACCCCACCGCCGATGAGAAGCTGCGGTGAAGATTGTGCCAAGGCCGCCTGAATCTGGGGGTCATGGCTAAAGGTCGCGGTCAATGCCCCCCAGAGACCGATCTCTGGACTAGACCACCAAATGATGAGCCATGGCAACAACCCGCGGACCAAGAAAACGCCCAGAAAAATTCCCCAGATAAGAAACCATCTACGCCATCGGATACTCATGGTCGCAAGCACATCCGCGTTGACGACCGCGTTGTCTATGCTGGAGACGACTTCGAACACACACAGTCCTAAAATACTTAACACTATGCCTCCTATATCCATAGACGTAATATCCTTATTCTACTCGGAATAAAGCTCGAGGATGTCTTTGGACAGGCGCTGGATATCCTGCGCCTGAGTACCTTCGTAATACCCCCGCACCCTAAAACGTCGGTCAACTAAAATAAAGTGGGGGCTATGAAAAATTGGCTCCGTAACAGAGCCAACCTTAAAACCATGGACTGCGATTCTTGTAATATCATCCCGCGGCCCGGTCAAAAAGTGCCAGCGGTCTGTATCGGCCTCGTATTGATCCGCATACGCGGAAAGTACCGATGGGGTATCTTGTT
The DNA here is from genome assembly GCA_005239675.1 of Planctomycetales bacterium. Taxonomy (GTDB): domain Bacteria; phylum Omnitrophota; class Gorgyraeia; order Zapsychrales; family Zapsychraceae; genus UBA10015. The sequence continues at coordinate 11,408 of SBBO01000030.1, forward strand.
CTGGATTAACCGAGATCGAGATAAATTCCAGGTCCCGGTGCGCTGCAAACATCTCCTGCAAGACCCTTAAATTCTTGATCATCAATGGACAAATGTCGCTGCAGGTCGTAAAGAAAAAAGCTGCAATCCAGACTTTGTTGCGCAGCTGAAGGGAATCAAAATCCCGGCCATGGCTATCCACAAGACGAAAATTGCCAGTCTCGCCATAAACGGGAAGTGATGTCTTTGGTGATACCTGAAAAGACAAAACGCCGATACCCCCCGCAACCGATACAAACACAAGGATTATAAAAAGAACTAAAAATTTATTCTTTCCCATGAGCCTTTCAGTAGCTTACCTCTACTATAATTGTGCTTTGCCACGAGAAATCCCAAAACCCATCTTTTACGAATCTGTCATTGGACCATCCTCTTACTTCCTAAGTTGGACTGCCAACTTGATCGCCGCTGTCATCGAAGAAGCGTCCGCCTTATTCTTTCCCGCGATGTCGAAGGCAGTGCCGTGGGCCGGCGATGTACGGACAAACGGCAGCCCAATGGTGAGATTAACGAGCCTACGAAAATACAGGGCCTTCACTGGCGCGAGCCCTTGATCGTGGTACATGGCGATAATTGCATCGAAATGCCGCGCTATCTGCGCATAGAAGAGTGTATCCGCAGCCAAAGGGCCTTTCACGGTAATCCTTTGTTGCCTGGCCTTTTCAATGGCAGGGATGATCGTCGCGATCTCCTCCGTACCCATCCTGCCTCTCTCACCAGCGTGCGGATTAAGGCCGCAGACGCCAATAGTAGGCTTGCGTAATCGAAAATAATTTTTAAGCGCCGCGTGGGTCTGAACAATGGCGTTGTAGACAAGATCTCTAGTAATCATTGAACTGACCTGCTGCAAGGGCACATGGCGGGTCGCGAGCAATACACGTAAAGAATCGCTCACAAACATCATCCCCACCTTATTCCTGGAGCCAAAGGCATCGGCCAAGAATTCCGTATGCCCCTCAAATGACGCCAGGCCCTGACTGATCGCCTCCTTGCAGACTGGCGCGGTAACCAATCCCGATAACTTTTTATTTTTCAAAAGCGTAATGGCGCAGTTGAGATACGCCAGAGATGCGCTGCCTGTTGCCGCGTCCGGTCGACCCGGACGCCATGGTTCGGATACCGGATGTCCCGCGTCTATCCAGGCACAGTTGGAATACCGTTTTGGGAAATATCTTTGGAAAAGATACGCGTCACCGATAACCCAAAAAGAAGCCAAACGGCGGATACGAGGTTGGGCAAGGGATTGGGCAACGATCTCTGCCCCTATGCCAGCGGGGTCTCCCAGGGTAATGCCGATCGCCTTAGGGCTTGATTTCAACATAGGCCTTCGATTTCAACTTTTGAAGCCATCGCTCAAAACGTTGCTGAAATTTTTGGTGGTACAAAATATCGTAAATTTTCCCTCTCACCTCGTCAAGTTCGAGTGTGGCGGGAGGAATCTCCCCTTTCAGCTTGAAGATATAAATACCCTTATCCGTTTCGATAGGCTCCGAGACTTGATCGAGGCGCATGCGAAAGACCTCTTCTTCTATAGAGGGAACGAATTGCCCTTCTTCCACCATGCCAATGGATGGGGTGTCAGAATATTGACTGGCGACCTCCCTAAAATCCTGTTTCTCCTTAATCAGCGCTAAGGCCTCATCTGCCCGGCGTCGGGCATTTGCTGGATCATCGAGAAAGGCAATATAAATTGAATCTAAATTGATGCGCCGGCCTTGGCGGAATTGGTTGCTATTCTGCTCGTAAAAGTCGGTCACCTCCTGCGGATTGACAAAGACCTGGGAGCGTATCTCGTGATCAATCACAAACTTAATCTTTAGTTGTTCAAGAATCTTGTTGCGTAGATCCGTCATGGTTGCCCCATTGCTCACCAAGGCCGTTAAGAAGACCTGCTCAGAGGGATATTTAGCCTTAATACTTGCGATGCGATCATCCACTAATTTTTCACGCACCTTAATCTCAATTGTGTTGGCGTGGCTTAATATGAGTTTATCTTGAATCAATTGTTCAAGGCCATCGGCCTGTAACTCCTCCATCATGGCCTGAATTTTGTCTTGTGCAATCCCTTGAGCCACCATACTGGCATGCGTCTGGCGAATATAATCCTGTAGGTCTTTGTTGGTGATGACCTCGTCATTGACGATAGCAATGATCGCATCGACTGACCCTTGTGCGTCCGATGGAAAGGCATATGGTCCAGATGTCAACGCCATACACCCTATCACAACCAATCTAATTAAGCGTCTCATGGGGTTATCTATGTTATCTCGGCTTTAAGATGTTCCACGGATTCTTTTAAGAGGCGGCAATATAAATCAAAACCAACGGCGGCGATATAACCGTGCTGTTCTTGACCCAGGAGATTGCCTGCCCCACGAATCTGCAAATCTTCAAAGGCAATCTGAAAACCGGCGCCTAGACCACTGTGCCTTTCGATCGCCTCGATCCTGGATTTCGCCAGCGTTGAAAGCTGTCCATGAAAAGGGACAATAAAATAGGCATAAGCCTTCTTCGCAAAGCGCCCCACCCGTCCGCGCAACTGATGCAAATCAGAGAGGCCGAACTGGTCTGCACGGTTAACAATCAAGGTATTGGCATTAGGGACATCAATTCCTGATTCAATGATCGTCGTGCATATAAGGACATCAATTCTCCCTTCCAGGAATTTAAGCATGACTTCTTCCAATTCATGGGAAGCCATCTGACCGTGGGCAATGGCGACCCGCGCCTCCTGGACCAGGCGTGTTATTATTTTAGCAATCTGTTCAATATCGGCAACGCGATTGTGCAGAAAAAATACCTGACCTTTTCGCTTTAGCTCCCGGACAATAGCCATCTGGATCAAGTCCTCATCAAAGGCAACGATCTCGGTTTGAACAGCAACGCGGTTCTCGGGCGGTGTCGCAATAATTGACATATCCTTGACACCGGTCAGGGCCATATACAGCGTGCGCGGGATCGGGGTTGCGGTCATCATCAAGACATCCGCTAAAAGACGGAAATGCTTAAGACGCTCCTTTGAACGGACACCAAAGCGCTGTTCCTCATCAATGATAATAAGGCCAATATCCTTGAAGGCAATGTCCTTCGATAACAGTCGGTGTGTGCCGATAATGATATCCACTTTTCCATCACGCAGGTCTTTGATGATAGTCGCCTGTTCCTGGCGGGTACGAAAACGGCTCAGCATAGCGACCCGTACAGGAAAATTCTTTAGACGGTGGGTAAAATTGTAGCAATGCTGTTCAGCGAGGATAGTCGTGGGAACCAGCAACACGACCTGCTTATGGTCCATGACTGCCTTAAAGGCGGCGCGCATCGCCACCTCCGTCTTGCCGTAGCCCACGTCCCCGCACACCAGACGATCCATGGGTCGCTGTGATTCCATGTCCTTTTTAACCGCCATCATTGCCTTGACCTGGTCGGGTGTCTCTTCAAACGGAAATTTCTCTTCAAACTCTCTCTGCCAGTCCGTGTCGCTGGAAAAGGCAAACCCTTTGAGGCTGGCGCGTGCCGCCTGGGCGTGGAGCAGCTCTGCAGCCAGGCGGCGCAAGCGCTTCTCAATTAGAGTACGCATACGCCTCCATTCCTTACTGCCTAGAGAATAGAGCCTCGGCGGCTTTTGATTGAAACCAACATACTTCTGGACCAGATGCATATCATGGACAGGGACAAATAATTTGTCCTGCCCTTGATAAGCGATCACCATATGCTCTTTGCTTGCGTTGGCTACCTCGACATGCTCAATCCCGAGGTACCGTCCGATACCGTGATGGTTGTGGACGACATAATCACCTTTTTGAATTTCGATAAAACTATTCAAGGGAAGGTCGCTACTAAAGATCTCACGGCCAGACGGTCGACAGGGAAGGATGATGACAATCTTATGCTGCCAGATGGACCTGCCGGTCTTGATATTGACGCTCTTAATCGAGCGGATTTGATCGTCATCAAAATCGATGCGTAACGGCATGTCAAACCCCGCGGGATACACCTCAATGGTGCCGCCACACTGACTGAATTCCCCTTCGATCATAGCCCGGTGGCTGCGTCGATAGCGCAGATCCGTCAGTTGAGACAGCAAGTCCTGTGGAGCAATCGTCTTTGCGGTGAACAACTCAATGGATTGGAACATGGAACTTTACGGTCTTATTTATCTGTTCCCGCGCCAGGCAACGACAATCGGCGAGACAATAAAGACAGTAGAATACGTCCCGATAAAGAACCCGATCAACAGACACAAGGCGAATGTATTCAAGACCTCTCCACCGTATAAATAAAGCGATATAACAACAAGCATGGTCACGAAGGTGGTCAGGATCGTGCGGCTGAAGGTCTGGTTAATACTCTCATTGATAATATCAACAAGGCTCTTACGTCCCGCCCGGGCGCTATTCTCACGAACGCGGTCATAAATAACGATGGTGTCATTAATGGAATAACCAGCGATCGTCAAGAGAGCAGTCACCACTAAAAGGTCTATCGGGCGACCCATAAGAACCAGGATCCCTAAGGCCATCAACACGTCGTGCAGGATCGCGATGACGCCAGCGATTGCAAAGTCGAGGTGCCTGAATCGAAATCTCACGTAGACAAGGATCCCCCCTAAGGCAAAGACAATGGCCAGCATCGCGGCCTTACGCAAGGCCTTCCCCACGACCGGCCCAACATTCTCGATGCGCATTGTCTCAAAGGTATTATCCGGGAACATCTCTTTAAGCTGTGTGGAGACCTGTTTATAGGTATCCGTTGCCGTGCGGATGATGACCGTTTCCGGCGACTGTTCAAATTGTTGAATAACCGCCTCCACCCCTATCCGGCGCAGCCCCTGGCGCAACTGTTCGGGCTCAATGGATTTCGCAAATTTATATTGCTGAATTTGTCCACCGACAAAATCAATGCCATAGGCCTGGTCTTTTTTCTGTACCAACGTTATCATGCCAATGGCGATCAAGGCAATGGAAAAAATAAAACAGAAATACCGTTTGGGCTTGGTTAGAAAATTGATTTTCGGTTTAGATAAAAACCGCAGCATAGGAAGCGTCTTCATCCATCCCCATTGATACAAGAGATAGAATAGTGTCCGAGAGACAAAGAGTGCCGTAAATAAACTCGATAAAAGACCGATCGTAAGTGTCACCGCGAATCCTTTGATAGGTCCAGAACCAAACTGAAAAAGCATAAACGCGGCAATGAGAGTCGTGACATTAGAGTCGATGATGGCATTAAATGCCCGGCTAAAGCCGCTATTGATAGCCGCCTGCACTGGTCGACCGTTGTTTATTTCTTCACGGATACGTTCGTTGATAAGGACATTAGCGTCCACGGCCATACCTAAGGTAAGGACAATGCCCGCGATGCCCGGCAGGGTTAACGTCACCTGACTCTCCGGGAGCATCACCTTTAAGAATCCCATAATCCCTAAGATCAAAAGCAAGTTGACTAACAAGGCTATGTCCGCGATGATGCCGGCTTTTAAATAATACAAGACCATAAAGATAAAAACTAACGCAACACCGACCTTGGTTGCATTAATACCGGCCTCGATTGAATCCTTGCCTAAAAGTGGCCCGATCGTTCTTTCTTCTTCCACATGCATGGGCGCTGGAAGCGCGCCAGAGCGCAGCGCCAGGGCCAATAAGGATGCCTCCTCTCTAGTAAATCCCCCCGTGATCTGGGCGTTCCCGCCCCAAATAGCTTCCTGAATGTTGGGGGCGGAAAGAACTTCACCATCAAGGATTATGGCAAGCCGACGCCCAACATTGCCCTGCGTCAAGCTGCCAAATTCCGAGGAACCCTCGTTATTCAACGAGAGAGAGATGTAAGGCTGACCAAATGCGGTGGCATCAAAATCCATCCGGGCATCGGCAACGCGCTCTCCACTCAAGACAACGGTATCTTCCAGAAGTAATGGTTCATGGTCTTGGTCCTTAGTGTATTTCAAAATAAATCCGGCAGGGACATTGCCATCGAGAGCGGCCTTCAACCGGCTAGGGTCGTCATCGACTAAGCGAAATTCCAAATGGGCGACTTTACCGACCATAGCCAGCGCTGCGTCGCGGTCCGTAATGCCCGGGAGCTGCACCAAGATTTCATTCTGACCCTGGCGCTGAATGACCGTCTCCCCCACACCGATACTGTCAATACGGTTACGCAAGATTTCAATAGCCCTTAAGATGGCATCCTGTCGAGCGTTCTCATCGAGTTTCTCTGTGTCGACCTTCAGGACCAAGTGCATGCCGCCTTTAAGGTCCAGGCCCAGATTGATGTGTCTTTCCAGGGGAAACGTAAAATAACAGGCTGCGCCGATGACCGCCAAGATAATAAGAATCCTGTTGCGAAGATTTTTGTTCATTATATTCTAACCTTTCGCACTAACAATGTGGGTGATAGCTTCTTTGTCGAATTCAATCTTCACATTATCATCAACGCGCACCACAGCCGTTTTGTCCTTGACAAGGACAACGGTACCATGAATACCCGCGGAGGTGATGACCTCATCATTTTTCTGCAGACTCTTCAGCCGCTCTTGACGCTCCCTCTCTTTGTCTTTGCTGGGTTTGATAACGAGAAACCAAAAAATAAGACCGATAAGGGCATACGGGATGATCATGGATTGCAGCCAAGAACCCGCTACTTGATCTCCAGGCATTGCTCTATCCTTTCTTTAAAAAAGACCCGATTGATTACGCAATCTTTATTTAACTTTTAAAAGCGATCTGACGGTGTCACTCATCTGGGCCCCACGCTTGACCCACCGGTCAAGCTTCTCCCGGTTAATGGACACGACTGCCGGCCTCTTAGAGGGATCATAATGACCCAGTATCTCCAAATGCCTGCCCTGACGGGCCACGTTGCGTCCGATCGCGACTACCCGGTAATTATAATGCTTGTTCGCCGATTTGCCTACTTTTTGCAACCTGATACGTACTTCCATGACGTCGCTCCTTTAATAAGCCCCTTTGCTGGGCGAATTAAATCCCGAGCCTGGCTCGATCTTATCCTTTAGGCAAGGGATCTTTCTATTGTTATTTATTTTAATATTCCACGGCAAGCTCACAGGCCCGCAATTGTGCTGTTGCCTTATTGACCGTCTCCTGATATTCCTTCTTTGCAACCGAATCCGCCACGATACCGGCGCCTGCCTGGACGTAGGCCTTTTTACCCTTGACAACAATAGTGCGGATCGTAATACAAGAATCCAGATTACCGGAGAAGCTAAAATATCCGACGCAGCCCGCGTAAGGACCACGGCGCACCATCTCTAACTGCTCGATAATCTCCATGGCGCGAATCTTAGGGGCGCCAGAGACCGTACCTGCTGGAAACGCGGCCCTTAAGACATCCAACCCATCACAATCTGGCCGTAATTTACCGCGGACATTAGAGACAATATGCATCACATGCGAATATTTCTCAATGTTCATCAATTCGGTGATCCGCACCGTCCCCTGCGCGCACACGCGTCCCAAGTCGTTACGGCCCAAATCAACCAGCATGATATGCTCGGCTTTTTCCTTGGGGTCATCAAGGAGATCCTTAGCCAATGCGGCATCCTCTTCTTCGTTGCGGCCCCGGGGGCGCGTCCCTGCGATGGGACGGGTCTCCACAATACCGTCTTCACAACGAACCAGCATCTCAGGTGAAGAACCGATAAGGCAAATATCATCGAATTGGATATAATACATATAGGGCGATGGATTAAGCGCCCGCAACACCCTATAGATATTAAAAGATTCTGCCTGCAAGTCCACAACAAAACGCTGGGATAAAACAACCTGAATGATGTCGCCTGTTCCAATTTTCTTTTTGGCCTCTTGGACAATGGCCTCAAATTCAGATGAGGTAAAATTGGACCTTATCTTTGGCGCAGCCTTAACCTGGGATTTGCGCTTCTGGCCTTTGGCTGCAAGGGGCTTGCCCAACTGCCGGATGAACCGATCGATCCTCGCGATGGATTGCTGATATGCCTTCATTTTCTTCTCTGGGGAGGCGTTGGCATCCACCTGGGCGCAACTGACGACTTTGATCCGGTGATTCACATGTTCAAAAATAATAAGGTCTTTGGCCAGGACCAGCTGCATATCAGGGAGCTTCAAGTCATCGGTGGTATCCTGCGGTAACTTCTCGAAAAAACGCACCATGTCATAGCTTAGATACCCAACCAGTCCTCCGCAAAAACCAGGAAGCTCAGCGGATGCGACAAACTTATATCGATGAAGAATCTCCCGAACAAATGAGAGTGGCGTATCTTTAACAAGGTGTATTTCTTTACGTACCTTACCGGCGATCCGATGCAGGATATGCACCCGATCGCCTTTCGACTGCAGGACAAGTTCTGGGTCTTTCGCAACAAACGAAAACCGGGCAACCTTCTCCTCGCCCGCAACTGATTCCAGAAGAAAGGAATATTGGGCCTGGGCCGCGATCTTGAAATAAGCCGAGACCGGCGTCTCCAGATCTCCCAAAATCTCCCGGTAAACCGGGATAAGGTTTCCTTCTTCGGTCAATTTCATAAATTCAGCTTGAGATGGAAAGTACATAATTTACTAATTTATCTTTCTATAAAAACAACTCTTCTTTAATGTATGACAAGCAGCCCCGATTTGCTGAACCTTAATAAGAAGCGTGTCGGCGTCGCAATCGTAATAAACAGCCTTCACGTGCTGGAAATGGCCAGAGGTCATGCCCTTGACCCAATACTCTTTACGCGAACGCGACCAAAAACAGGTCTTACCGAGCTTGATGGTCTTACCTAGCGACTCCAGATTCATGTACGCCATCATAAGGACCTCTTTTGTTTTGTAATCCTGAATGATGGCGGGGATAAGCCCATCGCCATTAAACTTGAGCTTATTCAATGTCCGGACCGTAAGCTGGATCGTTTCAACAGTCTTGATCATGGGCGAATCGCAACCTTTCTTTCTCTAAGAAAATTTTTGACCTGGGCGATCGTGAGTTCCCTGTAATGAAACACCGATGCAGCCAAGGCTGCGTCGGCCCCTGCCTGGTGAAACACATCATAGAAATCATTGAGGGTACCCGCACCACCAGAGGCAATGACCGGGATATTGACCAACCCGCATACTGCCTTAGTCAATGCAAGATCGTATCCGTTCTTGGTCCCGTCATAATCCATGCTGGTCAAAAGGATTTCGCCTGCGCCCAATTGTTCAGCTTCCCGGACCCAAGGAATAGCGTCTTTATCTGTTGGTGTGCGTCCGCCGTGTGTAAAGACCTGCCAACCGTGGCCATTCTTTCTGGCATCCACGGCAACCACGATACACTGGCTACCGAATCTCTGTGCTGCACGCCGGATTAAATCAGGGTCATTAACCGCCGCGGTATTAATAGAGACCTTGTCAGCACCGGCGTTCAATAGCTCGCGGATGTCCTCCAGACAATTAATGCCACCGCCAACCGTAAGTGGCATAAAGACCTGTTCAGCTGTCTGGCGCACGACATCCAGCATGATAGAGCGCCTCTCATGGCTCGCCGTAATATCAAGAAAAACAATTTCGTCAGCCTGCTCTTGGTCATAGATCTTGGCAATGGCAACCGGGTCACCCGCATCGCGTAGGTTCAAAAAATTCGTCCCCTTGACAACCCGACCGTCCTTGACATCCAGACAGGAGATTATCCTCTTTGTGAGCATAATTGGACAGCATCCTCAAGATTGATTTTCCCCTCATAAATCGCCTTGCCAATGATGGCCCCCATCAGTCCATCAGGCCCTAGAGACATCAGCTGGCGTATGTTGTCCAAATTTGCAATGCCGCCTGAGGCAATGAGCGGGATTCTAGTGATGGACAAGAGTCCCCTTAATCCCAGGATATCAGGGCCGGTGAGCATGCCGTCACGGGTGATGTCGGTATAGATCAAACACGCGATATCCAATCCCTCTAAACTATTCACAAAATCTACGGCCTTAAGATTCGAACTTTCCGTCCAACCCCGCTGGGCTACCAACCCCTTGCTGCAATCGAGACTAACAGCAATCTTGCCCTTCCAAATCGCCAACATCTGCGTTAAGAAATTCCTATCCTCGATGACCTTGGTCCCCAAGATCACCCGCGCCACACCGCCATCGATCAATGAGTGGATGTCCTCACGGGTACGAATCCCTCCGCCCACCTGCAAAGGGATACTGATTGCCTGGGCGATTTTGACGATGATATCACGATGGCGCATTGTCCCTGTTTTAGCGCCATCGAGGTCGACTACATGAAGCCATTGAGCGCCCAATTCCTGCCATTTTTCAGCAACCGAGACAGGGTCGCCAGAATATTCCGTTACTTCATCGAACTTCCCCTGGAATAAACGAACCACCTTGCCGTCTTTGATATCGATGGCGGGGAAAATAATCATAAGACACTAAAATTCCTAAGGATTTTAAGGCCGATGGTCTGACTCTTTTCCGGGTGAAACTGCACACCGTAAATGTTGTTGATGGCAACGGCTGAGGCGAATTCAATGCCATAATGGGTGGTGGTCGCAATAATCTCGCGATCGGATGGTCTGACGAAATAAGAATGACAAAAATACACGTCGCTATTCTCCGCAACCCCTTGGAGGAGACGGCAACGCGTATTCTGGATTCTCAACTGATTCCATCCCATGTGCGGGATTTTAAGCGCAGCAAACCGCTCCACGCTGCCCCCGAGGATGCCCAGCCCGCTGACACAACCTCCTTCATTACCTTGCTCAAATAATAGTTGAAACCCCAGACAAATTCCCAGAAATGGCTTTCCGGTGCGAATGGCTTCCTGCACAACAGAAACAAGATTTAAGGATTGCAATCTTTCCATGGCCGGCCCCATGGCCCCTACCCCGGGCAAGACAACCTTGGTGGCGGCGTGGATATCCTGCGCCTTTTGGGTAATGCGGGCATCGGCCCCCACCTGCTCAAGGGCCTTCTGGACGCTACGTAAATTTCCCATGCCGTAATCAATGATGGCAATCATTGCCTTTAATCAATAATACCTTTCGTCGATGGCACGGCCCCCTTACGCCGTGGATCAATTTGTGTTGCCTGATCGAGAGCCAGACCCAAAGATTTAAATACCGTTTCCAGATTAGTGTGTAGGTCAGCGTCTGGGTTCTCTATCTTAACATGAATCGTCGCCCCTAAGGCATGGGCAAATGATTCCATAAAATGCTCCAGATATTTCATGGAATAACCCTCTTGAGCCTTGGGTTCCGCTAAAGACACCCCTGGTGAGCCTATCTGAAACGTAAAATATCCTCGTCCGCTTATGTCGATGACCGTACGGCCAACTGTTTTTTCCATGGGCGCAAAGGCGGAACCAAAACGTTTAATGCCCGCCTTATTACCTAGGGCTTTCTTAAAAAGTTGACCTAAGACAATGCCGAGATCTTCGTTAGTATGGTGCCTATCGACCTTAAGGTCTGCCTTTTTAACTTCGATCTTCAAATCAAAATAGCCGTGAAAGGAAAACAATTCCAACATATGATCCAGCAAGCCGATGTTGGTCTTAATGCTCGACTTGCCTTGGCCGTTGACATTGAGCCCTGCCTTGATCTGGGTTTCCCTGCTTTTTCGTTCTAATTGTGCTTTGCGTTGTTTCATGGCACCTTTCTTCAAGGATTATAAAGATATGGTCATCTAAAGAAAACGGGCATTAACCGATTCATAATGTTTGGGCAACCCTTCCAGTTTGGCCACCTGCTCGATGGGGCCACGCATCCTTTCCAATGCCTTCTTGGAATAAGAAATGACATGGTGTTTCTTCACAAAATCACTGATTCCCAGCCCGGAGAAAAACCGCGCGGTGCCCAAGGTGGGCAGCGCATGGCTTGGGCCCGCGGCATAATCACCCAAGGCCGTTGGGCTGTAAGGCCCCAGAAAGATCGCCGCTGCATTTCTAATATTCTTAGCAATACCCTCAGGATTATTCGTCAAGATCTGGAGATGTTCCGGGGCGATCGCGTTAACAATCGTAACGACCTCCTCAATATTCTTAGCATAAATCGCATAACCTTTGGCAACCTTTTTGCGGACCTGACGTAATAATTGTCTGGAGGTCGTCACTAATACGGCAAGCCCCATAACGTGCTCTAGCTGCGCCTCCAGATCGGCTATCACATAATCCGGATTGGTGTGACGATTAGCGATAACGACCAATTCCGTTGGACCAGCGAGCATATCGATTGCCACATAGCCAAAGAGCTGGCGCTTGGCCTCGGTCACGAACATATTCCCTGGACCGATAATCTTATCCACCCGAGGGATGGTCTTGGTCCCGAAGGCCATGGCGGCGATGGCCTGCGCCCCGCCGATCTTATAAATTTCATTGACCTTCAGGAGGTTGGCGACGGCAAGGATATAAGGGTTGATGTTGCCATTTTTATCTGGTGGCGTTGTCAAGACGATCCTTTTGACGCCAGCGACCCGCGCCGGAACAGCCGTCATATAAACGGTTGAAATCAAAGGGGCGGTCCCTGCCGGCACATAAATCCCCACTGTATCGAGGGCCAAGACGTTTTCTTTTAAAAGAATGCCATCATCGTTACGCATCCGACATCCTTTAGGGACTTGTCTTTTATAAAATTCCGTCACATTGTTGAGGATCACTTTCAAGTTGTTGATGAAATCACTCGTAATATTCTGAAAGGCGCTGCTAATTTCATTTTCAGCAACCCGAAACTGCCTAGGGGCGAGCCTGACCTTGTCGAACCGCCGCGTATATTTGACAAGGGCGTCGTCCCCATAGAGCCGGACATCTTCAATAATCTGGCGAACCTTGTCTTCAACACGCTTCTTACGGTTGGAGAGATGACGGTTGTATAACTTGTGCAGCGCCTTGCCTCGTTGGGTTAATAGTTTCATGTGCTCAGTTTCACCTGAATCAATTGGATGGCGTACGCCATGGCTCCATCGATCTTATCGCAGTGTCGGCTGCCGACCTGGGCCAGCTGAGGCTGGCCACCACCATGACCATTCATCAAAGGTGCAATTTCTTTGACAACATCCCTGGCGTTAACGCCGCGTTTAACCAGATCATCGGTTAGGGCAACGACAACGGTCGCCGTCCCATCCGCCTGGGATCCCAAAATAACCGCTGATGATTTTGCCGCTTGCTTGACAAAATCCGCTACACCCTTGAGGGTGTCGATATTAACGGCGTTGATGATCTTGTTAAATATCTTGGTTCCTCCGATATCCAAGCTGGATTGGATTTCTGGGCCAAGAGACGCAATGATGGCGTTGAGCTGCGCACGCTGCGCCTTGGCCTCGTTTTGTTTAGTCTTAGCAAGTTCTGCTTGTTCACGTTCCATGGCCTCTTTTTTTTGAATAAAAAACTCGGCCTCTCTGGCAGTCTTTGCCTCCAAACGGCGGATACCTTGAGCGACCGCGCCTTCAGAGGTGATTTTAAAAATTCCAATTTCACTGGTATTCTGTAAGTGCGTCCCTGCGCATAATTCCTGGGAGACATCGCCAATAGTAACGACACGGACTCGATCACCATACTTGTCTGCAAAAAAGGCAAGGGCCCCTTTCTTTTTAGCTTCAGCAAGACTTAAGACCTCGTTTTGGATCGGAATGCCGGAGGCGATTATAGCACTGACACGGTCTTCAATTCTTTTGATCTCTTCCTTGTGTAATGCCTTGGGATGCGAAAAATCGAACCGCAGCCGGTCTGCGGCAACAAGCGACCCTTGCTGTTGAACATGTCTTCCCAGCACCTCCCGCAATGCCGCCTGCAAAAGATGGGTCGCGGTGTGATTTTTCATAATAGCAGTGCGGCATTCGCTGTCAATTTGGGCAACGATCTTTTCTCCAACACGAATTAAACCTTGTTCGACAATACCAAGGTGAATATAGACATCATTAAATTTTTGCGTATCGGTAACGCGGATCTTACCGTTATTGCCAATAAGATACCCGCTATCGCCGATTTGCCCACCGGCCTTCGCGTAAAACGGTGTTTGATCCAGCGCGACCTTGACCCGATCGCCAACAGAGGCCTCGAGGACTTTCTGGTTGTTAATGAATAGGCATAAAATCTTACCGGTGCATTGCCATAGCGCCTCTTCATATCCCTTAAATTCCGTTTGAGGAATATCTAACTCTAACCCTTCATCGGCGAATACATCCCCAGGCATTTTGCTTGCTGAACGCGATTGCGCCTTTTGTCTCTCCATCCGCGCATCGTAAATTTTAAATATAGCATCCAACATGAATGGGGCGATACCTCTTACTTCCAAGGCATGGCGGATACGATCGAAGGGTAACCCATGAGTATCCCGAAAAAGAAACGCTAATTCACCATACCTTTGGATCTTGTCTTCATCGCTCAAGGCAGCGTCTTGGATTACTTTCATTCTCTTCTCTAGCTCGGGAATTTGTATATTCAATAACGCGACATAGGCCTTTTCTGTTTCTTTAACAATATTGGTAATCGCTTGTTTATTTGTCAAAAGCTCGGGATATGGCTCATGCATGATATCGACCACACCATCGACTAACGTGTATACCGATTCCTTCCATGTCTTCCCATAGCGCAAGGCGATGTCTGTTGCCTCGTAAATCAATTTCTTGACCACAGCCCCACGTTCTTTGTTGGAAGGAATGACGCCATCATTAATAGCAAAGACAATGGCGCGGGCATGGTCGGCGATGACATGGCAATATTCTTTGGATAAATCTTTGTTTATGTTTTTATGAATACTTTCAATAAGGGGCACAAAAAGGTCTGTTTCATAATTACTCTGTTTGCCCTGCACCACGGCAACGAGGCGCTCAAGGCCCATACCAGTATCAATATTTTTGTTAGGTAATAGCTCCAAGAGACCCCCATCTCTACGGTCGAATTGTGTAAAGACCAAATTCCATATCTCCGAGAACCGTCCACACTCGCAAGAAGGGTCACACTCTTTATTTCTGCACTCTGGATTCAGGCCGTAATCAAAGAAAATCTCCGAACACGGGCCACAGGGTCCATTGGGACCTTTCTCCTTGGCCTCAGCCGGCCAGAAGTTACTGCGGTCGCCTAACCGAACAATTCTCGACGGATCAAGACAAGTTATGGCCTGCCAGATCTCCTTGGCCTCGTTATCATCCTGGTACACCGAGACCCATAGGTTCTCAGCTGGAATCTTCAAGACCTTAGTCAAGAATTCCCAGGCCCAGGCAATGGCCTCCTTCTTGAAATAATCACCGAAGGAGAAATTTCCCAGCATCTCAAAGAACGTGTGATGGACGTCGGTCTTCCCGATCTTGCTCAAATCGTCGGTACGCAGGCACTTCTGCGCCGAGGCCGCCCGGGCGTAATCACCAGCATACCCTAGGAACCGACGCTTGAACTGCTGCATCCCCGCTGTCGTAAAAAGAACGGTGGGGTCTTCTTTGGGGACCAACGTGTCACTGGCAACAATCGTGTGGCCCTTGGAAGCGAAAAATTCTAAAAACTTTTTTCTGACATCATGAGCAGTCATAGGTCTCTAATGATTTCTAAGATGACTTGCGGATTAAACCCACGACGCAGAAGGTATCCGTACACCCGCTGTCTTCTTTTAATAGGACTCATAGACGAGCATTTGACCACCTGTCGTTGCGCCAATCGACCAACAACATCTCCTTCAGAATAATCGACAGTGGCCTGTGCCCACGCCTCATTGATTATTCCCAAGGCAATCCCTTTTTCCTTTAATTCAAATCGGATGCGGTGAACACCAAAGGGCTGCGGTAACAAGAGGCGTGAGGCAATCCACTTGCGCGCGAATTGATGGTCGTCAACAAGCTTGAGCTGCTTAAAATAGCTGATGGTCTGTGTGATCGTCTCCTGGCTGAAACCTCTATGCTGCAACTTGTCGTGCAGCTCTTTTTCACTACGAAACCGAATTTTAAGGAGGCGAAAAACATAGTTTTTCGCCTCCTTAAACAGTGGTAGCTCAACAACCGCCTTAGGCATGATCTAAGATTGCTTGACTTCCTGACGCATCTTAGCGCGTACGGCCTTTTCAATCTTGTCCAATAGCTTGGGGTTTTCCTTCAAGAACTTACGCGCGTTCTCCTTACCCTGCCCGATCTTTTCATTCTCAAAGGCCAGCCACGCGCCCGATTTCTCAACGACCCCGCATTGAACGCCTGAATCAAGTACATCCGAGCTACGAGAAATCCCTTCGTCAAAATATATCTCAAACTCTGTTTCCTTAAAAGGCGCGGCGACTTTATTCTTGACGATCTTGGCCCTGACGCGGTTGCCGATATATTCTTCGCCTTGTTTGATGGAATCCAACCGGCGCAGGTCAATGCGTATCGAGGCGTAAAATTTCAACGCCCGCCCGCCGGTGGTTGTCTCCGGTGAACCAAACATGACACCGATCTTCATACGGATTTGATTGATAAAAATAATGCAAGTCTTAGACTTGGCTATGGCGCCGGTTAGTTTGCGTAGCGCCTGGGACATGAGTCGAGCCTGCAGACCCATATGGGCATCCCCCATCTCTCCCTCAATCTCCGCCCGGGGGGTAAGGGCCGCAACAGAATCAATCACAACCAAGTCCACGGCATTCGAGCGCACCAACGTCTCGGCGATCTCGAGGGCTTGTTCACCGGTATCTGGCTGAGAAATCAAGAGCTGGTCCAGTTTGACTCCGACCTTACCTGCATAAGTGGAATCAAAGGCGTGTTCCGCATCGATAAAGGCCGCGGTCCCCCCCGCCTTCTGGATCTGCGCAATGACGCTTAAGGTAAGCGTTGTCTTTCCCGAGGATTCTGGACCGTAAATCTCGATGACGCGCCCGCGGGGCATACCCCCCACCCCCAATGCCGCATCCAGCGCCAGAGACCCTGTTGGGATGGTTTCAACGTCTGTCTTGACTGTCCCATCCAACTTCATGATAGAACCTTTACCAAATTGCTTCTCAATCTGCGATAACGCCAATTCCAGTGCTTTCTTGCGGCTCTCCAAATCAACGGCCTTCTTCTGCTCTACCATAAGACGCCTCCCTTACGTTGGAATGTCCTTAACTATCCAAAGAATCCAGATTATAATTATACAAGACGAAAACTATCCACCCATCCATTGACCTGCATTGAAAAAATATTGCACCAAGATGCTTACGGGTTCACACTGAAGGGGCTCATTATAACCTTTGTTACTGAATGTGTCAATGAATTATAAAGCACACCCAAGGGTAATAACCCATTGAAACCAATAAGATTAGAAGATACAATGGATAGTGTCAATTGCTCTCTGCAGGCCCCTTAACGACTTTCTGAACTTGACTGGGCACACTGACTCATCAAGGGTGTGATTTCTTTAGTCAGAGATGGTCTAATTTGAATCAATCGTCCAAAAAAAATGTTAGCCTCTGCGCAAAGGCCCAATCGCTGGGACACCTGTCCTAGCTGAAATAGGACATCAGGGGTATCGGGCTGCAGCTGCGCTACCCTCTTGAATGTAGCAAGACTCTGGAGATAATCCCCTGCCTGCATCTGAACAAATCCCAGGTTATACAAGGCATCGACCTGGTAGGGATTCCATGACAGTATCTTCTCATACAACCCTCGGGCGCTGTCTAAATCTAGCGAGTGTGTATACACATTAGCCAGATTGTAGATGGCATTGGTATCCTGGGGGCGCAGTTCGAGGGCTTTCTGGTAGCATTCTTTTGCCTTGACCCAATCGCTCTTTTTCTCATAAACCGCCCCTGATTTAACAAACCGGTAAAAATCAATATACTCGTTAGGTAGGGCCTGCGGCGGCAATGCGACCATAAAGAGCGCAACAGCGATCAATACCATAACGGCATGGTGTATGTTTTTTCTGCGGACCTCCTTCATGAGCCAAAATACCGCATAAACCTCATAGATGAGTAAAAAAGGTAAAATAGTTGCGCGGTGACGGTGCGTCAGAAAAAAAATAAGGGTTAAAACTAGCTGGCTTAAAATCATGCCTAGCGGATAAATCGTCCCTGGGAACCGACGGGCCGCAACAATCCCCACCATCGCCAAGGGACAGACCAACCAGAAACCATTAAGATCGAGGTATCGTTTCCAGTCCCGCTGGAAAAGCAAATCCAGGTCATAACTATTTTCTGTTTCAGTAACGAACAGTGCTAACTTTCGAAATATCAAATGCCCATACTCACGCGGATTATCAAGGATAAAAGCCAGCGCCTGATCGCGCCAGAAATAGGACACCTCTGGAGGGTTGAGCGATCGCCCAGCGAGCGCCTGGGCAATGATTGCCTGATCCGCATCCTGTCCCTGATGGCTGGGGCGGATAAAGTCCATATTCTCAAAAACACCTGATGCCTGCGGATGGTTGCCCGCGTAAAAACTCAATCCGCTTTGGGGGCTAATCCATATCCAATGGCCTGAAACAATTTTATGACGCAGGCCATTGGCCCCTAATACGAGGAAGAAACCCACCAGGAGGGGGACAAAGACCTTGACCATGACTTGAACACCTTGGCGCTGATAAAAAATAAAAAGATAAATCGATATTAAGGCAATGAATATTAATATTTTACCATCCCCCAGCGCTGTCAGGCCCAATAGGATCCCTAGGACAAACCGTTCCTGCAAGGCTAACTTGGTGTCATTGAGCAGTGCCAAGAC
This sequence comes from Planctomycetales bacterium, assembly GCA_005239675.1. Classification (GTDB taxonomy): domain Bacteria; phylum Omnitrophota; class Gorgyraeia; order Zapsychrales; family Zapsychraceae; genus UBA10015. Next base: position 30,039 of record SBBO01000030.1, read on the forward strand.
AAGGACAAGGCTTAAGGCGGTGATGACGGGGACTGGCATCATGAGCCAGTCGTAGTGAATCGCGGTAAAACTGCAGGCTAACAGCAGGCCAGATAAAACGGCGATTGCCTTTTTCTCTGGAAATAGGGTACGGGCCACCGCATAAGTCAAGACGCAATTGACCGAGCCAAGGAGGATATGAAAAAACCGTACCGCCAATATATTGGCCAGCGCGAGGCGCTCCCATATGGCCAGGACATAAGGATATAACGGAAGCCCCCAGAAATCTTTACCTCCCAGCCAGTCGCCACGGGCAATCGCAAGGGCCCACTGTTGATAATATAAAACATCCGCGCTGGGATGATCGTAGAAAAAGTAATTCTTTTCAAGGAAAACCCAGTACGCACAGCGCAAAGCTAGGGCAATAAAGAAAATGGCGAGCTTCACGAGAAAGACTTCCTTGCGTCGTCATAATGGAGCTGAGCACAGATAACGACCGTCAAGGCAGCCGTCTCCACTTTAAGCACATTGCCTCCTAACGAAACAGGGATGCAACCGTGACTTTGGGCTAGGGCATACTCGGGGGCGGTGAAATCACCCTCAGGGCCGATAAAAAATGCAATCTGTGATGGCAGAGAAATGGACCGCAAGGCCGCTAATATATTCTTACGTTCGCCAATGAGGCTCGGGATAAAAATGACGGTTGATGACCTTTGCTGCAGGAGCTGCAACGCATATTGAAAAGTTGCAACTGGATAGATAATCGGCACGCTCAGGCGCTGGGATTGTTTGGCCGCATTGACGGCAACCTTTTGATAACGGGCAATTTTTGACTCGCCTTGGTCGGCCTTAAGACGTACCTGAGTGCGCGCTGTCTTTAAGGGGATAATTTCGTCTACCCCCAATTCCGTTGCCTTCTCGACAATCGTCTCAAATTTACTTCTTTGCGGGATGGCGCAGGCTAAGATGATTCGTGGCGATGCCAAGCGATGCCTTCGCAGAGACTTAACGGCCAGTGTTACCTGTTGCGGGGCACTGGTTAAAATGGTGCCAGTCGCCTCTTCTCCCTTCTCATTAAAGACTTGGATCGTATCCCCTTGACGAAGCCGTAGGACATTGCGCAGATGGTGCAATTCTCTAGGATCGGTGATAGCAACGGGGAGGTCGCTAAAATTCAATTGGGGGCAAAAAAATCGATGCATGATTAGATTAAGGAATGGATCGGAGGGGAATTGAACCCCTAACCTCTTGATTGCGAACCAAGCGCTCTCCCAATTGAGCTACCGACCCAGCAAATAAAGATTATTATAAGGATTCCACCGTGGCGTGCAACAATTTTACCAAAAGACTCCCCTCTAATGAAATTCATTGGCCAAGGCCTGAGCCCTGCCCATGAGGTCTCTTACCTCTTGATTGTCCTTGTCCAATCGCAAGGCCTGCTCCCAGATCCTAATTGCCTGATCAAACTGACCCAGATTGCCTGCGAACTTTCCCATCTGAATATAAATCTCTACTCGGCCGGGGTCCCTTGCCAGGGCCCTGTGAAACGATCTTATGGCAAGCTCATAGTGTTGATTTTCCGCCATCAATTCGGCCAATCTTAAATACAACGTCGCAGAATACGATGCCCTTAAAATATGATCCATTTGTGTAATCAGGGTTTCCTGCGCACCGGTTAAAGAAAGAACCTTCCAGCGCCCCAGCAGGGTCTCCTCATGATGAGGATCGATTAAAAGATTCTCTTGGTAAAGCTTCAAGGCCTCGGGCCAGTTTTTCTCTTGAATATAAATGAAGGCAAGATTTAAACGCGACTCCAGAGAATAAGGATTGTATCTGATCGCTTGACGAAAATAATGCCTTGCCTGATCTGGGTTATTCAACTCCCGGTGCACAACACCTAAATTATTGGCGATAACCGATGATCGGGGATAAAGTTCTAACGCCCGGCCCAACTCTTGCAATGCTAAGGGGATATTTTTCTCTTGTTGCGCGATAAGGCCAAGATTAACATGGATTTGCCAATCTAGCGGCGCACCTTCCAAGGCACGATGATAAGCCTCCTTTGCCTCTTGGAGTCGTCCCTCCTTCATTAAGGCAGAGGCCAAATAAAACGTAATCCCCTTGTGGGGTGCAGAATGCTTAAGCCAGTAGCGACAATACTGAACTTCATTACCCCATAAGCCGTTCAAATAGCGGCTCCAAGATATTAGTACGATCACAATAATGAAAATGGAAAAGGTATACCATGTTCTGTTGATGACCTTCTTTAGCTGTAGCATATAGTGCGCGAGGATAACAAACATGCCTAGCGATGGGAAAAAAAGCCAATGCGGCTCTAAGATAAATCCGTGATGCAATTCAAAAGAAGATCCCACCAGGACAGGCAAAAAACCCAATAATAATATCGAAAGCCCCCAGAGTTTAACTCGATCGCTCTTGTGTAGATAGTAAAACCAAAGGACGATGATGAGAGTAAACATAAAAAACCAAACCCAAAAATAGGTGGTCACAGGGGCGGTGGTCCATTTAATGACGATGCCATCAGGATAAAAAAACTTGGAGATATACCAAAAAAATAATTTTATATTCGATGCCCATAAGGATAGTGGTTGAGAAAAAGAGATTAAAAGTTTATCCCAGACACTACTTTTTAAACTGGCGTGGTTGACGCGAAACAGCACATAGCCTAAGGAAATAACGATATAAGGTGACAATAGGACCATAGTGCGTTGATAATATTTCTTTTCCAATAGCCATAGGGTAGCGAACATATACAACGGCAGGGCGAGCGTTGTCTCATGACACAGCAAACCTATCAAATACAAAACGCAGCTGGCCAATAACGCCAGTGCACCTCGTGACAATTCAAGGGCCCGCAGGAAAAGCAAAAGTGATCCGGCCATCGCCATCATTTGAATGGCAAAGACGCTGGCGGTAATATAATTAATAAATAATCCGTTGATTGGATGCACCGCGTAAAACACAGCGACCAATGTCGCGCATTCTGGGTTATTAAGCAAACGTTGGACTAAGTGATAAAAAACGATCACGCACCCTAGGAATAAAATACAATTAACCCAATGATACCCAACGACATCCTCACGAAAGAATATATAACAGATCATCGGCACGAGGTGGGCCAGCGGACGATAATAAACCTCGGGGCGGGCATCTTCAATGTTCAAATATTGTTGTTTATCAGGAATAAACTGATAACGCAGGTATTGGAGGTGATGAATCTTGGTATCTTGTAAGATCAAGCCGTCATCATCCATCATAAAATTATTTCTTAGACTATTTGAAAAAGTCAAGAGGATAAGGATAAAGATGATGGCAGGTAACAATAAAAAATGGGGTCTTGCCCCGATGGAAGACATTTCTTAAAGGGACAGTAGGCTATAACATTAATTCTTCAGGGGGGCCCAAAGACAAGATCTGCTTATTCCCATCAACAATTTTTATCACCGTCTAATAGCCTCACCAGAATGCATACTATCTTCCATGCAGCGGTGGACTAATGCGGGTAAACAATTGATATGTAGGATTTTTGATGACATCGGCTGGTCTTTGGTAATCTGCAATCGAATTGAGCGTAATATCAATGTACAGCAACCTGCCGCCACTATCATTAACTACTGTAAAATACTTCGGTGCCTTCGGGTTCATGCTAAAAAATCTGACACCGTCGGCCGATGTCTTGCAATCGCCAAAGTTAGACGGTGGCACGACCATGACAGCGGTTCTATCGGCACATTTATATAAGGCACTCTCCGCACCCTCACTCGGACCGTAATACCAATAACATTTCCATAAGTCCTCGTTATAAGACGCTGGATTGTTCACATCGTGCCGAAAACAAATGGAAGTAGCGGAAGTAGAGCCGTTGTGCAGAATGCCCGGATTACCGCTATCACCCACCGCCCGCAGCGCGTCTTCCACAATATAATGCATGGCGGTTGCCGTCTGCACGGCGAGGATCGTCCCGGCGCTGGTTGAATACTGGGCCTGCTTTACAAAAACACTAAACGATGCTACCCCTGTCATGACGATCCCTATCAGGATGGTGGCCACAAGGAGTTCAGTTAAAGTTAGGGCATTTTGAGGACGGATATTCATTGATCCATCAAGGGCAAGCCTTAATCTGGGTAATAAACATTCATCTGTAATTTCCGTGGCCCGAGGCCTTGAGGGTAAGTTGTGGGGTCGACGGTGGTAAGATACCAATTGATCGTATAATTGCCGATGGTACGCGTGTGCCTTGTGCCGGTCGCCAACAGCCCCGTATTGCTCTCCCAAGTGGCTGCGTTAATCTGATCGCGTAAATAATCCATCACATTCTTGGCATGATAAGCGGCCTGAACTTCCCGGTAGGACTCGCTACCATGCGGCCGCAGCATGGCAATACTCGTCAGGATACCATAGGCGGCAATCACAAAGACAATTGAGGTGACGATAACCTCCAGCACAGAGGCAAATGCCTTTTGATTCTTGCCCTTACTCCTCCCAAGAATCCTTAACATAGATCATCTCCCCCCCACATACCGTCAAAGGCAAATATCTGACTCAACAATTGGGAAGACCAGAGATACAATTTTTGCTTTGGCAGCAGGGATTACCCCACGCTATCGGTACCTGTGTTACACGCAAGATATTAGTTCGCCATGTCGCTGTTGCCGTAAACGTGCTGCCATCAGCGCTGTTATAATTGTACGTGGTCCCCGCATTGGGGATAATGTTAATCGCTAAAGTACTGTTAATCGATGCCAAGGCCTGATCAGCCCCGCTCGTATTCCAATACCTGCCGTTATAGGACTTGTACAACAAATTCGCCACGTGGAGCATCGTCAACTGAGCGACCATATCCCGCTCATGGGCCTTTTGAACAGATTTTTGATAATTAGGCATGCCAAAGGCGGCGATGATCCCAATAATGATAACAACCACCATCAGCTCCATCAATGTAAAACCGCGCTTAACAGATTGTCTTATTGGGGACATTGCCCTTACCTTTGCCGCCATTGATGCTGAACCTGTGCCGGCCGAAACATCAATTGCATTGATCGCCTCCCGAGCCGCCGCTGCAGCCTAATCTTGCGCAGATATTGGCGGGATTAGTGCCAGTACATTTTACAGCTCCACTATTATCAATCGTTAAGGTGTAGTTGTAGCCGGTAACGTTACGTTGGATCGAAGCAATCGGATTTGCCGTTGCCACTGTTGGCATAGCGAAATTCTGTGGTTGTGAAATGGTTAGATCCAAGTCGTCCAACACCTGGGTGTAAACCCCTTTTTCTTGCTTGTAAATCTCCTGGGCGTTACGCAGTGCATCAAGGATATTGATTGCCTCGCCAATCCGAGATTTCTCGATCATACCAAAAAGTCGCGGGATGGCAAGAGACGCCAAAGTGCCGATAATCAGGATCACCGTAATCATCTCAATGAGCGTAACTGCCCTCATTGTTGAACTATGATCTTGCCGCATAAATCCTCGCCCCTAAAAAAACATCGTAGAGAAGGTGCTTGTCAGTCAAACAAGAATTCACATTCCCTACGATGCCGTTACCTCTATTTAAAAACATCACTGACTGCTTATTGAATGCTTCTAAATGCCCCAGTTCCCGTGCGGGTCACACCAGTAGGTGTCTGCTGGAAGGTAATAGTGCTCGATGTGTTGCCACCATCGATAGTCTTGCGGGTCGCGGTAATCGTGTAACCCACAGCGCTCGTACCAGAGATCGTATAACCAAAACGAGCCCCCGGTGCAGCCCCTGCATCATCAATATCAATGTTTGTCGTTGAAATACCAACATATGTACCACTCCTCGCCATATAAGCACGTTCTACTGAAAGGCGTATGGCTGATAACGCTTCAAGCGCCTCAGCGCTCTTAGAGAATTCGACCAGTGAGAATAATCGTGGCAAGGCCAAACTTGCCAGAATCCCTACGATAATAATGACAACGATAATTTCCAACAAGGTAAACCCGCTTTTCTTATTTCTTAGTCTCATATCTTTAACTCCTTTAGGCTGTTAGCTCTAACGATTGTAACGTTTTTTTATTTTTCCATCCTCATTGCTGACTATATCTAAGTAACAGTATATTGCTCCCATTACTCTAGTCCGTATATACCCGAACCAGTTTTCGATATTTCAAACAACAGGATGCCAAGAAATCCCTATTCCCTCTTCCGGGACAAGAAGGGAACTCTCTCCCACAAGCCCAGAGAGGCATCTATTTATTATATAACACACAAAAAAAGAGTTGTCAAATAGCTGATCTTATAAAATTCGGGAATGGGATAATAGATCGTTACCCCCTAGAGAAGCTTTTAATCTTTACAAAAGAAACGTTTGAAAAATTAAAGAACGAACTGGCTATCTATCAGCC
>SBBO01000031.1 GCA_005239675.1 Planctomycetales bacterium
CGTTTATTGATGGTTCCTCCGGTTGACCTAGATCAACTCCTCCGTTGGAAGCATCTTTTACTCAGCAAGGGGGGTAACGATCTATTGACCGTTCCCTATTGCAGACCAGACTAACCAGCAACAAACCGGAAATGAGGAATGGCTCCATTTCCGCTTTTTTCGCATTCATCAAAGGCCAGCCGGACTCATTCCTCGTCGATATTCTCTTTCCAAGACCTTCAAAAAAGTCTTGTGGTAGGCGGGATCCCGACTACATTAATGTTCAATTTTAGAAAACGTCGGGAGAACCTTCTCGGTAAATCTCACCCCTAAAATAATGAGGCCGCCAATAAAATTTACTGGCGGCCTAAAAATTGCGGGGGCAAGATTTGAACTTGCGACCTTCAGGTTATGAGCCTGACGAGCTACCAGACTGCTCCACCCCGCGATATTCTTCAAAAATATTCTCTAAAAACTATGTTGCTCAATAACCTAGAACGTCGATGTCTTAATTATTCTCCGGTAGGTGGCTCCAGGCGATAAACCCGCTCCCCCTCGCGCACGAGACCCATCTGCTCACGCGCTACCTGTTCTAGATAAACCGGATCCTCTATTAATCGGCGTCTCTCCTCTTCTAACGCGCGGTTCTTTGCCTGCAAAGCGACTATTTTTTGTTCGTACTCCCAATTCTTTTGTTGGTGATCCTGCATAATGGTATACGAAGGCAGAAAAAAAAGCAAGATGATTGTCGCAACGGTAAATAACCAGAGGGCGTTTCTCAACATTCCATTGGTCAACGATCACTCATCGCTAGCCTATTATCTCTGCGGCCAGGGGAGGATAACCGCTGACCGCTGGCCATTGAACGCTGATCACTATTGGATATATCCTTTTTCCATAACGTCCCTGCGTACACCGCCCTCTTGGCCAGTTCTTCTTCAATGCGTAGAAGCTCATTATACTTGGCCAGGCGGTCGGTGCGCGAGAGCGACCCTGCCTTGATCTGCCCTACGCCGGTTGCAACCGCCAGATGGCTAATCGTCGTATCTTCCGTCTCGCCGGAACGGTGCGATATAATAGAGGTATATTTATTTTTCTTTGCCAGATCAATGGCATCGAGGGTCTCTGAGAGACTGCCTATTTGGTTGACCTTGACCAAAATAGAATTAGCAACATTTTTCTCCATACCTAGCCTTAAACGCCGGACATTGGTCACAAATAGATCATCACCGACCAGCTGGACCTTAGCGCCCAGCCGCTGTGTTAATTCCTGCCAACCTTCCCAATCATTTTCATACAACCCGTCTTCGATCGAGACGATCGGAAAATTCTTGACCATTTGTTCATAAATCGAGATCAATTCACCACTACCAACCTGTTGACCATTATAATGGTATTTGCCATTTTCATAAAAAGAGCTTGAGGCCGCATCCAACGCGATAAAGATATCTTTTCCGGCCTGGTATCCGGTCTGGGCAATGGCCTGCATAATCAAGGACAATGCCTCTTCGTTGCTGGATAAAGAAGGGGCAAATCCGCCTTCGTCACCTACACAAGTCGTCAAACCCTTATCGTGAAGAATCTTTTTTAAACAATGGAACACCTCGGTCGCCATCTGCATTGCCTTACTGAATGTCGGCGCACCAATAGGCATAATCATAAATTCCTGAATGTCGAGGTTATTATCGGCATGGACCCCACCGTTGAGGATATTCATCAAGGGGACTGGCAGGATTCTGGCTTTTACCCCACCTAGATAACGGTACAAGGGGACCTTCTTTTGGTTGGCATCCGCATGGGCACAGGCAAGCGACACCCCCAACACCGCGTTGGCACCAAGCCTGGCCTTGTTCTGTGTGCCATCCAACTTAAGGACAATCTGGTCTATTTTCTGAAAATTGGGATCTTTACCTTTAACGGCCTTGGCAATAATTGTGTTAACATGGGCAACCGCCTTCGTGACCCCCTTACCCATATATTGGGACTTATCGCCATCACGCAATTCGATGGCTTCATGTTCACCAGTGGAGGCCCCGGATGGTACCGCGGCCCGGCCCATGACACCGGATTTCAAGATAACATCGACTTCAATAGTTGGATTCCCTCGGGAATCCAAAATTTGACGTGCCTTGACTTGGGCGATAGCTGACATTTCTTGACCTTTCTCTAAAAAAAATTGACACAAAAAAATAACAGGGACAAATTAACACAGTTCATCCATTAAGTCAAGATCAAGATAGGGCAAGATAGGGCATGCGAGATTAAGTGGTCATTTGCTAAATAACGACGTCAGATGTCCATGGAAGGAGTATGACGGTATGTGTAGATATCCAAGGAAGGAGTAGAGTGGACAAGGGTATAATACTCCTGGATAAACCCTAGGACCTCTTCGTATTTTTCCTTATTCGTGGGGACCTTAAAATACGTTTCCTGAAACCAGTGGCTAAGCTCGCGCTGGACAACGGCAAAACGCGCAGGCCTCAACCGCAGGCCAGCCAGGAACTCCTTGTGCCAGCGGTCACTGATCCACGCAAACGTTGCTGTCGCGAATCTTCCCACAAACGGACGGTCAATGATAAAGGAATACGCCCCCAATTCTGGGAACATCAAGACGGGCTCTCCAGCGGATGTCCTTTCTTGCAGAAAGCGGCTCACTTGAATAAAGTCCTCAGCCTGTTCCTTGGGGATGACCAGCCCTTTGACCCTGTTGAGCCCCAGCATAACACGCTCTTCATTGGCCAAGGGCTGTAATAAAAGGGTTGGTCGACAAAGGAGGGTATTGCGCAAATATTGAAAGGCAAAGAAACGGTGATTATAGCGCTGCATGGCGTAACCCATTGATGATAACAAAACAAGAATCATCCCCATCCTCGCGTATCGCAGCTGATGGGGTCTCCACCATAAATAGGCCTCTTCTAAAATAAAAAATAGCAATATCTTCTCAGGTTGTAAGGCCATCTCGAACTGGGAGGCCTCGATATTACGAAATGCCGCCCCATAAAGAACCAGGCCGTAGCCAGCCAGGGCGATGGCCGTAAACTTAGCCGGATTCATCTGCCGACGCCGCAGCTGCACGATCAAATACCCAATGGCGAATATATAACCGTACGCTGGCGTCATGTGCTTAAAATTTTTATGCGCGGGATTGACCATCGCGATCAGCGCCTCACCGACATCCTGAGGAACTCGAGATGTTGGCGCAACAGGAAAGGTATTCTCCATGTTCGTCACCACAGCCCACAGCGCGTCCACATAAGGCCCCCACGCCTGATGCAAGGCAAGATAAATACCGTAGGGAATAATGATGACAAGCCATCCAGCGGCGTAAAAAGCACCATCAAACAAAAAATTCTTTCTATCTTCACGACCATGATATACTGCAAAAGCCAGGAGCGCCACGGTTACCCCGACTAAGGCGCAGGCACCGATTTCTATACTCGTTAAGGCCGCGCAGGCTGATGCCACCCCAGCGGCGACCAACCACCTTTTATCCTTACGATAAAAATACATCGCAGCGAAGAGAATCGCCAAGGCCCCAACCCCAAAACGCCACCCTCCCCAATAAGTAAACACGACCCGCGGGAAGGTCCTGGCGACTAAGACCAAAATCATCAAATAAAAGAAAAAACGTGTACTGAGAATCTTACGACCCAGGAAAACAAACAAGATGAGCGTTAGAACGCTTCCCGCATAGAAATAAGCCATTAAAACGCTTACCTCTTGTCCGAAGACCATCATCACCCATGCCGGGACATACAATTCAAATGGTCCTCGCAGATAAAAAAAATCACGGTAGGGGACCTGGCCATGGTGAAGGGCATGGATATTGGGCAAGTAAATGCCGAGCTCAAAAAGATTGATCTTTCCGTGAAGAAAATACGGCTGGAGGGTAATGAGGACTACAAACGCCGCGGCAATCCAAATGTCACTATTTAATCGCCTTGAGCTTGGAGCGTAGCGTTCCTTGTTCTTCATTAATCTTACTGAGTTCATCCAAAAACTTCGTTAATGCGGCCGTGGGTTGCTGGGGGGCCTTGGCCTGCACGTATTCTTTGCCGATGAGATAATAAATCCGTTCACGCCTAAGGTCGAGCGTTGTTGAATCGATGTGCAATTTTCCACGACGGGAGAACTTCACAAGCTCTTCTTCTCCTCTCTTCACCAATTTGATTGCCTCTTGGCTCGTCTTGGCAAGCTGCTCTCTGACCCTTTCCCACTCCTTCTTAAAGTCACGCTGTTCAGACATCATTGTTCTCCTTTTTAAAATGTTGACGGACATCCTCCAGGGTCTGGAATAACGATACAAAATTGTATTGCCATGCCCTTTGTTCTATTTTATACTATATTTGCTATGAAAAATTTGCAAGGCATTTTAGTCTTTATTCTTGGCGGTGTTGTCGTCTGCCTTTCGCTTTGGGCTGTCGGAAGGGTGGTTACTGGGATTAAAAAAAACCTTGCCGAATCCAAACCGCAAACCGTCGATTCCTCTCAGATCATTGATGACCAACGTCGCAGAGCCCAAGACACCCTCGAACGTCAGAGAGAATTGATAAGAGATCAGCGTCAACGGCTTCGTGACCTTCAAAGACGTTAAAAGTCACGAAGCATGTTCGCGTGCCTTAAGGATGCGCTCCGTTATCTCTCCTTCATAAAGCAATGTGATCTTTTGCAGCTCTTTGCGGCCGAGAAATCGACGGATAGCTTCTTCTATTGCTTCAAAACGGGCCTTAAGGTACACGTACTCCGGCCGGAGTGCTGTCTGTAAGGAGGGATCAAGAAATTTCTTCTCAAGGGCCCGTGCTTTTTTCTCACAAGCATAATGAGCAAAATCATCCACTGCCCTACCAAAACAGGTAGCCCCGGATGCATATTCCGGCATATCCTTTAATTGCTTAAGCAAGAAATCATCTACCATGGCCTGCGTAAAATACCGCTCGATTCTATCCAGTTCCTCTTTGGTCGTCTTGTAACACCACACGAGATACCGGCGGATTAAATACTCTTCTTTCTGGGTCAATGGCTTAGGTCTAGGCACGAAGGTACGGTTAGCGACGGATGGTTTCATCCATCAGATTGTTGTGGCTGCCAATGACAACCCAGCGGTCGCCTTGCTTTTTCCACGTCATGGTGTAGCGACGGATAACCCTTTTGCCGCCCTCGTCATTTTTTTCAATGGTAAAGATAAAATACTGAACGATTGCAACATCATCATGGATCCTGATGTCGATAGGGCGCAGCTCGCAGATAGCAATCGAGGTTGTCTTGGTCCAGAACCCAACCCATTTATTGAGCCACGGCCTATCGATGTTGATGGGGCTTTCATGTCCGAAGCCGATAAAATCATGGTGGATATACTTCAAGAATTCATCGACACGGCCACTGGTCAAATGGCTCCAGTGGTCCTCTAGGCACTGCCAGACATCGTTTTGTTCCGATGACCACGTCTTTGGTTTAGATGAGGTTAGCGACGATGGCATAGCGGGCAACCCTCCTTATCCACCGCTAGTCGCGGTGTCTCAAATTATTTTTACACTACCTTAAATGTTTGCGAATTTCGGCTGCCACGGCGGTCAACTGTCCTTGATCAGCGGGCCGGGCCTTGGCGAAATTTAAATCTCCTACAGTCTTAATAGGGACAAGATGCACGTGGGCATGCGGGACCTCTACCCCTGCGACCATAATGCCGATGCGTTGACATTCAACAGACTTTTTGATGGCTACCGCAATTTTCTTGGAAAATACCATAATCCCCGCCAAGAGGGCGTCGTCTAAGTCAAAAAAATAATCGACCTCCTCTTTAGGGATGACCAGCGTATGGCCCGGGGCAATCGGACGGATGTCCAAGAAAGCCAGGAAACGGTCATCCTCGGCGATCTTCTGGCAGGGAATCTCGCCGTTAATGATCCGCGCGAATACAGTGGTCATCCGCACTTCCTTTCCCTTTCTCGCTAGGCTCAGGAAACCGTCCATTAAGGGCATTTTCCACCAGATCCTTTACCTCATCACTAAATTGAGCCGACAGAATCCATTGCAGGTACGGACGGTCCTTTTCGACGATTTCCTGTAAACTATATCTATTAGCGTACTTACCAAACATGATATACAGCTTTCCGTTCCACCAACGGATTCTCTTCCCCTTGTCATAAAAATCGTCAGCGCCCTTGTACCGGTACTTGTCAAGGCATTCCAGGCCCCCATCGGCATTGCCGTATTTGGCTACTTGAGTGGCCAGGATCTCCAGGGTCGCCTGAGTATCCACCAGCGCGCAATGGGCATTGTCCAAATTCTTATCACAATAGAACTTGTAGGCAGCACCCAGATCTCTTTTTTCATTGAGATGATACACCCGTTGGGCGTCATAGACCCGGTAATCCCTCCAACAAAACTGCAGATTGGCCTCCCGCAATTCCCGCTCTAAAAGCGGTAAGTCAAATTTCTCGATATTAAATCCAGCAAGGTCGCTGTCCCCCATAAAACTCAGGACCTCGCGGGCAATGTCTTTAAAGGCTGGTGCATCCTTAACATCCGCATCGGTCAGACCAATCAGCTGGCTGATGACAAAAGGGATAGGGATGCCGGGATTGACTTTACGCACATACGTCTCCTGACGATTGTCAGGAAAACATTTGATCATGGCAATCTCAATAATTTTATCTCGCTCAACCCAGGTGCCGGTCGTTTCGAGATCCAAGACGACTAAGGTACGGGAAATTTTCATCGGATGCCTTAGGTAAGACTCCCAAGTATGGCGGAAGTTTGCGATCTTGTCAATTTCAAAATTTCGTATTCTCGTATTCTTAGTTCAAACACAGATCTGCATTCTCTACTCATAACCAAATCGACGAATAAACCAGGCCTTGGCAGTCTGGACGGTAAAAAGATACATGACCACAATAGCGATAAGGACAAAGAAAAATGTAACAGGCAAGAAAATAAATCCGAAATGCTTGCCCAGCGGAGTAAATGGAATGACAAGGCCTAAAGTGACAATGTAAATGGATGTAAAAATCAAAAGTTGACTGGGTCTACTTTCTACGAACGGAATCTTTCCCGTACGGATGACATGGATAACAAGGGTCTGGGTGCATAACGATTCCAAAAACCAGCCTGTCTGAAAGGTCGGCGCCGCAGCCTTGAAAACAAACCACAACACTGTAAATGTCAGAAAATCAAAGACCGAGCTGATGGGCCCAAAGACGGTCATGAATCTCTTGATATAATCGATGTTCCAAGGTCTTGATTTCAACAGATATTCCTCATCGACATCGTCAGAGGGAATCGCTACCTGCGAGAGGTCGTAGAGAAAATTGTTCAACAAGACCTGGATAGGGAGCATTGGCAAAAACGGCAGGACAATGCTTGCCCCTGTCATGCTCAACATGTTGCCAAAATTGGAACTGGCACCCATCTTGATGTATTTCAAGATATTACCGAACGTCTTTCGCCCCTCTAGGACACCGTCCCGCAACACAAAAAGGCTTTTCTGCAAAAGGATGATATCCGCAGACTCCTTGGCAATATCAACGGCATTATTAACCGAGATCCCGACATCCGCTGCCTTCAGGGCCGGGGCATCGTTGATGCCATCCCCCAAATACCCAACCACATGAGCGTTCTGTTTCAAGGCATAGATGACGCGCTCCTTCTGCAATGGGGAAAGTCGAGCAAAGATCGTTGTCGTGCGGACCAGCTGGGCCAATTGATCATCGGTTGTTTTCTCCACCTGATCGCCTATGACCAGACCCTTGATATCGAGTCCGACCTCGCTACAAACCTTCTTGGTAACCAGTTCATTGTCACCTGTTAAGACTTTAAGCTCAATACCCAACCGTTTAAGGACTTCGATGGTCTTCTTTGCTGTCGGCTTAGGGGGATCGAGGAAGGCGATATACCCCTTGAGGATTAGATCCTGTTCATCATCCCTAGAATAGACGTCCTTGTTCTGTTCGATATCCTTATAAGCGACGGCGAGGACCCGAAATCCCTCTCGGCTTAATGAATCGTATTCCGCCTTAAGGTCAGTCAGGAGAAATTGTTCGAGCTCTAATATTTCACCATCCAGCTCGTATTGGGTGCACCGCTTGAATATTTCCTCCGGCGCGCCTTTGGCGATGAGCCGGTGCCGGCCCTCCATGTCCACCACGACCGACATAACCCGACGGGAGAAGTCAAAAGGGATTTCATCTATTTTCTTGTATTGCCTGACAACAAGTTTCTCATACTTAAGGATCGCCTTATCTAAAATATTCTTCAATCCCGTCTGATAATAACTATTAAGGTAGCCAAGACGCAGGACATCTTTGTCCTCTTTTCTAACGACATCGCAGTATTTCTCCAAGACGATCTTATCCAAAGTCAGCGTCCCGGTCTTATCGGTGCACAAGACATCCATTGCTCCGAAGTTCTGGATGGCGCTCAAGCGTTTGACAATGACATCACGTTTAGACATCGCAATCGCCCCTTTAGATAAATTAAGCGCGACCAGCATCGGCAGCATCTCAGGGGTCAAGCCGATGGCGACAGCAAGCGAAAAGAGCAGGGCCTCGATCAAATCACCTTTGAGGAAATAGTTAACCGTGCAGATGATCAAGACAAAGACACTCATCGCTCGGATCATCAACCACGTGAACTCTCGGATGCCTTTGTCAAAACTACTTTCCTGGTCCATGGCGGCAATCCGGCGCGAGATCTCACCAAACTGAGTTGCAAGCCCCGTACGGATAACAACCCCCAGGGCCGTGCCACTCACAACGCTCGAGCCCATGAACGCCATGTTGATCAATTCCGCTGGTGTTTGGCCCTTGGGCGCAATCGTACCCGGTATCTTCTCAGCAGGAAACGATTCACCGGTCAACGATGACTGATTCACAAACAGGTCCTTCGCCTGGATGATGCGCAAGTCAGCCGGGATCATATCCCCGGCAAAGAGATCAACAATATCGCCCGGGACAATCTGACGGATAGGGATCTCCTGCCTACGGCCATTACGATAAACAGTCGCGGTCGCACGCACCATGTCGCTTAATTTCTCCGCCTCCTTGCTCGCGCGGTATTCCTGGATAAAAGAAAAAATCACGCTTAAGACCGCCATTGTCAAAACTAGAATGGCACTGATCTTCTCACCGAAGAAAAAAGAAGACCCAGCAATAATCAATAAGACAATGACCAGCGGATTAACAAACTTAGAGAGGAACCGAAAAAAGACAGTACGTTTCTTTTTGCGGGCTGGCTCATTGGGCCCGTATACCTCCAGGCGCCGGAGGGCCTCCTCAACAGACAATCCACGGGTGCCGGTGCCAAGCTTTTCAAACAACACCGAATCAGGCCAACCGCTCCAATCAGCATTTGTATAAATTTGTTTCTGTTTGTGGTTAGGCAATTTGTTCACAAAGAAATCCTAAGGACCAGTGGCCGGGATAACACGGACAATCGCCTGGGCAGGATATCGATTCTCTTTGCCCTGCTGGGTCACGACAATACGCCACAGACCTTCCGCGTTGGCATGGGTGTTGAATACTGGAATACCAAAATTTTTAAAAGAAAATTTTGTCTTCCAGGATGGGAGCTGTTGAACGGATGTAATCCGTTCAACAGCTTGATTTCCATCGTGAAATAATTGAATCTTAAATACCGCGGGCAACATCATTGGGTGTTTATTTTCCACGATGACCGTTCCCTCAATGGGCTCACGAATCTTGACGGTATACTTCTTCATCTTGATTTGAATGGATAAGGGACTGTATACCCCGGGATCGTCTTTGTCCGCAATAACGCGGGGGCCGCCCCGGCCTACCAGAATAACGGGATTCAAGCGCGCCTGCAGCCAGTGCAGGAGACTACGCATATGCCCTTGCGCCATCGCGACACAGCCAGCCGTTGGCTCATCTGCATTACGCCAAACGTGTAGAAAGATCGCGCTACCCCAGCTAGGAACAATGGGATTAGTATTATATTCAATGACTACCGCATATCGGTACAAATCGTCATTGCGCCGCAACACCTCATGCGATACGCGAGGGACAGGACCAGTGACCCATTGATTATACTGAGGTGATGCCGGGTCATCAATCCAAAAATCTTTAAATGTCACCGGTCGATAAGACAAACCTGTGGATACTTTAGTTTCGTAACCGAACGCTCGACGCAACTCAAAAATTCCTGTGGGGGTCTTGCCATCACCCTCGCGTTTTCCGTTAAACTGGGCCAAACCGCGGCGACCCACCATGGCATCCCAAGGACCAAACACCTGACTCCAGCTATCATTGTTCCGTTCCCAGCTGGTGATCTCGGCCTTAGCGCTACCAGCCTTTCTAACCTCTACCACCACAGCCTGACGGATAGTCGTATCTAAACTATACAAGGCACGCGGGGCGACAATTTCTTCCCCGAACATGACAGGTGTTGCAAGCCCCCACAACCATCCGCTCATGACGAGAATTTTGAAATATTGAAAGAATTGTCTCATCCTTTAATACCCTATCCCCGGCATATCTGTCCTACGATAATGCCTAGGTAAGTCCCCATCACGTTGCCTAGGATGGCCAGCAAAAGTCCCAGAGATGCCAGTCCGGGTTGATAGGTCTCGGCAACGACCGGTGCGGAGACAACCCCTCCGATATTCGCCTGACTTGCCGTCGCGACCAGCATGAGCGGTGCACGTAACCACCGCGCCGCAATCAATAGCACTATAGCATGGATCAACACAATCACGGTGCCAGCAGCAATTAATATAACCGAGGTCCCTAAATGCGACACGCTCGCCTTGGCGCCGATCGTTGTTAGGACAAAATATAGCAGATAATAACCAACTCTCGTCGAACCCCCCTCATAACGGCATAGGGGCGTAAGCGATGCCGCCAGACCAACGACCGATACCAGGATAATGGCCCACGCAAAATTTGAGATTACCCCTTCGATGACCGGTAATGCCTTCGCGATGGATTGTACCCCTAGGCTCACGGCAAAGGCAAGCCCAATGAGAAAGACAACGTTTTTCCCGCGAGGCGCAAGGGGCTGTACCGTTTGAATAGAGGCAATCCGTTCGCGGATATGGTCGAGCACGCGAGCCTCGCAGTGATTCCAACGGTCAAAGGACACCTGTCCTTTGGAGGCAGCAATCAATAGCCCCATCCAAACATATGGCACTACCGTGTCCACCACGACCATCGGTAAAAAGACGTCGTTGGGCGTGCCCAGCGCCTCCTTGACGGCGATCATATTCGCGCTACCGCCGGTCCACGAGGCCGAGAGCGCGGCAAATCCAGACCAAAATTCGACGCCAACGAACGGACGAAAGATCACAAACGTGAGCACTGTCCCCCCCATAATCCCCAGGCTCCCGGCCAAAAACATCAATAGGGCAGTACGACCCAACCGGGCGATTGCCTTGAGATTAACCCCTAGAAGCAACAAAAATAAGCTCGCCGGTAGTCCATAGGTCGTTGCCCAATCATACAGCTGGCTTTTCGTATTGATCAGGCCAGCACAGGAGACGAGCATCGGCACAAAATAAATCCAGAAAACCGCCGGCAAAAAATTAAAATATTTCTTTGTGCGTGGATGACCAGCGACAAATAAGATAACCGCTTCGATAGTCGCCAAGACCAAAAAAGTTAAAATAGTACTTTGAATCGTGTCAACCACTGTTCTCTAGACTAAAATGCATTATTGTCGCGGGATCCCTGAATCCTTGGCACAACCCCAATGCCTCGTTGGACCGCACGTAAATCATACACCCCTTGCGGTGAGAGAAATGCCGGGCGGCCGCCAGGACCCCGTACAAAAAACGGCGTATCCAAATCGATAAAGGAGAAAATGCCCAGTCCCGCCGCAAGGTGCGCGGAAGCGGTCATGGCCAGCGCACTTTCCAGCATGCCGCTGATCATTAACTTGACCCCCGCCGCCTTAGCCATGCGCGCGATAACCAAGGCCTGCACCAATCCGAATTTCATCAATTTGATGCTAATGACCGATGCCGCCCTCGCGCGGATCACCGTCACGGCATCGCTTAGGCTACGTACGCTTTCATCGGCGCAGACCGGGACATCCGTTGACCGAACGATCCTCTTTAACCCCTCGATGTCGGCGTGATGGATCGGCTGCTCAAGCAACGCCGGACGGATCTTAAGGACTCTAAGCGCCTTTAGAAATTTAAGCATGGTAATAACCTCGAACCCCTGGTTGGCATCGAGATAAATAATACCCAGAGGGGCGAGTTGGCGCACGGCCACCACGCGTTGGATATCTAAATCCGGATCCTGACCAATCTTGACCTTGAACTGACGAAACCCCTGGCCATAGAATCGGCGCACCGTTTCTTTCGTTTCATCTAAGTCCGCAATGACAATGGTTATGTCTGTTTGTAGTTTGCGGCAACGCGATCCAAATAGCCGCCATAATGGCAAGCCCCGCTGGCGCGCGATGGCATCAAAGAGCGCCGTCTCAACGGCGGCAATCGTCGCGGGGTTGCTCGACCAGCGCTCATGCAATACCCCAGAGATCGCCCAATAATCGCGGCTGTCTTTTCCCAGCAGCCAACGACCAACGGCCTTAAGGTTATATCGGCTGATCGCAATCGTTTCACCGGTGATGTGGGGCGCAATCGCTGCCTCACCATAACCTTTTGTCCCATCAGCCAGCCTCAAGACAAACAACAGATTGTCGAGTGTCTTGTGTTCTCCTAAGGCAGTACGAAACGGCTGGATCAAGGGCGCCTGAAGCCCCCAGACTTGAGCTTGATCAATCCTCACAAACCCTCGACTGACATATCCCGTGGATGTTCGATAAAAAATGAATACATAATCTCCTTTTTCATCTTAGGCTCAAGGCTAAATTCCCAGCGCCAGATGCCCTTGCGGTTATTCCAGTCTTTTTCTTTGGGTGCAATATTAATATCGGTAACTTTCGTTTTGATACGCTCGTTTTCCGAAACAGGGATCGCCTCATAGACAATCATGCTGATAGGCCTACCTTTATAATTCTCGATTGTAATACGGTATTTGAAAAACGTCTTACGATTGGGCGAGGCAATACCAGCGATCAAGACATCATCTACTTTCTTTTCCACTTCTTTGCGCTCAACCTTCACATTCTCATCAATGCCTAGCGAAAGATCAAACTCCTCCCCCGGGCCGATATTCTGAATACGGGAATGTCCCACATAATCGCCGTCTAGAAAAATATGGACATCCCCCGCCAAGAGTTGCAATTCCTGATGATTACTAACCCTGGTCCCCAAATACGCATACGTACTAAGACGGGGGAAGGTGCTATAAGAAAATACCGCATTCAAGATTTGCGAAGAAATTGGTATTTTATGTTCTGTGCCATCGGATTTAACCGTCACGGGGCCCGGCATTTGATAAGAAACTGATACGCCTTTAAAACGAGCTTCGCTCATGGCCATCACAGCAGGCCTTGAAGGTTTATCTGACTCTACCTTTTCTTCCGGTGACGCCGCTTCGAAAGAACCGAGCTCATATTGCTCTCTTTTACGAGCAGCAGGCGCCCTTAATCTACCTTCCATAAAAGCCGACTTATTAGGCTCGATAGGCTGATAAGGCTGGAGAATCCATGGCGCAATATAGGGTAGCTGACCACTGATGGATGGTTTAGCCGTTGATAAAGCAAGTGATACATTGATCCAGTCTTCGCCCGTTGTCTGTTTGATCATCCCAAAACTCGTCAATTCGACCCTGTTATCTGAGACACTAGTCCTGGCATCGTACAGAGGAAACCAAAACACACCAGAGACAAGATAGCTGACGTTAAGATTAAGGCTGCCCTTTTTTATTCCCTCGAGTTTAACAACGATGGAACGTTTCATTTTCGATAATGGCTGGCGTAATTGCCCTAATTCTTTTTCCAATGCTGCCTTCTGTTGCTGCAGCCCACGTAATTTCAAATGAATCCCTGTTTGTTGCTGGTCCAATTGGTTATGCTGCACCGCAATAAAATTTAAAAGACCTTCCAATTCCGTCACCGCCGGCATCCTGGTCACCAGATCTTTAGGAATTTGGTTTCCTGAATACATCTGAACAGACTTCAAAAAATCTTTTTGCAGCTGAATCGTCTGAATTTTATTATTTTCTTGAATGATTTGATCGTTTAAGGCCTCTATATCTTTGACAAGTACCTTAAGGCGCTCATCAGCGATCTCCGTTAGATAATCGCGCGCAAGAAAGGCCCCATGCAATTTAACCTGCGCTGTCCCTTCCCCGGAAACGGTTAATGAATTCTCGTTAATCTCAGGGATAATATCATCAAAATAGACCTGGTGTACGCCTGGATCAATCTCAAGATACGCAGAACGCGTCACCAGCGCTGAATCAGGATACACGGTCACACGCACAATCTTAGATTCGGCCTTTATCTCTTGGGTTTGGGCAAAACTGGGTGAAACGGTTAAAACCATGACAACCAAGAATGCGATTTTTTTAATAATCATCTCTCCCCTCCGTTTTCATAGCGCTCCTATTATTCATTTTTACTTCGACGTTCCGATTTGAGTTGAGAAAACGTCATCTGACAATCTTAACTGCATTGAGCCGCTCCAATAATGATCCACGCTTAGAGCCCTCCCCTAAAGATAGATCAGAGACAACCACGCGGTTGAGGACAAATGTTGTATCCCCCTTAGGGCCTGGCGTGCGGTACGCCCAGGTCGCATGAATCGCATAAGGGCGACCATCCATGCTGCCCAGATAAAGCATGATGTGTCCCTTCATGCCTAAAATCGTTATGCCACCAATTCCTTGTTCCTCAAGCAGGTGCAATTTTTCGGTCGCCGGTGTCGTGTCTGTCCACGCGGCTAATGTTTCACCAATTTTAATTTGATCTTTTGAATCGCGTGGTAACTCTAACCCAAAGGTAGCAAAGACTTCCTGAAGAAATCGTGAACAGTCCTGAGCGCCGTACATCCCGCCCCAGCCGTAAGGCTGATGGACCATCTTCAAGGCCTGCCGCAATACTTCGCGCGGGGTATACAGTAGATATCCTTCTCGAACTTGATCAGCGCTAACAAAGACAGGGGTCAGTGTAGCCGTGCCATTAGATAGGCGTTGTGGCACCAAGACTTCCATCCCATGATTATGCCACTGACCAAGCGGCAGGCGTACCCCCATCAAGACAGATCCATAAAATTCGGTCATCTCAATATTAAGATACAGATCCGCCCGGGGCGCGATTACAACCACAAATGGCACTGACCAAAAGGGCCTGACCTGCCCCTCTGTCGCCAAACCAACATTTTCTGCCCTTACCCAACCAACGCTAGTCGATGATTCCACTAAAAGCCATTTCCCATCCCCACTGTGGTGTAAAACGATCACCGGCGTGCCGATATCAAGGGCGCTATTTTGCAATTCGTCGAAATCAATGTCGTTGGCCTTAACGTACAACCCTTGTTCGTATGGCAGAAACCGCTGGTCGGCGTAACTGACAATTAAGCCATACTGATGGGGAACTTGCGCTGGGATAGCGTCCAAGTTTATCGCGTGACGCGCGGCTGCCCAATATTCCTTGGGTGGCCTGCGACCACTCAAGAAAACCAACTTGCGGCCCTGAAGGTCGTCGAGTCCTTTCATTAACCGCGCCCGCAATTCTTTGCCGGATAACGGCACAGCAGGTCGGGATAAATCTTTAATTAAATGAAATTCTTCACGGATGCGTTCATTAAAACGGACGATTTCACTGCCAGACAAGATCACAGCATCAGGATTCGGGTAGTGGTTGAGCCAAAACCCAGCGGTATTCATCGCTGGGGTTGTGTGCGACAAGAGGCTCGGCGCTGCATGCAATGGGGGACGCCCTGTCCCAGCGCACCCCAACATCATTGCCAGTAGGCTCGATAAGATCAACCCTGTGACTCTCCTAGGCATGTTCAGGTTTAATTCCCGAATAAATTCATAATATTAATATTACCCTGTTTTACCAAGGGAACCTCATCCTAAGCGAACCCCAAAGTTATCCTTGGCATAATCCTACGCTTGAGTATAATAATTTTCATGCCTATCCCCACAGAACTCATCTTAAAACAAATGGAGCTCGGCCCCATGGCAAACTTTCTCTATTTTCTAGGGGACAAACATGTCAGGGAGATTGCCATCGTGGACCCGGCGTGGGATGTAGGGTATCTATGTGCCGAGGCTGAAAGAAATAACTATACCGTAACCATGATCCTTTTAACGCATGGTCATCCAGATCATGTAAACGGCCTCAATGAAATTTTATCTCGCTACGATGTCCCTGCCTACATCTCCGGCCATGAAGCCCCTTTTCTAATGCCGGAGCATAAAAACATAATCCCTGTTGAGGATGGTCATAAAATTAAAATCGGCACCATAGAGATCAAATGTCTTTTAACCCCTGGCCACACGCCCGGCTGCCAATTGTTTCTATATAAAAATGTCCTCATTTCCGGTGACACCCTTTTTATCAACGGCTGTGGGCGCTGCGATCTGCCAGGGAGCGACCCCAGAAAAATGTACCACTCCCTGTACAACGTCTTGATAAAACTTCCTGATGACACCATGATTTATCCAGGCCATCATTACGGCCCAACCCCGTGGGCTACCCTTGCCTCCCAGAAAAAAACCAATCCTTATCTTACCTGCGCCAATCTTGAAGAATTCCTGCACGAACGTATGGGGGTATAATCACCCCATCTTTACTCCTTTAAGAAAAAAGCGCGAATTATCCGACTGTACAATCGAAACGGCAAGACCCGCCGCAACCAGTACAGCATCTGCCCTTCGATATCTGGAATATTACGAAATGGCGGGTTTTCGGTCTTGATCAATTTCTCGACCATAATCGCGATTTGCTCGGGATCTTTATGACAATTGTCTAAATAGCCCATGACTTTCGTTTTTAAATGCTGAGAGATTGAATAATAAGGACTCTGTGGATTGTCAAAGAGCGACGCGTACTTAGCATTCTCATAAAATATCTTCGTCTTATACGTGCCTGGCTCAATGAGAAGCACATCGATATCGAAAAACGCCAACTCATAACGTAGGCTCTCGCTAAAGGCCTCTAGCGCCCATTTGCTGGCGTTGTAGGCACCAAAAGCCGGCGAAGTTGAAAACCCAGCCACGCTGGAGATGTTGATGATCTTTCCACGCTTACCCTTTCTTTTAGGAATAGACCGCATTAAAGGAATAACCGCCCGCGTTACGTTTTGCACGCCGAAGAAGTTTGTCTCCATCTGGTCACGGATTTCAGCATCGGTTAGGTCCTCAAAAAAACCGCCGATGCCATAACCGGCATTATTAACGAGGATGTCCACACGTTCGTAGCGGGATGCGACCTGAGAGACAGCATTACTGACCGAGTCCTTGTCCGTGACATCCAGCCGGATTACGTTGACATTGCCGGCCCGTCGATCGACTTCACTGATCAAGATATCTTGCTTATCCAGATTGCGCATCGTTGCCACCACTTGGTACCCCTTGGATGAAAGACGGGCGGCGGTTAAGAGTCCAAAGCCGCTGGAGCACCCGGTAATGAGAACAACGGGGGATTCCACTGGTGTCGTCATCGCTGCATGGCCTTGTGGAGTAAGAGAAAATCGATGAGGGTGAGCGCAATCATGGCCTCAACCACAGGCACAACGCGCGGGCAGATGCAAGGGTCATGGCGTCCTTTGACCTCAATAATTGCCGACAACCCATCTTTAGAAATGGTCTCTTGTTTCTGGGCAATCGAGGATGCTGGCTTGACTGCAACCCGCAAGATGATGTCTTCGCCGTTCGCGATGCCGCCCAGGATTCCCCCCGCGTTGTTGGTGTACGTGCGCACACGATTGCCATCCATATAGAATTTGTCGTTGTGTTGGCTTCCCCTCATGGCTGCGGCCTTAAAGCCAACGCCAAATTCTATCCCACGGATAGCACCAATCGACATGAGGGCATACGCGAGGCGCGCATTGAGTTTATCGTAAATGGGTTCGCCCAACCCTGGTGGACAGCCATGCACCACGGCCTCCACGATCCCACCCAAAGAGTCACAGTCCTTGCGCGCCTCCTCGACTTTAGCGATCATCTGTTCGGCCGCTTCTAGGTCCGGGGCACGCACCATGTTTTTCTCAATAACTGAAAAATCTTTCTTCTTTGCGTAAATCTCACCAACCGCCAGGGTATAAGCGACGATGTAGATTTTATGCTCGCGTAGGATCTTCTTGGCGATAGTCCCGGCCGCCACACGACAGGCCGTCTCGCGTCCTGAGGCACGCCCACCACCGCGATAATCCCGCTTATCGTACTTGGCCCAATAGGTGTAATCCGCATGCCCTGGTCGGAATAAATCTTTAAACTCTGCATAGTCTTTCGAGCGCTGGTCTTCATTACGGATAAGCATGGCGATAGGCGCACCGGTGGTCTTGCCCTCAAAGATACCGCTGATGATCTCAACGGTATCCGTTTCCTTGCGTTGGGTCGTGACCTTGCTCTGACCCGGACGCCGGCGGTCCAGCTCAAACTGGATATCGGATTCAACCAAGGCAAGGTTCGCCGGCACACCATCAACGATGACGCCAATGGCAGGGCCATGGCTCTCACCAAAAGTTGTGATACGAAAGATTTTTCCAAAAGAATTACTGGCCATACCAACCACTTTTTATTTCATTATATAACGTAAACCCAAGCCCGCAGAATTTTCAAATGTTTAGATCCCCTTGGTTCAATGCAGCCAGGACAATAAGGGACAATTGAACTGGCTAATCCTATCCAGAAGCTCTTCGTAAGATTCCGGCAATCTTTCTTTCAAGGCCTCACTGGCTTATGGCGAACTCACGTTATGAAAACTATGGTTTTTTCTTGATGAAAAATACACAGGGGCTTTAAAAGTCTCGATGGATTTTTAGACCAGACACTGAACTCATCCTAGATCCGTCACTGCCCCTTGCGAGGCTGAGGTTACTTCTTTCATGTATTTACTCAACACCCCGCGTGTGTAACGCGGGACAGGCGCCTGCCAGCGGCTTAATCGGTCTTTGATTTCCTCTTCTGGGATATCTAGGTTGATTTGGCGTTTCACGGTATCAATCGTAATGGGGTCACCGTCCTTGACAATAGCGAGCGGTCCGCCCACGTACGCCTCAGGCGTGATGTGCCCTACGACAAACCCATGACTTCCACCGGAAAAACGTCCGTCAGTAATAAGCGCAACCTCTTTACCTAATCCCTTCCCCACCACAGCAGAGGTTGGCGAAAGCATTTCACGCATGCCGGGCCCTCCCTTGGGGCCTTCGTAGCGAATTACGATGACATCACCTGTCTTAACGGTGCCATCCAAGATACGTTTCAATGCCGCTTCCTCGCTATCATACACGCGGGCCTTACCGGAAAAACGATTGGCCTCTTTCCCTGTAATCTTAGCGACCGCACCACCAGCGGCCAGGTTCCCATAGAGAATAACCAGATGCCCCTCACTCTTAATAGGATTATTGAAAGGACGGATGATCTCCTGACCTTTAGGATAAGACCGGACACCTTTGAGATTTTCTCGAAGTGTCTTACCTGTCACGGTCAGGCAATCACCATGCAGCAATCCAGCATCCAAAAGCATCTTCATTAAAGGGATCAATCCGCCAATAGCAACCAGCTCCGCCATCACAAAACGGCCGCTGGGTTTCAAATCCGCCAAGACCGGGACCTTCTTTCCAATATAGCTAAAATCGTCAATGGAGAGTGGCACGTCAATGGCGTTCGCCATGGCCAAGAGATGCAATACCGCGTTGGTGGAACCCCCCAAGGCAATCACTACCGTAATCGCATTTTCAAAGGCCGCGCGCGTCATGATGTCCTTAGGACAAATTCCTTTTTTAATTAAATTCATGACGGCCCTACCTGCATTGATGCTATCTTTTATCTTGGCCTTAGAAATCGCGACCTGGGCGGAACTATTGGGTAAACTCATCCCCAAGGCCTCAATGGCGCTGGCCATTGTGTTGGCCGTGTACATCCCTCCACACGAACCAGGACCAGGAATCGCGCAGGCCTCCACATGACGCAAATCTTTCTGTGTGATCTTTTTATTCGCGTAAGCACCAACCGCTTCAAAGACCGAAACGATATCAAGATTCTTGCCCCGGTAGCAGCCAGGTAGAATCGTTCCGCCATACACAAAGACTGACGGGCGGTTCAAGCGCGCCATCGCGATCAAGCACCCGGGCATATTTTTGTCACAGCCGCCAATGGCAACCAGCCCATCAAAACCCTCAGCACCCACGACCGTTTCTACCGAATCTGCGATGACCTCACGAGAGACCAGCGAATATTTCATGCCTTCAGAACCCATAGAAATCCCATCGGAAACCGTGATCGTGTTAAAGATAACCGCCTTGCCGCCGCTTTGATCTATCCCGTCACTTGCCTTGACTGCCAACTGATCGATGTGCATATTACACGGGGTGACCATGCTCCAGGTGGAGGCAACGCCCACTTGAGGTTTCTTGAAATCGCTTTCCTTAAAGCCAACGGCGCGTAGCATCGCCCGCGATGGCGCGCGCTCATAACCGTCCGTAATAACGCAGGAATATTTGCGGGGGATTCTCTTTGTCATGGCTTATTGACCTTTGCACAACTAAAGAAATTAAGGAAGTCAATATTAAGTCTTTTTTCTAGAGAACAAAGGTCGTTATACCCCTGCTTACCTTATAAAATTATAGAAGAAGCAGGGACGTCCCAA
>SBBO01000011.1 GCA_005239675.1 Planctomycetales bacterium
GCTGATAGATAGCCAGTTCGTTCTTTAATTTTTCAAACGTTTCTTTTGTAAAAATTAAAAGCTTTTTTAGGGGGTAACAATCTATTATCCCATTCCCGGCGTAGAGCGCTGGATGGCTTGCCAATCGTCCTCCTACTCGCTATAATAGATCAACTTATTACAACTGACCATTCATGGATTTCTTCAACTTATTTATTCACACCTTTTTTCATTATCTACAGGAATTGTGGTTTGTTCTGATTGTTGGGTTTTTGCTGGCCGGGGTTCTTTATAAATTTTTTCCAAGCAAGATGATCGAACGTCATCTAGGGGGTTCTGGAATCCGGCCCATCGGTATCGCTTCTATCGTGGGCGCTGTCTTACCGCTGTGCTGTATAGGGGTATTGCCGGTTGCGGTTACGCTCAGGCGCCGCGGGGCTAGCCTGGGCGCGGTTCTTGCTTTTCTGGTCGCCACCCCCGCGACCTCTATCTCCGCTGTGATGGTGTGCTGGAAACTGCTGGGGACGACGTTTACGATCGCCATCTTCTTTGCCGCTATGATGATGGCATTGGTGATTGGCATTGTGGGCGATGGGATTACGGCATCCGTTCAGGGCGTTTCTTTGCCGTTGCCACCAGGGCATTGCGACCAATGCGAGGACGCGCCTGCTACGCACCAATCATTCTTGAGAAAAATACCGGATGCATTGAAATACGCTTTTATTACCTTACCGAGGGCAATAGGTCTAGAGATACTTCTTGCCATTGCCGTTGCCAGCCTTATCGTGTCGTTTACGCCGCTACGTGGATACATCCATACGTATTTGACTGGCCCTATAGGTTACGGCTTTGTTCTAATCTTTGGGTTATTGGACTATACCTGTTCAACGGCTAGCGTCCCTTTGGCGGATGCCTTGATCAAAAGCGGCCTGACCTCGGGTCAGGCCTTTTGTTATCTCTTGGTTGGGCCCATCACCAGTTATGGCACTATGCTGGTCATTAAGAAAGAGTTCGGTGGAAGAATTCTCGGCGTGTATCTTGGATTGATTAGTGTTATGTCGCTTGTGTTGGGAGTGGCGTATGATCTTTTTCTTGTATAATGGTCTTGGGCGTCATGGGACAGCGGCGTAGCGGCATATTACTTCCAATCACAGCCTTGCCTTCCCCATTTGGGATAGGGGATCTTGGTCCAGCGGCTTATGGGTTTGTCGATTTTCTTGACCAGGCCGGACAAAGTTTTTGGCAAATCCTCCCCTTGAATCCAACGGAGGGGGCCTATCAGCATTCTCCCTACAGTAGTTTCTCTGCCTTTGCGGGCAATACCCTCTTGATTAGTCCGGAACTATTGGTCCAGGATGGTTTCTTGTCCGAAAAAGATGCGCGCGATCTGCCGCGGTTCTCGATTGCCCGTGTTGATTATGATAACGTAGCTCCTTTCAAGCGCGAGCTACTTGCCAGGGCTTATGAGCATTTCAAGCACAACCATCAGCTCCATCGCGAGTTTCAGGTATTTGTGCGCAAAAATGATTTTTGGCTGGAAGACTACGCGTTGTTTGTCGCGATTAAAGAATCCTTAAAGGGCCTCCCCTGGATAAACTGGCCCAAGGCGCTCAAAGACCATCAAGAAGGGGCCTTGAGTGATTTTACGTCTAGTTTCCAGGAATCGACTACCCAGGCCAAGTTCCTGCAATTTATTTTCTTCCGACAATGGGAGCGATTAAAAAGGTATTGTCAAGAGCGGGGAATTCAGCTGATCGGTGATATGCCTATTTATGTCAACTGGGATAGCGCGGATGCCTGGGTGGATCCACGCAATTTTAAGACGGATGATCAGGGTCTACCCCGAGGGGTGGCTGGCGTCCCACCGGATTATTTCAGCGTGACAGGGCAACGTTGGGGCAATCCTGTGTACGATTGGGACAGGTTGCGAGAATCGGGATATGCGTGGTGGATAGCGCGCTTTAAGCATAATTTACGACTTTACGATTACGTACGCATCGACCATTTCCGTGGCTTTGTCCAGTACTGGGAGATCCCATGGGGGGAGCCCTTGGCATCGCGTGGCGCATGGAGGGAAGTTCCCGTGGACGACTTCTTTGCCACCCTAAAAAGACATTTTAAATGCTTGCCTCTCATTGCTGAGGATTTGGGGATTATCACGGACGATGTCCGAATGATCATGAAGCGCCACGACCTTCCTGGCATGAAAGTCCTTTTGTTCGCCTTTGGGGAAGATCTGGAAAAACACCCTTATCTTCCTCATAATTTTGAACGCCACTGTGTGGTTTATACAGGGACACACGATAATAATACGGTTCAGGGATGGTTTGATCATGATGCAACAGCCAAGGAAAAGGAAAATCTCTTAGCGTATCTTAACCGGCCTGTTTGTGCTCAAGACGTTCATTGGGCGTTCGTGGATCTAGCCATGAAGTCCTCGGCCGATACCGCTATTTTGGCCCTCCAGGACGTACTTGGTCTAGGACAGGAGGCCCGTTTCAACAAGCCAGCCACGACTCAAGGGAACTGGCAATGGCGTTTGCTTACAACCCAGATTACCCAGCGCCTCACCCAGAAATTACACGATCTTACTCAAGAATCTCATAGGATTATCCACCGCTAGCCGCCAATGATGGTAAATTGCCTTGTTTATCCCTGTTGGGCTATGTTAAAATTCAAGTGATGAAGAATCTCTGGGAGCTTATCTAATGGTTATTGTTACCGGCGCGGCTGGTTTTATCGGAAGTTGCATTGTGGCCAGACTCAATGAGCGCGGTCAAAAAGACCTTGTTCTCGTTGATCATCTCGATGAATTCAAAAAAAAGAATATAGAGCGTAAAAGCTACATCCAATATTACGACAAAAAGGACTTTTTGGATCTTGTCGTGCGTGACCGCTGGGTGGAACGTCCCGAGGCGGTGATTCACATGGGGGCGTGCAGTTCTACGACCCTACAGGATGCGCGGTATTTTAAGGAGAACAATCTTGAATACACGCGTTCTTTGGCGCAATGGGCACTTCGCCGCGGCATTAGATTTATTTATGCTAGTTCAGCGGCGACCTATGGGGATGGCTCTGCCGGATATAAGGATGATGACGCAACGATCCGTCGGTGCAAACCGCTTAACCTTTATGGACAGTCTAAACAGGACTTTGACCTGTGGGTCTTGGATAATGGTCTCGCCGCTAAGGTCGTTGGATTAAGATTCTTTAATGTCTTTGGCCCCAACGAATATCATAAGTCGGATATGCGTAGTGTCGTGGCCAAGGCCTATCAAGGCATAGCTAAAGAAGGCCGCATGGCGCTTTTTAAATCGTACCGCAAGGATTATAAGGATGGTGAGCAGAAAAGGGATTTTATTTACGTCAAAGACGCAGTTGAGGTGGTCTTATTTTTCTTGGATCACCCTAATTGTAGCGGCATTTTCAATGTGGGGAGCGGTACGGCGCGGACATGGAATGAGCTAGCTCGGGCGCTTTTTGCCGCTGTTGGTAAAGAGCCCGACATTGAGTACATTGCCATGCCTGCGCACCTAAAAAAACGGTATCAGTATTTTACGCAAGCGGACATAACCAAGTTGCGCAAGGTCGGATACACCCGTCGTTCCACATCGCTGGAGACGGCTGTTGCCGATTATGCGGGGTATCTCAAAGATAACCGGTATTGGTAATTAGATTAAAATGGAAGAGAATATACTCTGGTATTTTTTTGTGCTGATGGTTGTTGCGTTATTTCTCTTTGGGTCTATTTTTTTGATTAGAGTGTGGCGTGGGATTAAAGATGAGGAGGTCATTGCCATGACCGATTTAGAGGAAATCAGGCAATGGAATGGGTCGTCCCAGCACCCTGAAGGAAGTTATTCAGCAAAGGTCGTGGTGGAACATTTTGCCCTGGGAGCGGTGCAGGAGGTATCTGTGTCTCCGGCCCCGCTGACGATGGAGCCGAAGGCACAAAAAATTGCCAACCTGGAACAACAGCTCCGCACCCTAGAGACACAAGCAGCGGTCACGGCAGCAAAAGACCAAGAGACAACCACGCAACTAACTCAAGACAACAATAAGTTAAAACGACAGATAGAAGAAAAACAGGTGGCATTAGAACGCTTGACCGTGGAAATCGAGACGGTACGCCAGTCGTATGAACGTCTGTGTCGTGATGAACAAGAAAATATCGCTAAAATTGATCAATGCGGCAAAGAGTTCGCGCAGCTGCGCCAGGAGGCCATTACGCAGCAGGCCCAATTGACTGCCCAGTTGACGCAAGGGCAGGATGAGAATCGACAGTTGCGCGACCATGGGGAACAGCGCCAAAAGCAGATAGAGCGCTTGAGGGCGAGCCTAGAGGTCGCCAACCAAGTTCATCACGAGAAGGAGATTCTTGATCAACAGCTGGTCAGGGCGATGGCGAGGCTGCGTGAGCTTCAGAGGGAGCGAGAGGAGCTTATACGCACGCGCGCCAGCCTGCAAGAGGATCTCGCGAAGGTCAAAGATTTTAACATTTTTTTGTTGGAGAAAGAGAAAATTTTACAATATGAATTGACTAAACAACGGGTGCAGGCCCTTGGACTAGAGAAGATTTGTGAAGATTTTAGAATTCAGCTTGATGAGATGTCCAGGTCCGGCGCTACCAAGAGATGAGCCTTAGGATAAAAAACTTCCCTAGGGATTGTTTTTTGCTATAATTGCCGTTATGTTCAGATCGCTATTTTATGGATGCCTCACGATTCTATTTTTTTTCGCGGCTGGATGCGCGCAATTGACGGAAACGGCAAAAAAGATTTTAGGGACATCCACCCAGGCCTTAGAGCGTGCCCGCCGTCATGGCGAACACAAGACCTACCCATGCAGTCTGTCGCAATGTTTTGAGGCGGTACTTAGCCTTGAACGTAATCAACAAAAATCTCCGGAACCGGCGACGACCGCAACATCATCCATACCAACATTGTCAGGGACGCCGCAAGTACCAATCCAGCAAGGAAAATTCTTTGATGTCTTTTTAAAAGATCCTCATTACAGGTATATCGTGGTCATAGGGATAGTGGGCAATGTGGACACAACCGAGGTTGGCATCTTTTTTGATGGGATTAGCCCTTCTTCGAGCAAGATCGAAATCGCTTCTCTAAGTAACACGGCCAAGAGAAAAGTGGCCAAGGCTGTTTTTGATGAACTAGACAAACATTTTCTTCCTGCAGACCAAAAGTCCCCACCAGGGGAGGGTTTGCCGATCAACGCCTTTTAACCAACATCTGCCATTATGATTGAACATGAATTGTTGTTTTTGGGATTGCTTAAAGACGGCCCCAAACATGGTTATGAAATCAAGCGTCTTATCGAAGAGGATCTTTTTCCATTCGTTGGTTTAAAGATCAAGTCCATTTATTATCCACTTAGAAAGATGGAAAAGCTTGGTCTTATCAAAAAAGACGTCGGCCGGGAGGGGAAATGGCCGGAGAAATATGTATATTGCTTGACTGCTAAGGGGGAAAAAATATTTGACCACCTTATTACGGAAAGTTTTCTGTCAATTGAGCGGCCCTATTTTAATATTGATTTGTCGTTGTATTTCTTGCAGTATGTTGAAAAAGGTATCGCCAAACGCCAGTTGCGGGGCCGGATTCTTTTCTTGAGGCGAATCCGCCATGAGCTAGAGGCCCTCCCCAAAACACTCAAGACCTTCCGCAAGCATCTGCAGATTATCCTCGATCACGACCTGGACCTGGTAGATGCCGAAATCCGCTCTATCGGCCGACTCATGGCAGCGCTCACCTGATACCATTGGATTTTCTATTGACCTTTGCACAACTAAAGAAATTAAGGAAGTCAATATTAAGCAAAGGTCGTTATACCCCTGCTTACCTTATAAAATTATAGAAGAA
>SBBO01000025.1 GCA_005239675.1 Planctomycetales bacterium
ATTTATTCTAACGATGATTTGGCACCACTAATAGAAGGAGGATTAATTAATGAACAGGAAAAGCAAAGGATTTACCTTGATTGAATTGATTATGGTTATCGTGGTTTTGGCTATTCTGGCGGTGGTGGCGATACCAAAATTCACTGATTTATCAGTACGCGCTAACACATCCGCTGAACAAGGCGTATTGGGTGGTGTGCGGGCCGGTATATCAACCTATCATGCCGCTCAAGTTATACCGGCTTATCCTCCGACCCTGGATTCAGCAACTAATAACCCCTGCTCGAAGACCAATCCCTGTTTTGTCAATGTTTTATCACAAGGAGGCATCACCTCCGGCTGGATAAAAACGGCGCCCTTGGTATATAAAGGGCCTACAGGGGCTTCATATACCTATGTGCCTGCGGTCGGTTCATTCCAATAATGCTTGGGTTATTTTTGTTCATTGGCCCCAACCACGCCTAAGGCGTGGTTGGGGTTTTCTTACGCAAGAGAGCTAAGACGTCTAAGCCATCCTCTGTGAAACTTGCCCAATTCAAGTAATAACATAAGATTTTTCTCTTTAAACGATCATGGCGTGATTCTGGCAACAGCGGTTATCCTGATCGTTGTTACCTCCATCGCGGTCTTAGGCGTAACCACCTTCATTATCCAAAGACTTTCTCAGGCAGAAACAAAGCGAATCAGCGCCAAGGCAGTTTATCTTGCCCAGGCAGGCATTCATCACGCCATCTATTCCTATCGGTCCAGGGATATAGCAGCTAATGGTTACATTGGTCTAGGCCGAACGGATCTAGACGCGAATGATCATTTTCTTCTTAGCGCAACACCCGCCAATTTGTTGATGGTAGACACCACACAAGCCGCCCTGACCAATGACTCAAGGCGATTGAGCGGTCTTCTTATTCAAAACGCGACCAATTCCAACACGATTACAATCGACCGCATGATAGTGGATTGGCCGCCTAACGGCAATAGATTGAAAGAAATTTGGATTAACAATGGACGCCTATTTTTGAATACCCAGGGTTTGGCCCCGCCCGCGGATGCGAATATAAATAATTTTACTTTGGATACCATACCGACCAAATATCCGTTAAACTATTTTATATTTAGTGGGAGTATGGCTGGGGTTTCACAAATAGACGTCCAGTTTGTAATGAGCGATGGTTCAGTACAGACGCAGCAACTCTATCCAGCCTCCAATAGTTTCAGATTTAGCGTCCAGGCAACAGGTCAGACAAAGGGATCAGGCCTATCCAGGACAATAAGGGCACAGTATAATGCCAACACAGGAACCATTGAGGATTTCCGCGCCACTCCTTAAATTATCTTATGGCCGCCGCTGGCACAGGCCAAGACAGGCCTTTACCTTAATCGAGCTCATCATGACGATGGTGGTGCTCGGTATTATGGCAATTCCCTTGGCCCTATTGGTCAGTCAGCATTTGGAAAGTGTCCTGCAATCGCAGGACCATACGTTGGCCGTTAATCTGGCGCGTTTTGAGATGGAAATGGTCAATAATATGAATTACACTGATCCTAAAATTGCGGTGGGCACTCATTTAAGTCCTGATTATCCAGCATATAATTATGATGTTACCCGAACGGTCGCCTGTATTCAAGGAGACTGTACGATTGGAGAGAGTCTAAAACGCGTTACCGTTACGGTCACCAAAAAGGGAAGTTCAGCCGTCTCAGCTAGTCTGGCGACGTATCTTGTGAGGAATATCACCTATGGCATATAAATGCAAAGGCGGATTTACCTTGGTTGAGCTCATCATGGTGATGGGTATCATTGGCATTCTTGGCCTTGGTGGATCTTTTATCATGACGTATTTGGTGCGCAGTATGGTCTTTATCCCCAACCAGCTCAATATGGACATGCTGGCTACCGATGTCTTGGATATTATGATTGAGGGGGATCCTCAGGGAAAGGGCTTGCGTTTCAGCAAAAGTATAACCAATATTAATCCCAATGAAATAACTTTTAACAACCAGGATAATCAAGTTATTCGTTATCGCCTCGTTGGCAATAAAGTTTACCGTTCTATGAATGGGGCGCCCGATCAACTGATTCCTTATTATACCCCAGCGAACGGTGTAACGATGACTGGAAAAAATGGGGCCCTCTTTGCCTATTTTGATAGCAGTGAACAGACACCAGGTGCAGCAGCTAATGTGCGCAGGATTGAAATAACCTTGATTGCTACCTCCGGCTCTGGTAGGGCCGAGGAGTGGGAGGGCCGCTCGGAGCAGAGCACCTCTATTGCGGTAAAGAAATTTCAGTAAGTTGCCCTTCCAGTCCCTCATAGGGCACAGCACCAAGATTCAACAAAGAGAGTTTTTTATGCACATTTATGAGAGACTACTTGAGCTAGGCTATTGGAACAGAAAACCGCAGCAATTCCTGGTTATTGATTTTAGCCAGGGCACAACCGAGATCGCGTATGTCGAGACCATACCTTCTGGCTTGAGGCTGTTGGCCTATGATGTGCAAAGAAATATGCCTGCGCAGGCAAAGAATCAGCAAGCGCTTGTCCATTTTATTGGTGAGTTCACTCGCAAGAATCTCATTGATAAGAAGACCGTCATGATCAGTATATCCGATGCGGATTCCGTTGCTATTAAATTTATTACCATGCCGATGATCCCTGACAAGGAGATTCGTAGTGCGGCCAAATGGAAATTGAGAGACGTCGTTTCTTTTGATCTGGATCAAAGCATTATCGACTGGCAGTGGGTGGATGATTATACCGATAACGAGGACAATAGGAACAAAGGTATTGTATTTATTGTGGCGATGCAACATACGATCGATCAATATTTATCCATCGTTCATCAATGTCAACTGGAACCATGGAGCATTACCAGTAGCACTTTTAGTTATGCACATCTCTTGACATATTTTCCGAACAATCCCATGGTATCGGCGGTCTTAGCCGTTGATTACAAGGGGTCGACCTTGAGTATCTATTTAAATAACAAATTGAATTTTGTAAGAAGGTTGCCCATCTCATGGGAGAAGTTTACGCAGTCTTTAACCGAGGTTATCGTGTCTGGTGAAGATAGGATCGAACTTTCAATTGCTCAGGCAGAGGATATCGAAAGTACCTTTGGTATCCCTGAGAGCGAAAAAGAAGTTGTCCACCATACGCTGCAAGCAGCACAGATTATATCGCTCTTGCGACCGCTTTTAGAGACACTGGTAAGGGATTTAAATTCTTCATTCGAATATTTTGCTGCGAACTTTAATTCCCCTAGGCCTGCGGCATTATATTTGACAGGCGGTGGCTCTAATTTAAAGAATTTAGATAAATATCTGAGCAGGGAATTGGCCGTGCCGGTTTCTTATCTATCAGCGCCTGCCTGTGTTGAGGTAGGCATGGCACTTAGCCATAAGACAAATAAAACTGATCCAAGGCAAATGGCTAATGTCTTGGGGGCTGCCCTGAGTTGTCCTGGTGTCATTAATCTGTTGCCTTCAGAGGTAAGGGCAAAGAGACTTAAGCAGATCCAAAGAGAGGCCTGGCGTCTGGCTACTGTAATAGGGGGAGCTATTTTTTTTATTTCATTATCGAGCGCCCAATTTCAGGTTTATCATTATAAAAATAGGATCAAACAGGCATCGGACTATCTGGAGACGATCGATAAAATTGGCGTATCAGAAAGCAATATCCGATTTAAAGAAGATTTGATAAAAAAGATCCAGTCGAAAAGGGTTCCGGTGGATGGTGTTTTAAAGGTTATAAGCGGGTTTGTACCGCAGGAAATTATTCTCGACGAATTTTCTTTGGATCAGGGCAAGCATGATTTAAT
The DNA here is from genome assembly GCA_005239675.1 of Planctomycetales bacterium. Classification (GTDB taxonomy): domain Bacteria; phylum Omnitrophota; class Gorgyraeia; order Zapsychrales; family Zapsychraceae; genus UBA10015. The sequence goes on from SBBO01000025.1 coordinate 3,820, forward strand.
CTTGCGGGGCGGTGTCATGGCCCCCGAGGATGTCGCAGAAAAGGTATTGATCAATTTTATGCAACAGCTGGAATCATCACTGTTTTTTAAAGAGGTCACTTTGATATCATCGCAGAGAATGGAGATAGTTCAGAGGTTCGAGATCTCGATTGAACTACATTGTGATTGACCCTTTCTTCCCAATAGCATCTTTTAAAGGATGCAGACGCACCATAGGATGCCTGTGCGGGGCAGGAAGAGACGTACATCAAATGACACGCTTAGTTTCCCATGGAAGACATTAGTCCGTTCCAGAAAAAAGTGATCAGCATAATGATCATGGCGCTGTTAATAGCCTGCGTGGGAATTTTTGTTTACGTGCCAACCCTGCGCAAGGCCAGCCTGTTGAAGAATGAGTTTCTAGTGATGCAGAGTCGGATAGAAAAAATTGAGGCGCTGGTCGGTCACGAACAGTCACCGACCGAATGGATCACTTTATTAAAAGATAGGGAGCGTCAGCTAGACATTAAATTTCCAGCGAAAGAAGAGGAGGCCTTGCGGTTGATTTCCGACCTCGCCCGGACGCACCGTATTGTCATTATTATGATGAAATCTCAACCTAAGGCAGATTTTCTTGATGCTGAAAATAAAAATGTAGATATAGATGGGAAGATTTGTCGGATATTGCCTGTAACGATTGAATTGACAAGCAGCTATAAAGATTTGGGGCGATATATAGAGATCCTCAAAGAATCTCTACCGGCTTATGTAACCGTTGAAAGATTGGAAATGCGCAAGGAGACAGCGGCGGCAACCAATCTCAAGATCACCCTTGAGCTTAATTTGTATTTGTTGTCAGCGCCGTTTAAATCAATAGAACCTAAGCCCAGCTAGCCTTGTCCTTGCATCTGCCTATTGGAGGGTGTGCCCCATGCACAAGTCAGGAATGAGCTCTTGACAGCGTTCTTCCCCAAGAAATCCCTTGGGCAGAATTTTTTAGTGAATCCCCGGACTCGCGATAGGATCATCAGGGCCTGCGATCTTAAAAAAGACGATCTCGTGCTCGAGATAGGACCAGGCAAAGGGATTCTAACGTATCCTATTTCCAGTTGGGTGCAGCGTGTTTACGCTATTGAAAAAGATGATTTTCTCGCCCGACAACTTAGAAGTCAGCTTGAGGGGTCTAATGTAACGGTCGTGCATGCCGACATCCTGAGGTATCCATTCATCGAGTTGCCCCGGCGCATGAAGGTCATTGGTAATCTGCCGTACAATATTGCAACCCCCATCATTGAGAAAGTGCTGACCTACCGGCACCAATTCTCTGTTTTTTATATGACCGTTCAATTGGAATATGGTAACCGTATCGTGGCAACCCCTGGAACCAGAGAGTACAGTTCGCTGTCTTGTTTCGTGCAATATTATGCGCAGCCACAACGTTTGTTTAAAATCGCGCCCGGGGCCTTCTCGCCGGCACCGAAGGTGGATTCATGCTTTATGTGTTTAAAATTAAGGCAGGAACCATTATGGAAGGCCTATGACGAAGGTTTTCTTTTTAAGTTGATCCGTTCCTGTTTTAATCAGCGGCGTAAGACCATCCGTAATTCCCTCGCTACCATCTACAGTACCGGAGAAACTGAAAGACTTCTGTGCCGATTAGAGATTGATCCATGGTTAAGACCACAGGATCTGAGTTTGAAAGATTACGTGCGTTTGGCCAATAAGGAGGGATAGGGCGTGCACACCCGTCCAACCCTGGTACCACTGTTCGAGGACCTTGGGGCGATTGAACTCGAGGACGTGCTCTAAGATTAGGTCTTGGACGGCACTGCTTGTTTCATAAAAGGAAATCCCTGTTTGATACGTTGGATTTGGTTCGCAAGTACTTGTAGTTTGCCAAACAACGACTCCATGCAACTCAACATTTATTTGTGGTGACAGTTGTATCGTTAATTTTAATTTACACTTGATAGGGAGTTGTTCTTTAAGGGATAGGCGTGCGCCAGCGCAGCTTAGGTCGGTTGTGTAACCGTGGTTGTAGCGTATACTCGGATCATGATCGCTTTTATATAGGATGGAATTTTCAGATTTCCAGCGTGGGAAATAGCGTCTGTCAGGGGAGCCAAGCGTCTCTTTTTGCGATGGTGAAGATTCGGAGCACATCAATCGTTCTATCTTTAATGAGCCCTATTCTTGTTGCGTTAATTAAATAAAGTTCATTTAATCCACCGCTGTGGGCAAGGGATTAAACTCAAAATCATCCCTTGATTGTTTATACATTAACATAGCCTGTGTATTTGATCAAGAATTATGTATTAAATTATCGGGAATGGGATAATAGATTGTTACCCCCTAGAGAAGCTTTTAATTTTTACAAAAGAAACGTTTAAAAAATTAAAGAACGAACTTTGAACACAATTTAAGCAGGAAGGGAAGCCAACTTATGGAAAAACGGATTTATTATCATGATACGGATGCCGGCGGGGTTGTATATTATGGCAATTATCTCAAATACCTAGAGGAGGCCCGCACTGAACTTCTAGAGCAGATTGGGATGAGCGTGCAACAGTTGCATAAGTCTGGATTTTTGTACGCGGTACGTCAATGTTCTATAACTTACAAAAGTCCAGCGCGCTACGGGGACACGATTATCTGCGACGCGCGGCTGGTGGAGGTGAAAGCGGCGCAACTCATTTTCGAGCAAAATATTTACATCAAAGGCAGTCAACGCCTCTTGGTCGTGGCGCAGGTTGCCTTGGTCAGCTTGACTGCGGACTTTAAGGCAACGGCGATCCCGGAAGATATAAAAATTAAATTGAACCACTTAAAGACTAAATTAAGAAAGCCCGCATTAGGAAAGCCCGCACTTGTCAGGCATTCGCTTTGATGTTAGTATAAAGATATTTTCTTCACAAAAAGGATAATGTACGCATGACCAGGGCGACAAAGATTATTACACAAGATGATGTTAAATATATCGCCAGCCTCTCTCGGGTTCATCTGCAGAAAGAAGAAACCCAACACCTGACCAAAGACTTGGAAGGTATTTTGCATTACGTGCACAAACTCGAGCGTTTGGATGTGCGCGAGATTGATCCGACTAGCCACGTATTGCCCTTAAAAAATGTTTATCGATGTGATGAAGTAAGGTCCTCCTTAAAACAAGCAGAGGTTATGCAGTTGGCTATTCAGCAGCAAAATGGCTTTTTAAAGGTCCCGAAGGTGATTTAATGAAACTAAACGAGGCCACTGCCCATGAAATCCTAGAGTTAATCCGGCAAGAGAAGGCAACGCCGCAACAGGCCTTTGATGCTGTCCTTGATCAGGTTCAGGCAAAAGATGACCATATCCGGGCCTATGTACGTTTGTTCTTAAATGAGAACCGATGGGATCCGGCAACGGCGCGTGTGCCCATCCCCATCGGCATCAAAGACAATATCTGCATTAAGGGAGAGCCAACAACGTGCTGTTCGCGGATCCTCGGAGGGTTTAAGCCGCCTTATGATGCAACCGTTATTGAGAAACTTAAGAAGACCGGGGCAATGTTGGTCGGTAGTACCAATATGGATGAATTCGCCTTTGGGTCATCGACGGAAAATTCGTGTTATGGCCCTACGCGCAATCCTTGGGACCCAGGGCGTGTGCCTGGTGGATCCAGCGGTGGCTCGGCAGCCGCTGTTGCCAGCGACCAAGCCATTTGGGCCTTGGGCTCAGATACGGGGGGTTCTATTCGTCAGCCAGCAGCGTTTTGCGGGGTCGTTGGCTTGAAACCGACGTACGGCCGCGTCTCCCGTTATGGGCTTGTTGCTTTTGCCTCGAGCCTGGATCAAATTGGACCGATCGCCAAAGACGTTCAGGATGCGGCCATGCTCTTGGGGATCATTGCTGGATATGATGAACGGGACTCCACCTCAGCAGACGTCCTTGTCCCCGATTACACTAAGGCATTGATTAAGGACGTCAAGGGGCTGAAGATTGGAATCCCTAAGGAATATTTTGTTGCCGGTATTGATCCTGATGTGAAAGAGGCGATTATGGCGGCAATCGAGGTATTACGTGGCAAGGGCGCTATTTTCGAAGATGTATCATTGCCTCATACCGAGTACGCGATTGCGACTTACTATATTGTCGCGACCGCTGAGGCGAGTTCCAATCTGGCACGTTATGACGGCGTTCAGTATGGCCTGCGTCGCCAACCACCGCAGGTACGTAAAACACCCCTCATCGATATGTACGAGGAAACGCGGGATCTCGGCTTCGGCAATGAGGCAAAACGTCGCATTATGCTAGGGACATACTCGTTATCTTCAGGTTATTATGATGATTACTATCTAAAGGGATTGAAGGTGCGCACCCTCATTAAGCAGGATTTCGACCGTGTCTTTGAAAAATTTGACGCGATCATAACTCCCACGGCACCAACAACAGCGTTTAAGATGGGGGAGAAAATCGCTGATCCTCTTAGCATGTATTTGTCGGATGTGTACACAATCTCGGCGAATTTGAGTGGTATTCCAGCAATTTCCATCCCCTGCGGGTTTTCTAAGGAACATTTGCCGATCGGCCTACAAATCTTGGCCAAGCCTTTTGGGGAACAGATGCTGTTTCGCATAGCCTACACGTATGAACAGAGTACGCCGTGGCATAAAAAGAGGCCCCCCCTATGATGCCGGCCATGGAACAAAGATATGAGACTGTCATTGGCCTAGAAGTTCATTTGCAGTTTAGCACCCAGACGAAAATCTTCTGCGGTTGCGCGAATGTCTTTGGTCAACAGGCCAACAGCCAGACCTGTCCGGTATGCTTGGGATTGCCAGGGGCGTTGCCGGTCTTAAACCAAAAGGCCCTAGAATATGCCATCAAGGTTGCGTTAGCATTGGATTGTCGGATTAACACCTTAGTTAAGTTTGACCGCAAAAATTATTATTACCCTGATTTACCCAAGGGCTATCAAATCTCCCAATACGATAAGCCGATTGCCCAAGACGGGCATCTCTTGGTCGCTGATGAAAACGGTACAACCAAAAGGATTGGCATCAAACGTGCCCACCTAGAGGAAGACGCCGGAAAACTTATCCATGATGATCAGACCAACAGTAGTTTCGTTGATTATAACCGCACGGGAACGCCTTTAATGGAGATCGTCTCTGAACCGGACCTAAGGTCAGCTAAGGAGGCGTACGATTATCTGCAGGCGCTTAAATTAACGCTTCAGTATCTCCATGTCTCTGATTGCGATATGGAGAAAGGGAGTCTGCGTTGTGATGCCAATGTGTCGTTACGCATAAAGGGCACCAGTTCGTTTGGCACCAAGGTAGAGATAAAAAATATGAATTCCTTTAAGGCAGTGCGTGCTGCCCTGGAATTTGAGGAAAGACGTCAGCAGGAAATTTTGGTATCTGGCGCTCGCGTTGTCCAGGAAACGCGCCTATGGAATGACGCAAAGGCGCTCACATTGCCTATGCGCAGTAAAGAGGAGGCACACGATTATCGTTATTTCCCCGAGCCAGATTTAGTGCCATTTGTATTGGAGGAGTCCATGATCGCGTCTATCCGGTGCTCTGTCCCGGAATTGCCACGTGCTAAATACGAACGTCTTCGCCAGACTTACGGGCTTTCGGAATATGATACCAATATTATTGCTGCCGACCAGGATATTGCGGACTTTTTTGAGGCCTGCGCCAAATTGTATGGAGATACCAAGAAGATTGCAAACTGGCTGAGCGGCCCTCTACTACAGGAGATGAACGCACGTAAAGTTGGCCTAAAGGACATGCGTGTCACACCACAGGATTTCATTGTTCTTCTGCAAAAGATGGCTGAGAATGTCTTGAGCAATTTAGCTGCCAAAGAGACGCTTAAATATATGTTGGATACGGGTAAGGGCGCAGTTCTTGTCATCGAGGAAAGAGGGTTGGCACAGCTCTCCGATAGTGCTGCTTTAATAAAGATTGTGGAGGACGTGATTTGTCAGAATGAATCCGTGGTGCAATCCATCCGCGCTGGCAAGGAATCTGCTGTCGGATTTCTGGTGGGACAGGCCATGCGCCAAAGTCAGGGCAAGGCCAACCCGAAAATGATCGGGGCAATTATTAGGAATAAATTATTGGGGAGCAGTATAACGGAGGCTTATTGATGATAAAACGGTTGATATTCGTTGTTGTCAGCATTGGTACGGTCTTGTTAGTCGTGACATCGGGTATTTCCCAGATAGACCGTGAGACCAAAGATGATCTTTACTCAGAAATAGAATTGTATAGTCATACCCTGACGACGATTCAGGCTGACTACGTTGAGGAGAAGACCCCCAAGGATTTGATTTATGGGTCACTGCGAGGGATGCTGAGCTCGCTTGATCCGCATAGTCAATTTCTTGATCCGGAAGAATACAAGGATCTCAAGACCGAGACAGAAGGCAAATTTGGTGGATTAGGAATCGAGATCTCAATTCGCGATGGACTGCTAACGATCATTACCCCTTTGGAGGATACACCAGCCTGGCGTGTTGGTATCAAGGCAGGGGACCGTATTGTGAAAATTGAAAATGAAATAACGAAAGATTTGTCCCTGAATGACGCTGTCAAGAAATTGCGTGGAAAGCCAGGGACCCCTGTCAAAATTACGGTCCTGCGGGAGGGGGAATCTAAGCTATTGGATTTTACCATCGTGCGCGAGGTCATTCAAATTCAGGATGTGAAGAATACACAGATTCTGGAGGATCGCATCGGCTATATTCGTCTTACGGAGTTTCGAGAGGATTCCGCCAAGGCGTTTCGCAAGGCCTTGGAGGAGTTAATAGCACAAGAGGCCGACAGTCTGATTTTGGATCTGCGCAATAATCCTGGTGGGTTACTCAATATAGCGATCAGCATCACGGAAGAATTCTTAGCGGACGGACAGACCATTGTCTCAACCAAAGGACGCCGGCCTGGTCAGGATACGATAGTACGTTCTACCAATAAGACGCACCTTGTACAGTGGCCTATGGTAGTACTCATCAATGAAGGTAGTGCCTCGGGAAGTGAGATCCTGGCTGGTGCCCTTCAGGACAATAAGCGTGCCATCATCGTGGGGGTAAAATCGTTTGGCAAAGGTTCTGTCCAATCGGTCATCCCGCTGCCGGACGGCTCAGGGTTACGCTTAACGACAAGTACCTATTTTACGCCCTCCGGGCGTTCCATCCATGGGATCGGTATTGTGCCGGATATTGTCGTGGAGTTGCAGACACCTCTTCCTGAGGAAGGCAAAGGAGACCGTCAAGAAGAGATTGATAAAGTCTTTCAGGACGTAAATATCCAGGAAACACAAGACCCACAAAAGACTGTAGAAGAGAGCAAGGAGACTGAAATCCATAAGCGACTTCTCGCTGACAATCAAGTTCAGAGCGCCATGAGCATTCTCAAGGGCATCCGGGTGTATAAGGATTTTGGACAGGCGGCATCCTCGCCAGCACCGAAAACGCAGGACACCCAACAAATTAAGATGTGACATGCATGTCTTAGGCATAGAGACGTCCTGCGATGAAACAGCGGCCGCTGTTGTCCGAGATGCGAGGACAGTGCTTTCCAATGTTGTCACCTCCAGCCTTAAGGAGCATCAACGTTACGGCGGGGTCATTCCGGAGATTGCTTCCCGACGTCAGTTGGAATTTATGTATCCGATCGTTCAGGAGGCATTGGCACAAGCGCATCTTGACATAAGGGCAATCGATGGGGTGGCGGTCACGCGTGCCCCAGGACTCATCGGCTCTCTTTTGGTGGGGGTCTCGTTTGCCCGGGCGCTCGCCTGGGCCCTTAGAAAGCCGTTGGTTGAAGTTGATCACATCGAGGCTCACGCGTACGCCAATTTCTTGTGCGAAGAGCAACCAACCTTACCCGCGGTTGTCCTGGTTGTCTCCGGCGGACATACTAGCCTGTATGGGGTAAAAGACATCCGGCATTTTAAGTTGCTGGGGAAGACCATCGATGACGCGGCTGGTGAGGCCTTTGATAAGGTTGCCCGTATCCTAGGACTCGGATATCCAGGAGGGCCAGCCATCGACCGCCTAGCAAAGACGGTGTCAGAAACACCGATATCATTTTCCTGCGCGGCGCTCTCGGGGACATGGAATTTTAGTTTCAGTGGAATCAAGACTGCTGTTTTGTATCATTGGCGAAAAAAGGACGCTTATCATCGTGGAACGGTAGCGCAAGTGGCCCACGCCTTTCAAAAAAGTGTCGTTGATATTTTGGTGCAGAAATCCTTGGCAGCTTGTCGGAAGCTTAAAAGCAAGACGCTGCTCATTGGTGGTGGTGTTGCTGCCAATTCGAGTTTGCGCAAACATTTACAACAGCGTGCTCGGGAGGATGGAATCAACGTTTATCTGCCACGTTTAGATTTGTGTATGGACAATGCTGCTATGATTGCGGGCCTGGGATCTCATATGTTAATATAATCTAATCACCGGTAAGAAGTTCTTAGCTATGACCACAACTCAATACATTTCGGTACGTGAGACAGCCCAGTTATTGGGGGTTTCGGAGACTAAAATCATGGATCTCATCGAAGAGAAGAAATTGTACACTTACCGTATTGCCGACAAATTTCTGCGCCTCAAGCGTAGCGAGGTATTGGCGCTACGTAAAAGCGACCACGTGGCCCAGAAGGAACAGCCGGTCGTGTATACCCTCGATGAGAAAATCAAAGACTTTTTTTATTTTAATGATTTTTATATTTTGTCACTTTTTATCATCCTCGGAATTTTATACACCATTTTTTATACGTAGGATGGTATTGTCATCAATGGCGAGGTAGCTCAGGTGGTTAGAGCACGGAGCTCATACCTCCGCTGTCGGCGGTTCGAGTCCGCCCCTCGCTATCACTTTATTTCCATAACCTCTAGGAAAAAATTGAGCATTGTCCGGGCTTTCTTCATGATCTGTTTACAACAAGACAATACGATGATTTATTTTTTCTGGCGTTTTATAGGTATTGTATGGATCGCCGTTGCATGGCTATGCCCGTGGCCTGCGGGGGCAGCGTTGAATTTAGATGAGACTGATCATGGTCGCTATAATTCTGTCCGGGTTGATAGGGTGCTTAATGCGGATACGATCGTTTTGGAGAATGGTGAGACGATCAGCCTTATTGGCGTGCGTGCATGGGGGGAACCGCCCCAAAGAAAGAAGATAGAGCGTGATGAGTATGGGTTTGTGATAGAGAAGCGTATCCACCCAGAAATATCGCGGGAAGAGAAAGCCATTATGTTTGTTCGGGAATTGTTGGAAGATAAAGACGTCCGTTTGGAATTTGATAGTGCCCCCACCGATGAAGATTATCGCACCATGGCGTATGTCTTTGTGATCGATACGGAGATCTTCGCTAACGTGGAGATCCTGCGCCGCGGGTTTGGCGATCTTCATATCCAACCGCCTAACATGAAATACGCGCAGCAATTGCGGGCTGCATATCATGAGGGAAGGATATACGATGAATAGAAATCATGTCGGTATATCCCACGATGCAAGACGCCGGGCAGGGGTAGGTTTTAGAGAATTGCGAAGACATTCACCCAGGACAGGTAGGGTAGATATTGTTGCGAAAGTTGAAAAGGCCATCCAGGCATCTGGAATTTTATCTCCCGGAGACGCCATCTTGGTTGGGGTTTCTGGCGGGCCGGATTCAGTGGCACTTCTACATATCCTTCTAGGGTTGCGCCACGCCTTAGGATTGTCCCTTCATGTGGCTCATTTTAATCATGGTTGGCGCACAAGCGCACAGGCCGATGAGCAATTTGTCCAGCGGCTCGCAAGGCAGTGGGGGGTGCCGTGCTTGTGTGGGAGGGCTTCAGGACGATTGCCTGGCAATTCGACTTCACGGGAAGAACAGGGGCGTCTGGCGCGATTTGCTTTTTTTCGACGTGCCAGCAAAAAGTTCCATACCTTAGCAGTTCTTCTCGGCCATACCCAAGATGATTTGGTCGAGACGGTCTTGATGCATATCCTGCGTGGGGCAGGGTTACAGGGCATGCGCGGTATGCTTTCCTGTCGTGAGGTGGAGGGGGTGTATGTGATTCGGCCTCTATTGGGAATAAGCAAAGAGAATATCTTGCGCTATCTTAAAAAGAGACGGATTGCATTTCGAGTGGATCCCACGAACCGTCAAACTCAATTTTTCCGTAATCAGATCCGTGGGGAACTCTTGCCTTTATTGAGGAAGAGATACAATGAGAATATCTATTCTGTCCTTAGTAATCTCGCTGATACGGCGGGGATCGATTACACCTATATAGTAGGCCAGGCCCAAAAGGTCTTTGGGCGAATTATGCAATGCTCCCCTCAAGGAAATTGTGTGCGTGCAGCGGCTGCTTTTTGGTCGCAGCCTGAGGCCATTCGTAGGATACTGATTCGTCTCGCCATTGAACACCTGCAGCGCAATACCCGTCGTATCACGCTGACACACGTGCGCGCGATCGATTGTGCTCTAGAGGGCGGTGTCAAGAAGAGCGTTGTTGCCTTGCCCGGCCGGATTCGTGTTTGTGTGGAGAAAGGCAGGGGTATTGTTATCCGGCGTGCTTGATCTTTTGACTAAAACACTTGATTTGACAATAGGATTCGATAAAATAAAACATCAACTAAACGGTATGTTGGATAGATACTATGGTTAATCAAAATTCATCCATCGAGGATTTGAGTAAGTCTTCCCCTAAGAAGTTGCGCAAGATTTACCCCCCTAAGTCACGGCCGCGTCAACCGAATAATAATTGGTTGTTCTGGGGTGTCCTGGCTTTTTTATTTTTTCTTTTCATTAGTCAAAATGAGACCATGACCTCTCTGCGTGCCCCCCGAGAGCTTAGTTATAGTGAATTCTATGGATTATTGCAGAATAATAAGGAGACCGGACAGATTCAGGATCTCGAATTAATTGAAAGCAATGAAAATAAACTTCATGGCACATTCAAGGATGGGACAGAATTTGTCCTCAATATCCCCAGGGAGGATAGCGACATCCTGAAATCTATCCGGGAGAATGTTCCCCACTTTAAAGTGGTTGTCCCGCAAATTTTCTGGAGTCAGCTATTCTTTTCCTTTATGCCTATTCTCTTGATCATTTTCTTTATTTGGTTTCTCTCTCATCGCGGTGCTCAGATGGGCAATAAGATCTGGTCGTTCGGAAAATCGCGTGCTACGCTCAGCCGTGGCAAGGGTGAAGTCACTTTTCAGGATGTCGCCGGCGTCGATGAAGCCAAAGAAGAACTTCAGGAAGTAATTGAATTCCTCAAGGATCCAAAGAGATTTGAACGTTTGGGTGGTAAGATTCCTAAAGGGGTGCTGCTGATCGGCCCACCGGGAACTGGGAAGACCTTGCTTGCTAAGGCGGTCGCCGGGGAGGCCAGTGTCCCGTTTTTATCTTTAAGCGGTTCTGATTTTGTGGAGATGTTTGTTGGGGTGGGGGCATCCCGGGTGCGGGATCTCTTTGAGCAGGGACGTAAGGCGGCGCTCACTTCGGGCAAGGGCGCCATCATTTTTATTGATGAAATCGATGCGGTTGGACGTTTGCGTTTTGCCGGCATCGGCGGGGGTAACGATGAACGCGAACAAACCCTCAACGCGCTTCTTGTTGAGATGGACGGATTCACCAACCAAAGCGGTCTTATTCTGATTGCGGCAACCAACCGGCCCGACACGTTAGATCCGGCGCTCATGCGTCCCGGGCGTTTTGATCGACAGGTGGTGGTAGGATTGCCAGACATAAACGGTAGAGAAGGGATCCTTAAAGTTCACACCAAAGGGATTAAATTGGCCTCTGAAGTGAATTTACGTAAGGTAGCCCAGCAGACAGTTTATTTTTCGGGGGCAGATCTGGCCAATGTATGCAATGAAGCAGCGCTTTTGGCTGCCCGTCGAAACAAGGAGGCCGTGGACATGGTTGATCTGTATGCTGCGGTAGAGCGGGTGACAATGGGTCCTGAAAAGAAAAGCCGCGTTATTTCCAGGAAAGAGAAAGAAATTACCGCCTATCACGAGGCTGGTCATGCCCTTTTGTCTCTTTTGATTGAGGAGGTTGACACCTTTACTAAGGTCTCCATTATCCCGCGTGGCATGGCCGGGGGATACACATTGACCCCACCGACGGAAGATAAGCATTATTTAAATAAAAAAGAATTATTGGGGCGAATGACGGTCCTTTTGGGGGGACTTGTCGCTGAAGAGTTACGCACGGGAGATACTTCTACGGGTGTATCCAACGACTTGGAAAAAGTGACTGAGATTGCTCGTAGTATGGTCTGCGTGTATGGGATGAGTGAGAGCCTGGGGACATTGTCTTATGGTCAGCGGGAACATACACGTTTTTTGGGACGAGATATCTTGGAGCATAAGGAATATAGTGACCTGACGGCTCAAAAAATTGATGAAGAGGTACGCCGGCTTGTCCAGCAGGTGCATGACCGGGCCAAGAAGTTGCTTATGGATAACCGCGATAAATTGGAATTAATGGCGCAACGGTTGATGGAGAAAGAAGTCATGGATATTGATGAAGCCAGGGAGGTTTTAGGTATAGCCGCGCCGTCTTCTGCCCCAGCAATCGCTTCGTCCGTTGCTGAAACTGCGCCATCTAATGCCTCCGGCAATGTGCAGTCCGATAGGATTCAAGAATCATAGGAATTTGTCGAACATCCCCCTTGTTTCAGTAAATACACCACGCATGATCTATATTCTGCGCGCAGGACCCTATAGGTTACATCTGGGCAGACGAACCCAGATTATGGGGATTGTCAACATGACCCCGGATTCCTTTAGCGGCGACGGTTGTTTTGTTGGCACTAAGTCTCAAGGTATTAATAAGGCCCTCGCTCAGGCAGGGCGATTCGTGCGGCAGGGGGCGGATATAATTGACATTGGCGGTGAATCCAGTCGGCCCGGGGCCCCTCGCATTACAGCTCAAGAAGAGATCCGTCGCGTCATCCCCGCCATCCAGGCACTGGCAAAGAAAATATCCATTCCTATTTCGGTTGATACGTACAAACCGCTGGTGGCGCGTTATGCGCTGGATAGCGGAGCAACCATTGTCAACAATATTATGGCCTGCAACCCCGATAAAAGTTTGCTGCGGATGGTCTGTCGGTATAATGCGGCTATCGTCCTCATGCATATGCGCGGCACGCCACAAACGATGCAACGCCATATCCATTACCAGAATCTTATTGCTGAGATCATCCATTTTCTCAAGGAATCCATCGAAAATTGCTTGGAAATAGGAATTAAATCAGATAGAATCATTATCGATCCAGGTATCGGCTTTGGGAAAACAGTTGAACACAATCTACAGATCATTCGGCAGTTACGTCGTTTTGAAGTATTAAAGCGTCCCATACTGATCGGGACCTCATACAAGTCATTTATCGGTAAAGTATTACATAAAGACGGGATTGCTGGGCGCCAGGGCGGATCGCTGGCTACGATCCCTGCCTGCATTTTAAATGGGGCGCATATCATGCGTGTCCATGATGTCCGATTGAGCGGGGAGGTTGCTCGGATGACGGATGCCATCATTCATGGAGCAACGACATGACATTTTTTGGGATTTTGGACTATATTAAGCCAGTATTAGAAATTTTGATTCTGTGGATTGTTTTTTATAATATCTTAGCATTTTTTGAGGGCACCCGCGCATTTCAGGTATTTCGTGGCATTAGTTATCTTTTGATTCTTTTTTTAGGGGCCGAGGTCTTAGGATTCAATATCTTAAGCTGGCTTCTGACCAAGATTTTTGCGATATCTATTATCGCCCTCTTGGTTATCTTCCAGCCGGAACTGCGGCAAGGATTAGCTAGATTAGGCCAGCAACATTTATTCAGCATTGCCTTGGAAGAGCTTGAGATCATCGCGATTGCTGAGGAGATCGCAACGGCAGCCTTCAGGTTGGCGCGCCAGCGGGCGGGGTGCCTCATCGCCATCGAGCGCGGGACAAGATTGCAGGCATATATCGAAAGCGGCTTGGGCCTTGATGCCAAGATATCCGCTGAGCTCATTCAATGTATTTTTTCTCCATCATCGCCGTTACATGATGGAGGCATTGTCGCGCGCGGCAATCGCCTCATGGCCGCCTCTTGTCTTTTTCCGCTTTCCGAGACCGATGGTCTCGGAAAGACAATTGGCACGCGCCATCGTGCTGCGATGGGTATCTGTGAACACACCGATGCCGTTGCGGTCATGGTCTCCGAGGAGAGTCAGGAAATTTCCGTTGCTGTTGATAGGCGTTTTATTCGCATGGACAATAGAGAACAGCTCGTGGGTTTTCTCAAGGATCTCTTGGTTAATGAGACAAAGAAAAAGAAATAGTGTCCGCAGGCCCCCTGGAGCCCAATGGGCGCGGCCGCGGTACGAATCGAAGGGTTGATTATGAAACGTTGGTTTGCCCATAATTTATTTTTAAAATTGATAGCGCTAGGATTGGCGATCATTACCTGGATTTATGTCAATCGCGAATTGATGAGACGATGACGACTGGCCACCGAAATTATGCCTAAACTTGGAGTCAATATCGACCATGTCGCCACCCTTCGTCAGGCCAGAGGTGAGCGCGAACCAAATCCTATTGAGGCAGCGCGTGTTTGTGAGCGGGCAGGGGTCGATAGCATTGTTGCGCATCTACGGGAAGATCGCCGGCATATTCAGGAAAAAGACATCCATCTTTTGCGCAAGGCCGTTGGAACACGGTTAAATTTAGAGATGTCCTTAGATGAGAGGATTGTCGCTATCGCCCTGTCATTGCGTCCTGATCAGGCGACAATTGTTCCCGAACGACGCTCGGAAATTACAACCGAAGGGGGCCTTGATGTCTTGCGTCATTTTCGTCGCATTCGCCGTGTGGCGGATGTCTTAAAGAGATCGGGGATTTTGGTCAGTCTCTTTGTTGATCCCCTGCCCGCACAGATCTCGAAGACCAAAGACGCGGGTGTAGATATGGTCGAATTGCATACGGGATCTTATGCGCTGGCGACAGCCGCTTCCCGGAAACGGCAGGAATTAAATACCCTTAAACAGATGACGGCATTCGCCCGTCGGATCGGCCTGACGGTGAATGCTGGCCACGGTCTGAAATACCACAATGTCCGGCCGGTTGCCCGGATTCCGGGAATAGAAGAATTAAATATCGGGCATGCCATTATTTCCCGAGCGGTTTTTGTAGGACTAGAACAGGCAGTTAGAGAGATGGTCAGGATTGTGCAATGGTCTTAGGCATCGGAACCGACATTATTGAAATCGACCGCATTGAAAAGGCCGTGGATCGCTGGGGGGGGCTTTTCTTAAGGCATGTCTTTAACGAAGAGGAAATCAAATACGCCTTGCAGTATAAGTCTCCCGGGCCGCATCTGGCCGGTCGTTTTGCAGCCAAGGAGGCCGTATACAAGGCGATCGGCAATAACCGTCATCTCAGATGGAAAGATATTAAGATATTAAATGACGCTGATGGCAAGCCATACTGTGTGCTGAATAGTCTAGACTCTAAGAAGATCCTCATCTCCATTTCCCATACGCGTGTCTATGCCGTTGCCAGTGCTATTTTGACTGAAGAGAAATGATAAGCGGCTATGAAATTGCCTGTACCGTTATTGCGCGGTAAGTTGGATAGCTATAAAAATCAATTTGGACATGTTGGTGTATTGGCCGGTTCGCGCAACATGCTGGGGGCAGCTGCCTTAACGGGTCTCGCGGCGCTACGTTCAGGGGCGGGGCTGGTGACGGTAGCCGTGCCAAAGGGCCTGAATAAGACCGCGCACAAAAAGATTGCCCATGAGATCATGACGCTTCCTTTGAAGGAAACGCGCCAAGAGACACCATCGCTCGCTAGTTTTGAGCAAATCCGTCAGAATTATGGACAGTTTGACGTCTTGGCCGTGGGCCCTGGATTGTCGCGGCATCCATCCACGCAACGGTTGGTTTTAAAAATTTTAGCAACATGTCCTAAGCCGCTAGTGGTCGATGCGGATGCGCTTTACGCCCTGATTGGTCACGATGATGTTTTGCAAAAGACAGGCATAGCGAAGATACTCACTCCGCATCTCGAAGAAATGGCCCGGTTGATTCATCGGCATAAAAATGAGGTAGCAAACAATCGCCGGCAACTAGCCCTAGAATTTGCCCAAAGACATCATTGTGTGGTAGTATTGAAAGGCCACCGCAGTCTGGTGGCCTCAGGCGAAGGGGAGATCTATATGAACACGACAGGAAACCCCGGAATGGCCACCGCCGGGAGCGGCGATGTCCTGACCGGCATGATTGCCGCGCTTCTCGGTCAGGGACTACCGGCTTTTGATGCGGCGAAATGGGCAACGTATTGGCACGGCAAGGCCGGGGATCTGGCCGCTAAGAGAAAGGCGCGGGCAGCCATGATTGCCTCGGATATCATTGATTATATCCCTGAGGCATTGAGACGCATGCAACGGTCAAGATAATGGCATTAGATTTACGACCCAATTTGACACCACCCAATGGGCAAAGACGTGTGCTAGTGCACTCCTGCTGCGCGCCGTGCTCGTGCGAGGTCATGGAGACAATGTTACGCTCTGGTATTGATCTTACAATATTTTTCTATAACCCTAATATCCATCCTCGTCAGGAATACGAAATCCGCAAACAAGAGAATATTCGTTTTACCAAAAAATATACTATTCCCTTTATTGATGCCGATTACGATCGGGAGAATTGGTTTGGCCGTGTTAAGGGACTGGAGGGGGAGCCGGAGATGGGCCGTCGTTGCACGGTCTGTTTCGACATGCGTTTTGAGCGCACTGCTTTGTATGCCCATGAACATGGGTTTAAAGTTATTACCAGTAGCCTTGGCATTTCCCGATGGAAGGACATGGATCAGATTAATGGCTGCGGCATGCGCGCTGCCAGCCGTTATCCGGGGATGGTTTACTGGACTTATAATTGGCGTAAGATGGGCGGCTCCCAGCGTATGTACGAGATCTCCAAGCAAGAAAGGTTTTACCAACAAGAATATTGCGGTTGCGTTTATTCGCTGCGGGATACCAATAAGTGGCGGTTGGAAAAAGGTAAGGAAAGAATTCAAATAGGGAAGACATATTACAGTCAACCTGCCAAAGGTGAATCATGAAATTAATTATTCAGATCCCCTGTCTTAACGAGACCGAAAGTCTACCCAAGACATTGCAGGATTTACCTCAACGTATTCCAGGCGTAGATACCATTGAAACGTTAGTTATTGATGACGGCAGTACCGATGGTACATCTGATGTCGCTCGATGCCACGGTGTACACCATATCGTGCGTTTTACCAAACACAAAGGACTCGCGAGGGCTTTCTACGCGGGATTAGACGCGGCGCTTAAAGCGGATGCGGATATCATCGTTAATACCGATGCCGACGGTCAGTACAAGGGA
This sequence comes from Planctomycetales bacterium, assembly GCA_005239675.1. Taxonomy (GTDB): domain Bacteria; phylum Omnitrophota; class Gorgyraeia; order Zapsychrales; family Zapsychraceae; genus UBA10015. Next base: position 21,189 of record SBBO01000025.1, read on the forward strand.
GAAGACATCCCCCGGCTCGTTCAGCCGATTTTAGAGGGTAAGGCCGACATCGTCATCGGTAACCGTGACATTGAGAACATACAGCAGTTTTCGTGGACCAAAAAGCGCCTGCAGCGTATTGGTAGTTGGGTTATCCGTCATTTGGCAGGTTCCAATATCGCCGATGCCACGACAGGGTTCCGCAGTTATAACCGAGAAGCGGCCTTGAGATTGAACATCATTTCGGATTATACCTATACGCTGGAAAGTATTATCCAAGCAGAGCATAAAGACTTGGCTATTGCCCATATTACGGTTTCAACAAACAAGGTGACAAGGGTATCCCGTCTTTTTAAGACAATCCCGGAATATCTGAAGCGGTCCATTGTAACGATTATACGGATCTATGCCATGTTTAATCCATTTAAACTTTTTACACATATAGGAATGATCATGTTGTTGGGGGGAGTTTTGGTTGGATGCCGATTTTTGTTTTATTATCTTTTGACCGGAGGCGCAGGCAAGATTCAATCGCTTGTTTTTGTGGCTATCCTTACTATTATTGGCATTCAAATTATCGTTGTGGGGGTGGTATCGGATTTAATATCGGCCAATAGACGACTGCTGGAAGATGTTCTGTATCGTGTTAAGAAAGTAGAGCTAGAAAAATATCACCCCCCTGATGTTTAAATTTTCGTGGAAAGACTAAAAGAATTTCTCAATAGAAACAAATTAGTCCTTGCTGTAACTTTTTTTTCTTTTTCTGCAAGGCTTTTATTATACCCTCCTGGTTTTCCTAATTGGGATGAAGCCACCTACATTCAGATTGGTAAATATATTTTTTCGACAGGACAAATTGGATTTCTTGAACCGTTTCGTCCCTTGGTATGGCCAGTCATTTTAGGTATATTTTGGAAATTTAATCTGGATCCCGCTGTCGTTGGTCCCATGCTGGTTTTATTATTCTCCCTGGGGAATATTATCTTGGTCTACTTAATCGGTAAAAAGATTTACAATATTGAAACGGGAATCCTTGCAGCTTTATTGCTGAGTTTATCCGCTTCATTCTTTTTTTGGGGTGGCCATGGATTCTTAACGGAAATACCAGCTTCTTTTTTAGGACTTTTCTCTGTCTTTTTACTGCTGCAGGAAAAATATTTTTTCTCAGGGGTGATAGGAGCGCTGGCGTTCGCAACAAAATTTGTACATATTTTTACTATCATCCCCGCTGTATCTTTTGTTTTTTATAAAACTTTTTTTCGGCAATCTCGAGGTTTAGGGTCTCCTATTAGACAATATTCTTTAGGATGTGTCCCTGTTGTAGTCGCTTTGTTGCTGGCCCATCTTATTTTATATGGCGATGTCCTTCTTCCTTTTAGGGACGCTCGGTCGATTTATACTCAAATTCCCTTTGGATGGGTTCAAGGGATTAAACATACAGGAATCTCTCTGTTTAACATAGAAGGTGGCTTAACGTTTTTCGTTATACCTGCGATAATGATTGGCTGTCGTTATCCGACCAAAGAGCGCATGGTGATCCTTGTGATCGCCTTATTGCACTTTTTATGGATTGGTAAACTTCCAACGGCCGTTGATCGCTTTCTTTTGTCTTGCCTACCCTATATCTATCTTATAACGGCTTCGGGCATGATTCAGTGCGATAAGATTTTTAAAGAAAAGATAGGTAGGATATTGTTGATGATTTTTTTTACTATATTATTAAGTATTCAGGGTTACCGAACGCTTCATATAGCCTTCCCGGCCTCACCGGTAGTTATTTTACGAGAATACTTAAGAAGCCATGAGCGCAGTATCCATGGGACGATATGGATTTCTAACCCGACCACAACAGTTAATTCACGGTTAAAGATTGCAGAAAGAATGTATTATCCTGTTTTTGATCTTAAGAAGATTGCGGCACTACGCGCCAAACTCCATGATGCCAATTTTATATTTGTAGATAGTAAAGATTTACGTTGTGGGCCGCAGGATTTTAATACGTGCAGCATCGAACGTATTAAACTACTCAAAGAGATTCAATCGAACTTTCATGCTGATCTATATCATGAAGATCCCTCGACCAAGCGTATATGGGGTGTTTTTCGAAGAGAGGAAGGTAGTTCAGATGATCGGAAGTACTTCAGTAGATGAGTCCAATGTCTGCGCGGGATTGCTGAGCCAATACTAGGTCGTTTTCCAATGAATCTTTAGCCAAGACGGTCTTTGATTAGGCCAGGAGATATTTCACGGAACATCTGGCCTGGGATATGGCAAAAGAGAAATCCGTAGGGCTATTGAGCAGTGTATAATACACCATGACTATGCGACAGGATAAAATTGAAGTTTTGGAGATCAGGCGAATTACACGCGATATTCAGGGATGGCTTTCCGATGCAGAAGGGGAGTTACTTTTCGATCTTGCTCGTCAGTGCGTTGGCAAGGGTGTCATCGTTGAGATCGGTTCCTGGAAAGGAAAATCCACGATTTGGCTGGCGAAAGGCTCTCAAGCGGGCAGATCAGTGCCGATTTATGCGATCGACCCACATCTTGGGTCTTCTGAACATCAAGCGATGTTTGAAGGGCCGGTCAACACGTTAGATGAATTCAGGAAAAATATCTACAATGCCCGTGTTAACGATGTTGTTACGCCCATTGTCGCGTCTTCGCTGGAGGTGGCAAAAATATTCGACAAACCTATCGAGCTCATTTTTATCGATGGCGCGCATGAATACGACTTGGTTTTGTCTGATTTTGAGGCGTGGTTTCCAAAAATTATTTTGGGCGGTAGGATAGTTTTCCATGACACTATCGGCTTCCCGGGACCGCGCCGATTTGTGAATCAAGTCGTCTTTAATTCCCCGTATTTGCGTCATATTCGCTTGGTGGATGACATAACCATGGCTGAGAAGGTAGACCGGAATACTCTTTCAGACCGCCTATCGGCCAGGGCTATCTTTCTCATTAAAAAGATGTCGGAACTGGCCGTTGATATGAAATTGCCTAAATCATTTCGAAACGCCGGTAAACATCTCATCCGGGTCTTGCAGCGGGGTTCTTGATTCACCATGGTGTCCCATGACACCCGAGATCCATGAAGATTATGTCTCAAAAACAAGTTTTGCAGTATGGTGTCCTGGCGCTGTGTGCCGGCATTATTATCCAATATTTTCTACCCAGAAGAGATGAGCTCAAACGGATCCTTGATCTCCAGGGCCACGATGTGGTTCTGTTGCTGACGCTGGGGGTTCTCATCCATGTACTGATGGGATATAAAATGCTGTTTATTCTACGTAAACTGGGATTAAGGCATATCAGTTGGTTATCATGGTTTAGAATATTCTCAGTATCGCGGTTTTTTAGTCTTTATGTTGCCCAAGGGGCAAATGTCTATCGGGGGATTAAATTAAAGCAGGATTATGCCTTCTCTTATACGGATTCTTTAAGCACGATGACTATTTTGAGTTGGTTTGAGGCCATTTTTGCAATATCTGTTTCTATGATGATTATTTTTTGTTCAGATCATGAGGTCTCGGTAGGCGGCATAAAGGTCATCGTGGCCTTGGGGTTGTTATTGGTCTTTTTTATTTTTATGCCATTCTTAGGGAAGAATGTCTTGAGGCGATTACAGTTCAAAAAGTATAAAATGGCTTGGCTTCAGGAGAAACTGGTGCATGTGACAGGGGCATTGACTGGGAACATGAAAGACCCTAAGTTGCTTATAACGTTTTTTGCTTTTAATGTTATAACGTTTCTCTTTTTTGTCATGCAGATATCGGTAACCTTTAACGCCATCGGTACCCCCATTAGATTAGCGGAAGTTGTCTTGTTTACCGCGCTCACATTGTTAAGCGGCATCATCAATATAACGCCAGGCAATGTTGGTATTATCGAGTTGACATATGGTTATTTGTCCAGCATATTGGGAAAATCTATGGGGAGCGGGATTATTGTCTGCGGAATATTAAGAATCTTAGGCTATCTGGTGGTAGTTTTTTTTGCCCTCATTTTTAGTCACCCGTCATTAGGGGGCGTACGTAAAAGTAGGGAAGAAACGATTGTTGGATCTTGAACTTTGAAAAGAATTACTTTTTTTACTTGTTGTGGCCTGGAAGATCCTTGTGGTCTTGGCCGTAATTTTCCATTTGCCAAGTATCTGGTGCGCCAGGGATTTGTCATAAAATTTCTCGCCTTGCATCCAGACATCCAATCCGTGAAAGAACGTAAACAATCGATCGCGGGGGTCGAAGTCCATTTTGTGGGTCAGATGCACGTCGTCAAGAGAGGTGACCGCAAATACGATTTTAACAAAATCTACCTTTTATGGATCAGCCTGTCATCATCGCTTAAAATGGCTTGGGCTGGCCTTTGGACAAAATCAGACATTCTGTATTGTTTTCAGCCCCAGCCGATCAACGGCTTCGCGGTTTTGCTGGTCAAATTCCTAACCGGGTGCACCCTCTTTCTGGACTGTCAGGATTACGAAGCGGACGTCAATCGTCTGACGCCATTTCAGAAGTGGGTGTTTATGCTTTTTGAGGACAAATGGCTGCCGCGGGCGGCAAAACGCATCAGCTATCACACGGAATTCTTGAAGGAACGTTACCGGCGCTTGGGATATCCCCCCGAGAAATTTATTTATGTGCCCAATGGGGTTGATGCCCAACGTTTTGCCGGCACCAATGAACAAATCGTTACCCAGCTGCGGCAAAAATACAAACTACCACACAGGAAAGTGGTGCTCTATTTCGGTTCTCTTAGTTTAAAATCCGGACATAACGTTGACCTCTTACTGGAAGCTTTTGTGATCGTTAAGAAACAAATCCCCGAATCCGTCTTACTTTTGGTTGGAGGGGGTGAGAACATCGATGACCTGAAGGCCATGGTCGACCCTGCCATCAAGGAGGATGTCATTTTTGCCGGCAAGGTACACCCAGCGGAGATTGCCAATTATGTCAGCCTGGCGCAGGTGAGTGTCGATCCTCTCAAGGACACTCCCGCCAACCAGGGACGCAGTCCTTTAAAAATTTTTGAAAGCATGGCCGTAGGAGTCCCGGTCATTACCGCAAATATCGGTGACCGCAGGAAGGTCATTGAAACCGACCGGGCGGGTTTGCTGGTTAAGCTGGGCGATGCGCTAGACTTGGCCCGAGGGATCGTTACGATCCTGCGCGATGAAACCCTGGCAAAGCAGATGTCGGCTGAGTGCCGGCGCATCATCCAAAAATATTTCTGGCATACGATCATCGCGGAATTTGTTAAAGAAATACCTGAGCTCAAGACGTAAAAACGTTTATGATCCTTTACATCACCCGTAAATTCCCACCCTCGGTAGGGGGCATGCAAAGATTCAACTTGAAATTAACCGTGAACCTTCGGCCCCTGACGCAGGTGTATCTTATCAAATGGGGCGGCGAACAATGGTTCTTGCCATTTTTTCTTGTCATCGCTTTCTTTCATTCGCTTTTTATCGTCAGCACGCGCAAGATTGCCTGCATCTACGTTTCCGATGGACTGTTAAGTCCTTTAGCGTTTGTCTTAAAAATAATTTTACGTAAGCCAGCCGTGATCAACATCCATGGTGAGGATATCGCTTTTGATATGGGGCTTTATCAAGCGGTTATCCCTTGGTGCCTTAAGCGCATGGATAAGGTGATTTGTGTGAGCGAATATCTTAAAAAGGAATGCCTTAAGAGAGGCGTTGCCGCATCCAGACTGCACGTGATCCCCAATGGTGTTGATATGGATGATTTCGATGTTCCTATTGTGCCTGAATACAAGAATCACCTGGAAGCACTGATAGGCGCCCCCATCCAAGGGCGTAAAATTATCCTAACGGTTGGACGTCTCGTTTCCAAAAAGGGCGTAGACTCATTTATCATCAACATCCTACCGCGTCTTAAGAAAATATACTCGAATTTTATTTATCTAGTTGTAGGTGATGGACCGCTCAAGAAAAGAATCCAAGGTCTCATCAAAGATGGCTCATGGGAAGATACCGTTTACTTGATTGGTTCCGTCCCCATGGACGGCGGGATGCTGCCTGCTATTTACAAAATGGCGCATATTTTTGCCATGCCTAATGTCAGCATGGAGGGTAGTGCGGAGGGCTTCGGGATCGTCGCCATCGAGGCAGGGGCTTCGGGTCTGCCTGTTGTGGCAACGCAGGTAGATGGGATCGCGGAGGCAGTCAAAGACACAGAAAATGGATGGTTGATCAACGAGAAGGATTACGATTCTTTTGCTCAACAACTTGCTCAATTATTACAGGATGAAACCGCCCGGCAGATTGCAGGGGAGAAGGCGAAGAAATTTGTGGCACATCATTATTCTTGGAAGGAAATTGCTAAGAGGTATTTAGCGCAATTTGAGTCTGCTGGCGCCCCGCCAGTCTTAAAAGAATATTAGAGGAATGCGGGACTGGCAAATTATTTAGATCAAGATTATGGTAATTTGCGGGCGCCCCCAAGAAGTCGGGTGAGAGGGGACTGGCAAATTATCTAGATAAAGACTATGGTAATTTGCGGGCGAAGGTCAGTAATAATGTTCACTTTTTTTTCGCTGCCACCGTATAGCCGAGAGCAAAGAGTCCGTCTTTATCGACCGCATTGTCGAGCCACAGGCATAATTTTACACACAGCCATTTATTTAAAACGAAAACGATCTGTTTAAGGACAGGAATGCCCCAGAAAAGACAGACCCAAAATGTGGACCACTGGTGCCCAAAGAATGAAAATAATCCGGCACGTTTTTTTAATTCTAAAATTTCAAAGCCATTGTTTTCCAGAATAGTTCTCAACCCGTATTGAGTGTAGCGATAATAATCGTGCGGTTGTTCATGTAAACGGCTTAAATGTGGGACCGTGATTATAGCGACACCGTTTTGTTTGAGGATACGGTGGATTTCCCGTGCCGCGCGAAATGGATCTGGGATGTGTTCCAGCACTTCAAAACACACCACGCTGTCGTAGGCCTCACTGACAATCATATGCATATTCTGTACATCCCCCAGATAGGTTACGCCATTCACGCGCTCTTCAAGGTCAAAGGTGTCGTACTGTTCAACATACTTGCTGATTAATCCTTTGAATGGCATATGGCCACAGCCGATGTCCAGGAGCTTGCCGCGGGCGTATTTTTCAATAAAAGGTTTGGTGATGTGATAATCAGCATATGCGGCCGGTGAAAAATGTTGGCGTTTATCGGCTGTGTCTAGGTCTATATTGATGCGGCCTCTATTTTTGGCAATTAATGTTTTCATCGCTCATCAAAAATAGCAAAGATCATTGGGAAAACTTATATGCTGGTTGATGACACCGGTCTTAGTCATCGCGTAGAAAATAAAAATCACCAGCGTCAATAGCAGGATATTGCGCCCTAAAAAATTTTTTATCACCAGGGATTGCTGAGTCAGGACAAGAATAAAATACCCAGTCAAGACCAGAAAGAGCGGCAGACAGGCCAGAATATAACGCGACTGATAATTGCCCCAGAGGATGTAGAAAAAAAGTTGCCCCAATGCCGCATACTGGATACAGCGCACGGGGGTCGTTAATTCTTTTCTAAGAAAGAGAAATGAGGCAAAGCTCAGTAAGTATAGCGGTGAGAATTCTACGAGTCTTCCAAAGTAGAAACTGGCCCATTCATAGGCAAACATGCCTGCAGACCATCCTTGGGAGGGCAGTATGTTTATCTGAAAAGCCCGCCCTATACTATCTGCCTCCGCCACAACAATGAGAATGATGAGCGCCTTCAACAGAAGGATTGCGGTTTGTCTGGGAAATGCGGTTTTGATAGCGGGGTGAACAATGCCTTGCCTTTTGCGGTAATAATTCAATAGGGCCAAGGCTATCCCTAAGATCACCACTGTCATGATCCGCCAAGACATCATTTCTGTCTGGATGCCAAAACTATGGAGGCCCATTTGAATCCTAAGAAAGTTTTCTTGATAGACAATCCAGTTCCAGAGGGCCCAAGGGACAAGTGTTAATAAGGGAAGGAACATGCTAGTCAAGAACACTTTATGGTGCAGCAAATCGCGTCTTTGAAGATAGGCGAATAAAAGACCGATTGGTGCCATCAATAGGCCTGGGTATTTGGTGTTCGCCGCCAGCCCGCAAAAAAGACCGCTCATTAGGAAATATTTCAAATATTTTGATTTTAACGCTTTAATAAAACTGACAATGGATATGAGGGTGAACAATGCTAGGGTGGTTTCCGGCCATACCTTTTGAGAGCAGATAATGACAACGGGATCCATGGTTACTAGAAAAGCAGCTAAGAATCCAACGAAACGATTGGCAATAAGCGTCCCCAGCAAATAGGTTAGCGGGGTAAGAATGGCCCCGGCTAATAGAGGAACAAAGCCCACACCCAAATCATTTGGACCGAACATCTTTATCGATTGGGCGATGAGCATGGTAAACAGAGGCGGATATTTGTAAATCGGCTGGAAGAAATAATCCGGCAAAGATCTGCCTTGCTCAGCTAGTTCTCGGCCGTAGGAAATCGTATTGTACCCTCCAAGCCCATCGGTGAGGACCTGCTTGGCCATTCGGTAATAGACCACTTCATCAATAGAGCGAGTATAGCTGTTTTTGAAATTATCAAGGCGGATGAAGAATGCTGAAACGGTGATGACCCCCAGCAGGATGGCGATCAAAAGCCTTTGGAGGGGTAAAGGGGGCATGATCCTTGGCAAATCTATAGGAATCTTTCCACCATGCCTTCTTTTTTTGCGTGACTAAAAGTATTTTCTGGGGCCTTGCGTCCGAAACAGGTCCCGAGCTGTTCGTGCAGGTTAACAAGGTTTAGGTTAACGTGGCGTTGTTGGATAGCCTGCGCTGTTTCCATATAGTGGATTTTGCTATCCATAACGCCACAAACGGTGGCTCCCGATAAATTGTTTTTAAGTAGGATCACGGCGGCAGCGCCGACTTCTTTGCCGAAATTAACGTCGTAGACTGAGGAGTGTCCGCAGCGCACCAGATGTCCTGGCGTGACGGCGCGCACCTCCGGAATTTCATTGAGGCCCTTGACGTACATCTTCTCGCGTTGCATGAGCAAGGCGCTCTCGGGGTCGTTTTTAAAGCGTTTGGTCAATTGGTCTGAGACATACTTACCTGCGCCAGCTAGCCGTTTATGACCAAAGGTATCTACTCCAGCGCCTTCGTCCACCAGCTCCTTACCACTTGCATCCTTCAAGCCCTCCGCGACCAGGATAAGATATGTCCCGGCCTTGACATCGCTTTGGGCAATACGGTGGAAATACCGTTGTTTACAATGGGCGTAGAGAATGTCGAAGTTAACGGGTATTTCTGGGATGAGGATGGCATCGGCATCTGCGGCAACACCGGCACGGAACGCCGTGTGGCCGGCGTAGCGTCCAAATACTTCTAAAACCATCACGCGGTTATGGGTGCGCGCGGTAGTTTTTAGATCTTCCAAAAATGTTGCAATACGGTTGACCGTGGAATCAAAACCCACCGAGTAAGTCTGCAGGTCTAAATCCATGGTCTTGGGCGCATGGATGCATTGGATCCCTTGGTTGGCCAAGTCCACCATGACGCTGCCTGTGTCATCGCCGCCACTGATGACAAGACCATCCAGTTTGAATTTTTCCATGCCTTTTTTGATACGTTCGTATTTCTGTGGGTCTTCGATCTTTTTAATTTTTACGCGCGAGTGCCCGGTCTCGGAGCCGGCGAGATTGGCGTCAATGGCATCGATACGGTCGGGCGTCAATTCAACAAGATGATCGAAGTCTGTGAGGTTGTAGAGTCCCGCGTAACCATTGGGTACGACAAAAGATGATATCCCCAGCTTGTGGGCCATCAGGGCAGCCCCTTTGATGACACCGTTGAGGCCGCCGCAGTCGCCGCCGCTAGTGAGAATTCCAATTCTTTTCATGTCCAAATGCCCTTTACCTGCGCAATCAATAGAATATCATTAAATAGAAAAATACGTTATCATATTCCATCAGAAAAATCAAAAAGAAAGATAAACAGATAAAGTCCTAAAATACCTGTAAAAACAAGAAGGCATGAGGTATTCTTTGGGTAAGATCATTCAACCTAGGCCTCACCAGAGGCCAAAACCAAAGGAG
>SBBO01000041.1 GCA_005239675.1 Planctomycetales bacterium
ACAGGCTCAACGATCCAGTAAAGGCCATTAAGCATTACAAGAGATTCTTGGAGCTCTCCTCGGACACCAATGACATTGCCCAGGTTAAACAATGGTTGTTGCACGCCGAGGAGTATCAGCGCATAGGGAAATGAATCTAGTTCCCCGTATCAAGATATATTGAATTTTTCCATTCCATTTTATATTTTCCACTAGCTCGACCAACTCCATGCCTCTCGACTGCTTACAATGAATAGGAAGATTAATTTTATTTTTATTATGACTATGCTTATCCCGACCTCTTTACTGGCCTGTTTTGGGTTACTTGCCGTGCGTAGTGAAAAAACCATTGTGGAAAAAAACATGGTGCAGAAATACAAGGCAATGGCTGATGTTGTAGAAGGCCAGATCAAAGAGGCCTTAAGCAGCGCCCCAGAGGAACAGCTGGCTGACGCGAAACAATGGGATGCCCTCTTGGCTGATCAGGCGACCATTTTTGGCGATGAAGTAATTATCTTTGATCATCATGACCAGCCATTGCTAAAAGGACACGGGCCTGCAGTGGCTCGCCGGTCGCTTACCGAGGCAGTATTTACGCGGCCGCTAGCGAACCTTCCTTATACAATTGGTGTATATGAGCGTTATCCCATAATCCTTGAGCAATTAAAAGAGCGCCTCAAGGCCTTGGTTTTGTACGTTATCCTTATCGGATTCTCGGTCGTCTTGATTTTAATCGGAGGATTTTATACATTAGGGGCCTTGAGGCGCGAATGGCGTTTTGCGCAACTTAAGAGTGAATTTGTGGAGCATTTATCCCACGATCTACGCCGGCCACTGACCTCCATTCAGATGTTTTCTGAGATGCTCAAAGATGGCCATGTGCCCAGCGAGGATAAAAAACAGGAATATTACCAGATCATCGCGACCGAGAGTGATAAGCTGAGCCATCTGGCAAACAATATCCTGGATTTTTCTCGCATCGAGCGCGGCCGTATTCGTTATCATTTTGAGAAGTCAGACATCTGTTCGCTGGCACGCGATACGATCCAACGTTTCGAGGCATATATTGCTGACCCAAAGCGCCCATTAGAAGAGAAAAAACGTAAGGTAACGCTCACTACGAAAAACTGTCCACTTATCAAGATGGACAGTTCGGCTATTGGCCAGGCGCTGATGAATCTATTGACGAACGCGGCAAAATATTCCCCAGCACACACACCGATCCATGTCAATGTATCGCCAGGGCCTCACCGGTGGCTGGGCTGCAAACCAACTCACAGCGTTATGATCGAAGTGATCGATCAAGGCTACGGCATTCCAACTTCTGAACAAAAAAAGATATTTCAGAAATTTTATCGCGTCCCTTCCCATTATGTCTCCCAGACCGAAGGCAGTGGCTTGGGACTGACACTGGTTCAATACGCCATCGAGGCGCATAAGGGCAAGGTCTTGGTGGAAAGCCAGGAAGGCAAAGGAAGTAAGTTTACCATCATATTACCGGCAGATCGTCAAATAAGTTTGTAGATGACTAAGATTCTCATTGTCGAAGATGATCCCAGTATCGCCATTGGTTTGGAAGATAACCTTAAGATGGAGGGTTTTAATCTTGTTGTTGCCTGTGATGGCGAGGAAGCACTGGAAAAGGTCAAGAGCGAAAAGCCTGACCTGGTTGTGCTGGATGTGATGCTCCCCAAGATAAACGGTTTGGATGTCTGCCGTCAATTAAAAAAGCAGGGGATCAAGACCCCTATTATCCTTTTGAGCGCCTTGGGCCAGGAGGCTGACAAGATCCGTGGGTTAGAGCTTGGTGCGGATGATTATGTGACTAAGCCCTTTAGTCCGCGAGAATTGATTGTCCGGGTCAAGGCCGTGCTACGCCGCGCGGGTCGGGCCATGGATGGCAAAGAGATATACGAATTTGGTGCTATTAAAGTAGATTTCAATAAATATCAGGTCATTAAAAAAGGCAAGGAGATTAAATTTACCTCAGCAGAGCTTAAGATCCTCAAGCTTCTTCTGGCTAATCCGGGTGAGCCTGTTGGCCGTCATACGATCTTGGCTGATATCTGGAGCGAGGACGTCACCAGCCGAACGGTGGACACCCATATCTGGAATATCCGTGAAAAACTTGAGGACGACCCGCGGGATCCCCGACATATCGTCACTGTTTATCGCATCGGATATAAATTTGTTCCCTGAGGGCTCCCTGGGCAGCTACTGACCATGGTTGGGCTTGACAATTTCTTGACAATTTCTTGACAATTGTCTGACAACAACGCCTTGTGGATGTGCTATATTTGAGCTGTAGACAAAAATCATACCAAGGGACTGGATTTCCCCATGGCATTCAAGATAACAAGGGAGGCAAACATGAACTGGCTTAAGAGACACAGGTTAGAGGTTAGAGGAAACGGACCAACCATTTTTTCCTTATTTTTCTTCCTATTAACTTTCTGTACTACGCTCTGGTTGGGGGTCAGCATTGTTGAAACCTCCCATCAACAGAATACCTTTACCCAGGCTGACTGGACGACCATGACCGCAGGGGCAACATACGTGCTCCCTGATCCACCAACGGCTGGTTACGCAACCTATGACTCTAAAGATGCCGGTGTTCTTGACGGTGCAGACATCAGGCTTCAATCCGCAAGTTCTGGCAGCGCTCTACAGACCTCGCATGATGGTACTGGAGATACACCCAACGCTGGTGGATTTAATGCCGGTACCAAGACCAACGTTAGTATCTCCGGCACTGGTACTGCCGCCAAGGCACAGTTATCTGGAGGGGCAGGTGTCATCAATGGCCTGGTTGGTGTGTGGCATTTGAATGAGGCAGCCAGTGGTAATGTCTCGACCGCTTCAGGGGCGATTTTAGATGCCTCTGGCAACGGATACAACGGCACCTTTACCAATGTCAATGCCAGTGTCTCTCCGACAACAGCGTATGGGCCTGGTAAATTGAATAACGCGATAACTTTTGATGGGATAGATGATCGGGTGTCTATCTCTTCTTATACCCATTCGGGAAGCGTTATTAGCGTTTCGGCATGGGTCTATCACAACACGCTACCTAGTACTATTGAGCGGTATGTGACTGTCGGTTCAGAAGGCGCTGTCATCCGACACAGCGGATCTGGGACTTTGCAATTCTACGTTAAGACAGGGGGTATAGTAAGAACTTTAGTGGTAGGTGCAGCGCTAGCAACAGGGCAGTGGTATCACATCGTAGGGACATGGGATGGGACCACCCAGCGTCTTTATAAAAATGGCGTGCAAATAGCCAGTCAAGTGCCGGGAGGCACACTTGATGCCATCAGCAACGAGAATATCTTTATTAGTTGGGCAGCTGTTGGTCAAGCAATGGATGGCCGCATCGACGAAGTTGCTGTTTACAACACGGCCCTTTCTGCTGCTGAAATCACTACCCTCTATAACAGTGGGACAGGGGTGGAATCTGAACCTTACACCAAATCCCCCGCCACATTTGAGTCAGCCACTATCGATTTAACTTCCAATAGTCAGTTGGATGCCTTTTATTTTAACTCGACTGTAGCAAGTCAAACCAATGGGAGCGGCACAGAGATTCCTGCGGGGACCTTAGGTCTCGTTGGGCTCTGGCGTTTCAACGATGCCAGTGGTCAAACAGCAGTTAGTGCCGCAGGTTCGAACAATGGAACACTGGGGGCCACCAGCGGGAGTGAGGCAAGTGACCCTACTTGGACTACGGCTGCTAACACTAAGCTAGGTGCCTCAGGGCTTTCTTTTGATGGGGTAGATGATTATGTGAATGTAGGAGCCCCTCCAACCACTGTCCTGCGTAACTGGACAATGGAGGCATGGATCTATCCTAATAACTTGTCTCAACTTGGAACGGTGGTCAGTAATGGCTTTGAGGATGCTAACGGTGGCGGCGGATATTCATTTGGTATAGGCGATGGTATTGGTGGCGCAGGGGCTAAATTGCAGGGTCGGCTTAATGGATGGATATGGCGCGATAGCGGATATACATTTCCCGCAGCGAATCGGTGGTATCACGTCGTCATGATGTGCGACGTAGGTACTGTTAGGTACTATGTGAATGGCGAGCAGACCCCCACTACCGACCCCAATTGTCCTATCTATGCCCCTACTACTCATTTACGGATTGGATCACAATCAGGAATACGATTTTTTAACGGCCGCATCGATGAAGTCGCGATTTATGACCGCGTCCTTTCCGTGGAGGAAATCAGATCCCATTACAATTCACACCGACTACAGATAGCGTCGTCGAATTGTAGTAACGGTGCAACCAATCCGCCCACGTGTGATACCGGCACCTGGAACTATGTTGGCCACGATGGATCAGCGAGCAGCTATTTCATCCAGCCAGCAGGATTATGGCATTTAAATGAGGCAACCAGCGGCAATGTCTCGACCGCTTCAGGGACGATTGTCGATGCCTCCGGCAATGGAAGCCCAGGCACCTTTGTTAATGCCAATGCCAGTGCCTCTCCTACAACGGCGTATGAGACCAGTAAGCTCAATGGTGGGATCAAATTCGATGGGGTCGATGATTACGTAGATCTTGGAAATCCCGCCCATCTTCAGTTAAGGGTTGGGACATATGAGGCATGGATAAAGACCAGTAATGCTGGGACCGGTGACCGAGGCATTGTTGTCAAACAGTCTGGCTTTGGTATTTATCTCAATGGCAATATATTCGGCGTCTATCCCGCTGGCAGCGGATTTTTATCAACAGGGGTGAATCTGGCGGATGGCCTGTGGCATCATGTCGCTGCCTCATTTCAGCATGGCGTTACTAACGGTACCGTTGTGTACATCGATGGGACACCGCGACTTACTACCACCTGGTCGACCTTTAATGAAACTTATGATCCTGTGTTCATTGGCAAGACCTACGGTGGTGGACGGGAATTTGCCGGCTCCATTGATGAGGTCGCCATTTATAATCGCGTGCTAACGCCAGAGGAGATCAAGGCACATTACAACGCTGGCACTGGCCGTGAGGTCGCCACGGGGTCGCTACGCATCAGCAAGCCCATTGGCTGGTGGCATTTCAATGAGTCCTCTGGCACCACGGCCGCGGAATCTAGCGGAAATGCTAATACCGGCACACTGACCAATATGACCACCACTTCTCTTGCCGGTAACGGTGCTGGGACCAGTGGCTGGAATTCCGATAGCGCCAAACTTACTAATGCCCTTAAATTTGATGGGACCAATGATTTTGTCAGTATGGCCAACGTTCCAACCGCATTAACCGATAACTGGACACTGGAGGCATGGATTAATCCTGCTAATTTATCTCAGATTAGTATGGCGGTAAGTAACGGTTCTGATGATGGTGTTACAGGTGACGGATACGCATTCGGGTTAGGCAATGGTGCTGGTAGCGCAGGCAACAAGTTGCAGGGTCTCCTTCCCGGTGTTGTATTTATTGATAGCGGATATACGTTTCCTACGGCAAATCAGTGGTACCATGTGGTCATGCTGCGAAGATCGGGGACGATACATTTCTACGTGAACGGTAAGAAGACTATTAATACCAGCACCAGTGCCCCCCTTGTCCCTACCCAGTTTCGTGTTGGGGCTCAGACAGGACTTAGATTTTTTAATGGTCTTATTGACGAAGTTGCCGTTTACAACAAAGCGCTCACCGATAGTGAGATCAGGGCGCGGTACAACTCTGGGATTGGGCGGGAAAATATGTCTATTGTTGGGCCTGCCCTTGGTACGGGGGATACCCGCTACGTGCGCTACAAGGCCTATTTGGGAACAGCAGATAAACTCTACACCCCACAGTTGGATGATCTGGGGTTAGACTATTCCGCCAGCTATCCACCTTCAGCCGTATTGACGTCTTCTAAATTTGATGCGGGGGCAGGTAATATTTTTGTCAAGAAATTACAATGGACTGAGGTCCTCAATGGTCAGGATGTCAAATTGCAACTGGCAACTGCTGCCAGCTCAGGAGGCCTCACAACTTTCTGTGGGCCACGGGATGCCACCACAGGATCATGCACAACTAGTACTTATTTCACTGATCCTGCAGGTACAGAACTAATCGATGATGTCCAGATACCAGGTCGATGGTTCCAATACAAGGCATTTTTGACCTCCAATGGTTCTGGTACACCGACTTTAGATGGTGTCCAGGTCATTTATGATACTGTAAGTTTTCAAATTACTGGAACGGGCAATGCGACTGCAGGGACAGCGTATCCAATCACGGTCAGGGCTGTAGACACCTTAGCTGCCAGCGTCACTGGTTACGACGGTTCTAAAACATTGAGCTTCAGTGGGGCCAATAATAGCCCTGATGGCACAACGCCTAAGATCAGTATTGACAATAGCTGTGCCACTGCAGGTGATAATTATACATTTACCTCAGTGCCTATATTCTTTGCCTCTGGTCAATCCACTGTGTATCTATGCGCTTATAAGGCCGAGGCAGCTAGTATTAGCGCCACCGCTGGTGCCATTGTCACGTCAACCTCATTGGCAGTGACTGTTAATCCAGCCGCAATGATTGTGACGGTGGACCAAATCGTCGATCCCGTGGTTGCCGGCACACCATCAGATGTGCGGGTTACAGTAAAAGACGCCTTTGGCAATGCGTACACAGGCCTGGTGAGCTTTACCTCTAATGATTCTCAGGCGGTCCTTCCAGCGAATTATACCTTTATACAAGCGGATAATGGGATCAAGGTATTCACCGGTGGGGTTACCATGAAGACCGCAGGGGAGAAGACCGTGACAGCTACTGCCGGGGCAGTCAGCGGGACCCAGAGCGCGATCACGGTCACAGCGGCTACCGTTGCCAGTCTGATCGTAGACCAGATTGCTGATCCACTGGTTGTAGGCGTCTCATCGAATGTGCGGGTAAAGGCCGTCGACGCCTTTGGCAATACAGTCACCGGATACGTAGGAACGGTGAGATTTTCCTCTGATGATCCACAGGCAACCCTCCCATCGAACTACACCTTCCAGCCTGCTGATAATGGGATTAAGACATTCATCGGTTGGATTACCATGAAGACTGTAGGGGAGAGGTCTGTCACTGCCGCGGATACAATTGATGGGACGATTAAGGGGACCCAAAATGCGATCACGGTCACTCCCGCCTCAGCTGCGAATCTGATATTAAATGCGCCAGCGGATATCACTGTCAGTACTGAGGCTATCTATACCGTGACCCGCAAGGACCAGTTTGGCAATCCGTTGACCAGCGGGGCACAGACCGTGTATTTATCCTCGGATTCAACCGGTAACAAACAATTCCGAGCCACCCCTGGCGGTAGTGCAGTGACCTCTGTTACGATTGCCAATGGCCAGGGCGCCACAACATTTTTTTACTATGACGATAAAGCGGGGATATGGACCATAACGGCTTCTGATGCCACACCGCCCAATGGATTAACAGGACTTGCTGACGCAACAGACGCCCTCGAGGTGCATGCGGTCTATGAGGCGCAGATTAATGCTGTGTACAACGCGTCGAATAATTCTATCGACATCTCCTCGTGGTTGACCAGGAAAGGTATCTTCGCCAGCGAGATTACTAACGATCCCTCCGCAGTTATTAGCGTCAATATCTATAATTCTACCGGGACCCAACTGAACCCAACTGATCTGGGCACAGGGAAGACCGTCAATAGTCAAGGCATATTTAGCGGGGTATCCTATAATCCCGCAGGCGGCTTGGATCCTAGCCTTGCCTATATTATCAAGGTCACGATCACGTACAACAGCAAACCATACCCTGCAGTTATCCACTTTGTTCCGCCAAGTGTTTTTACCTATGAGGCAAAGATAGGGGTTGTGTATAACAGTACTCGGGATTCTATTATGGCCAATGCCTGGCTGGAACGTAGTGGTACCACCATCGCTGATCCTGGTGACCTGAACTTTAGAATACTCAACAGTACCGGCACAGCGCTCTTTACTCAGCCTTACGATGGTTATGATTCGCCAACAGATGTAATCTTCAGCAACCAATTGATTAATGGGGTTTATACTAACATTGAATACGATCCATCAGGAGGTTTAAGCGCAACCGAGATTTATACGGTGAAGGCTGATATCATATATCGTGGAAAGACTTTTAATGCAGTCGTCTCTTTTTCTAAGGGGGCATTGACTGCGCTGGCAACGGATATCGCCACACTTCAAGCAGGGCAGGCAACGCAAACAACCTCATTGGCAAGCACGATCTCTGGTCAGACAACAACCTTACAGAGCACTATCTCTGGCCAGACAACGACCTTGGCCAGCCAGATCGGGACCATTGGGACCAACGTGACTGCTTTGCCAACATCTGTTACGAGCGCCATTACAACCGCGGTCACCGCCAATATCAATACGCAATTGACCAAAGGTTCGCAGGCCGAACTCTTGACGCGGCCCATGAACGTAGCTGTAGGCGCAACAGTCCCCATTCGCTTCCGCACCGCACCTGGCCTTTCTCCTAAGATTACTGTGTATGACCCCAATGGCGTCACCCGGGTCAACGCCGGGCCGATGAGGGAAATCAGTAATATTGGCATTTATGAACACAAGCTCACCTTTAATCCTGCCTGGGGCTCAGGCGATTACACCGTGACTGTGACTGAAAGCACCCGCGGCTCAACCGACAGCCTTGTTATGAGCGCTGGGCAGGGAGGGCTTGATGAGATTTATTCGAAGATCGCTAGTCTAAGCACAGACCAAACCTCTAGTACTGGGAGTTTTGACCAGATATTGAATAATGTCAAGCTCGCTCAGAGCAACACAACTGGAATTAAATCCGATATAACAAACTTATTGTCAAAATTGGGCAAGACAAGCGATAGCGCTAACGCCGCTACATTATTTGGTCGTGTCGCAGCCATTGATGCCCTCTCATTGCCGGGCGTAGGTGGTAATAGAGATGAAAAAATTCTGGCAGGGATCAAAGAGATCAAAGACTATATGGACTCCCTGGACGCTAAACTGGGCATTCGTAGGGATAAAGCCACTAAGGCCAAAGATACCATATTGGGTCATCTAACAGAGATGGAGACACTAGAGAAGGGTTTCGATTCTGAGGCTATTAAGAAACTCAAGGCCAAGGCCACGGGCTTATCCAAGATGACCGAAGAGATCCGTTCTCAGCTGACCAGTGGCAGTATAGCGACCGTAACCGCTAAGCTGGCAACGTTGGGAGAAGAGATGAGTTCTCTAGAGAATGATTTAGACGTATTGCCAGGGGTAGTTGGTACAGCATCAGTTAATGAGGCCTTTGAAGAGGTGGAGAACGTTGCTAGTAGTGGCGGATTAGAGAAATTGGTACCCTTTTTGAAAGAACTCAAAGAGGGTCGGGAGGCGCTTAATCCGGAGAATATAGGGCAGATGCGCAATACCATCGAGGAATTGAAATCTCTCATGGCAGAGGTCCGGTTGCTCTTAGACCAAGAAGTCAATAAGCCTGTTATCCATGGCTGGCTCGAGGAGGGAATAGGGGAATAAAACCCAGCCATCTTTCTCGAAGAGAAGTCATCCAAAAGAATTAACCAACCCCCGCTGTTTTATCCCATTGTTCACAAACAGCGGGGTTTTATTGTACGGTTGATATGCCCTATGTCCAGATTCCGGAGGTCTTACTCAACGCAGTTACATCAGAAGATATTGGAGGCAGCGCGTCTTGGGCGTACGCTGCAAGTACGTATAGCAATAATGATAGTGTCCTTAGCCCCGACGTTTTTCGCGGTTATTGGTAATGCCGTCGGCACAGCATCCCAGGAAGTCATCTACGCCACCACACCCGAAACCCTCCGGGGATACCTGTGCCGTCCATCTGGGGCGGGCCCATTCCCAGCGGTTGTGTACAATCACGGCGGGCTCGGTCCTGTCATTGGTGGCGCACCGCAGGAGACCTGTGAGGCCTTAGCTGCCGCAGGCTTTGTTGGATTCGCGCCCATTCGCCGCCAGACGCATTCGATGGCTGGGCATCTCGATGACGTACAAGCTGGGCTGGATTATTTGCTTGGGTTTGACTATGTCGACCGTGATCGGGTCGCCATGATCGGCTTTTCTCGGGGAGGTGCGCTCACCTTTATGATTGCCGCACGAGGCGCCCCGATCACGGCAGCGGTAATCATGGCCAGTGCCATGCCCCCGCCTCAAAGCGGTTTTACATTGAGGGATGCAGTTAATGTCTCGATTCCGGTCCTTCTTCTGGTGGCCGAGAATGATACTGGCTCGCGCAAGACAAAGGGTCAGAATATTCTTGAGGGCATGCGGTATATGTCACAGGCATTGACCGAGGCGGGCAATATACCAAAGTTGATTGTTTACCCATCCCATAAGGGCGGTGGACATGAGATGTTTTTTACAATCGGCACCTACTGGATAGACGTCATTGAGTTCCTCAAAAAGCACCTGTGATATCTCTTTCCAACATGCGATCAACTGCAACAGTTATCCATCGCTAGTCCGCGGTGGATATTTTTTTTAGATAAAAAGAGATGCAATTCACTGCGAAGAGTTTTATAATAATAATTATAGCTTAAGCAGATACTATTAAAAATGTTATCCATCGCTAGTCGCGATGGATAAGGAGGCTATCATGTTAAGATATGTATTGATATTTGTTGCAGTATTATTTATTGCGCCTCTTGCCTGCGGGGAAGAGTCGCAAGACAATGTGGTCATTAAGATACGCGCGATCAATCCCTTGGAGGAAAAAGCCAGCATCACTATCCGTTACTCGCTTCCCATCGGATTAACATCAGAGGATATTCTGGCCAAATACATCAAGCGCGGCAATAAGCCTACCAAACGTCAGAATTTTAAAATTCGTCTCGATAAAGAAAAGAAGACTTATTTTGTCGATCAACCCATGACGCTTGCCCCGAAGGAAGTGGTGGTTTTAGAAATAGAGGTCAAGGACGTATGGGCTATCCCAGCGCAGAAGCTTGATGACCTTCAAGCGCAAACAGAAAATTTACTTAAAACTCCCATCGAGAGGGAATCGACCTCAGCGGATTTCATGAATGATGGGTCAGCGCCAGATCCCATCGTTATAAAATTAAAAGAAGAAATATTAAGACAGTTAGAAAAGATTTCAGCAACGCAGGAGGCTAATACCATCGCCAAGGCGGGCGTTACGGCACATATCGATGCGTATCGCAAGAATGCCGAGACACTCAAACAGGTCCAGATGGATATCGCGATGCTGGAGAATATATTAGGTGAAAAGGAAACGCTCAAGAAAGAGGAGCTGCTTGAGGATGCCCCGTTGTCGGAGCCGCCTAGCCTTCCAAAGATCCCTGTACAGTCAGAAGAACAAGCGCAGCCCCCTCTAGAGGTAGGTCAAGATCAGCCTGTGCCATCTGCATCCATTGAGGGCGAGAATCGCGCGGTGCAACCCGCCGCTACTATCGAGCCGTTTTCTGTAAAACCAAGCATCGCAGATAAATTGAGAAGTTGGTTTAGGCGCAGATAACAATCCTACATAGAAGGATAACCGTTTTCTGAAGCTTATGGAAATCAGTCGTTGGAAGGCAAGTAGATGAATAATGAGTCTCCACGCATTCCCGCGCATTTCCATAAAATTCAATTTGTCTTAGCCGGGATAATTTTATTGTTCGTAACACCGCTTCATGCCAGTGTCAAGTTGAAAGTCTCCGCTTCTAATCCTTCACCGTTCCAGGAGCAGGTTGTCCCCGTTAAGTCTTATCTTCCCAAAGGTATCGGGCCGCAGGATATCATCAACGCCGGGGGCCTTACGATCGGTTACGACATAAGGAAGGGGCAGTATTATGTGTACAAAGAGGTTGTCTTGGCGCCTAAGGAAATGGCGGTCTATCAGGTGGAAATTAACGACATCTGGCTTATTAGCGAAGCAGATTTAGAGAAGCAGCGTGCCTATATTAATAAGCTGACAGATCGTTTGAAGAATTCACAATACGCTAAAAGCGTCCAGAAGCTCATCGGAGAGATTGATGAGAGCATAACAATCATTATTAACCACCAGAATGAGAATCTGATCGAGAAGGTATCTGCTGTTGATCACATCGCTGCCTATGAGTTGAACACGGAAACGCTCAAAAAGATTAAAGAAGACATTGACATCATAGAGAGCATGGTTATGACACTTTCGAAGACAGGCGCGGTGGTCGGCGTTTCGCAGGACCAGGCGGCGCAAGCCTGTCTTGCGCAGGAGGCGATGCGATACGCGGACATTAAAGGTATCGCGTTAGAGACACCACAGGACGTCAGGTTCACTATCGACGTCCAGAATTCATCGGATGTTGATACTCAGAATGTCCCTCTGCGGTATTATCTGGCCCAAGAGGTTGGGGCCAATGATATCCTTGATTCTGCTGGCTTGAACGTAGGGTTTGATTTTGAAAAAGCGGTGCATTATCTTTTTCAAGACAGCATCCTCTTGGGACCTGGCGAAAAAAAGATCTTCGATATTACTTTGCGCAACAAATGGGTCATCGATAAACTTTATTTGCTTACGCTTAAAGTAAATAGCGATAATGTGGCCCTTGCCTTAGGCAGTCGCGCTGGTTTTGAAAAGTTTCGTCAGAGAAATGATGAAATCCAGTCTCAGCTAGATCAATTGCTGAAGGCAAAGAGCTTCACTGAACTGACTGAAGAGCATATCCGTACTTTTCGCAATAATCATCAGCAATTGAAAAATATTGAGCAAGAAATTGCTAAATTAGAGAATATGGTGATCACCTCCAATGGCGCAGGCGTTGTCACGGCCCAAGCGAGAGAGAGGTTGTGTGAAGAAAAGCGGGACCAGAAGATTATCGCGGCCGCAAAGGGTCCTGAGATCATTAAAGAATTTAAGATGGCCGCTGGAACAATCTTCAAGGGAAAATCCCTTAAGACGACCACCACCTGGGAGCTGATCATCGGTATTATCATTTTCTTAGGGTTCTTGAGTTCGGCGTTCTATTATATGCAAATCAGAGAACAGAAGGTCGTTATGTTGGATCCTTTGACCGGTGCTTTTTCGAGGGCGTATATATTGGAACGATTCCGGGAAGAGCTCAGGATTTCCCAGAATACTGGCACGAAGTGTTCGCTTTTGGTGATGGATATTGATAAGTTCAAGTCTATTAACGACACTTATGGGCATGCGGTGGGCGATACAATCCTTAAGGAATTTGTTATCACTATCCGTAAAGGCCTGCGCGCAACTGACCTTGTCGGCAGGTACGGCGGGGACGAATTTTTAATCATTTTGCCAACCAGCAATAA
Organism: Planctomycetales bacterium; assembly: GCA_005239675.1. GTDB lineage: Bacteria > Omnitrophota > Gorgyraeia > Zapsychrales > Zapsychraceae > UBA10015. The sequence continues at coordinate 13,222 of SBBO01000041.1, forward strand.
AGAGCGGGCTCATAAGATCGGTGAAGGTATCGCCAAGATTGTCCAAAAGAGTGTCATCCAAATTGAGAAACAAACATTTAAGATCACGACCAGTATTGGGACAGCGACCTATCCTGATGACAGCAAGGTCCCCGAGGACGTATTTTTGAAGGCGGATGGCGCCATGTACCAGACTAAACGCCGGGGCGGCAATGGAGTGTCAACGGCATAACTTTGGATAAAGTGACTACCAAGACTTTGGAGATATGTTCAACGTCATTCTCCTTGACCAGACACACGTGATTTTCGATGGGATGGCCAAGAGCGTCATCCTGCCGGGTGATGGGGGGGAATTTGAGGTCTTGGATTTTCATAAACCGATTATTACTTCTTTGAGACGCGGGGAGATCGTCATCCACGGGATGGGGTTTCCCATATCCCGGGGTATTATGCGTTTTCACAAGGATCAGATGATTGTGTTAGTGGAATTGTAAGACATAAGAAATGGATTTAAGAGAATTCTAATGGAAAATTTTGTCATCTTATTTATTATATTCTTGGTTGTCATAGGCCCATTGGCCGTCATTGCGGTCCTCGGTTTCGCTACGATACGCGCCCTGGGGCGTAATCCTTCGGCCTCTTCTAAGATCTTGCCAACGATGATTATAAATCTTGTCTACACGGCGGGGGTCGCCATTATTGGGCTTTTGGTATTATTTCACATATTCGGGACGTCTTCATAGATGTGAAAGGAAAATCTATGTCTATCATTTTATTGGTCGTTATCATCTTGGGAGCTTTTATTGCCTTGGTATTTACTTTTCAACGAGTTATGATCTCTACGGCCTCGCAGGAGACGAAGCGCTTGCAAGACCTTAATCTGGAAAACACAAAGAAGGCCGTCGCCTTGCAGGAAAAGATTGAGGAGGCCGACAGACAATATAAAGAAAAGCTCGCCCAGGCCCAGGAGGAAATTCGGCAATTAAAGGAAAAAGCCATTCAGGAGACAGGGGCTGTGCGCGCTGACATGCTGGCCAAGGCCAAGGAAGAACGAGGACACTTGATTGACCAGGCCCTTGACGCCCGCGAGAAATTACGTGAAGAGATAGAAAGCAGTCTTTTAGAAAAAAGTCTCGAGCTGGCGCGTAGGATCATTGCTGAGATCTTGCATTCCCCGCACCAACGATTGGTTTATGACGGCTTAATGGAGGATGTGCTGCAGGAAATGGAGGTGATGGATATTGGGATCTTAAGGGGGAGCGAGGTTCGATCATGTCATGTGCAGACTTCTCACCCACTCGATGTCCGCCAGAAGGAACGGTTGACTAAGATTTTGTCAGAGAAGACTGGTCAAAAGATTTTCATTGAAGAGACTATCGATAAAAAGGTTATCACCGGGATTATTGTCCACATCGGTAGTTTTATGATTGATGGTAGCCTGATGACAAAATTTAAAAAAGCGGGAGAGCGTATTCGGCATGGGGGATAAGATCTGAATTCAACATTGATTTCTTAGATTGAATATATGCCAACCATCCATATTCAAGAAGTCGGTCGGGTCAAGGAAACTAAAAAAAGCATCGCCAAGATCACGGGGTTGACCCAATGCATGATCGGTCAGCTCATGCGTTTGAGCGATCATGCCCGAGGAATCGTTGTTGGATTCTCACGGGGTGAGGCGGTGGTCTTTCTCTTGGGCAGAATTGAAGAAGTGCGCATCGGGGATTTGGCCTATAGCCTTATGGAGCCGTTTACTATTCCGGTGGGGGAAGGGTTTTTGGGCCGGGTTGTCAATGCCCTGGCCGAGCCGATCGATGGGAAAGGATTCATTGGTGAGGTGGGGCATGGAGAATATCCTGTTTTTCGCAAGGCCCCGGGTGTTCTGCAGCGCGTTCCGATCACCAGGACCTTTGAAACGGGAGTTTTCATCGTTGATGCCACGATTCCCATCGGGAAGGGGCAGCGGGAACTAATTATTGGCGACCGGATGACGGGAAAGACCAGCATCTGCATGGATGCCCTGTTGAACCAGAAAGGCAAGGGGGTGGTGTGCATTTACTGCTGTGTGGGACGCACCTATACCTCATTATTAAAAGCTATTGAGACCTTTAAAGAGACAGGTGCCTTGGGATATACGATCGTTGTCGCTGCGCATGCAGCTAGTCCCAGCGGTGAGCAATATCTGGTTCCGTATACCGCCTGCGCCCTGGGGGAATATTTTATGGATCACGGCCGCGACGTTTTTGTCGTATTTGACGATCTGACCAAACATGCCTGGGTCTATCGACAGCTGTCCTTGCTATTAGAACGTCCGCCCGGGCGCGACGCGTATCCTGGAGATATTTTCTATCTGCATTCCCAGTTGATGGAGCGCGCCGGACAATACAGTCCGGAGTTTGGTGGCGGCTCAATGACTTTCTTTCCCATTGTGGACACATTGCATGGTGACGTGACTGGTTATATCCCCTCCAATCTTATTTCTATGACCGATGGGCAGATCTATATGAATACGTCGTTATTTAATAGCGGTTTTAGGCCGGCTATCGACTTGGGGCTTTCAGTATCTAGGATCGGCAATAAGGTCCAATCACCGGTGATGCGTGAATTGACCGCCATGCTACGCCTGGAATATATGCGTTATAATGAACTGCTCAAGATCGCCCGGTTTAGAACGAATGTCTCTGGCCAGACAGATCAACGATTGCGTGAGGGTGAGGTCCTGACACAGTTGTTCCTGCAGATCAATGGCGAGCCGCACCCTGTCGCCAGGCAGATAATTTTTCTTTATGCATTACGTCGCAAGATTTTACTCACCATGCCCGCAACCGAGATTGATTATTTCAAAAAGAACATTTATGATTTTGCTCAGAGAAAATATCCTGATGTGATAGACGAGCTAGTCGGGAAGATGGAATGGACGCCGCAATTGCGTCGTCGACTGGACGAGTGTTTCTTTGAGTTCTTTATGGAAAGAGGAGTGGTCATTAAAAGCCTGGAGTCGTCGCGTTAATGCAATCCTTGCAGAATACCAAAGAGGACCTGCAGTTTAACACCCATATGGTGGAACTTATGGAGATCCTTAAGGGTATAACCACCGCCGAGTATTTGACGGTCATCAAGCGGCAGACGCGTTTCATGCGGTTCATGGAGGCCTTCAACGGTTTTTTTGATATCTTGGATTTTCATACGGTACAACATCCCTTTGCTCATCCGCAAGGCAGACTGGCCATATTGATGATTACTTCTAACGAATGGTTCATGGGTGGACTTAATACGCGCATTATTAACGCGGCCTTAGAAAATGCTGATGCCCGTGAGGCGGTCTTTATCGCCGTTGGCGAGAAAGGGGCTGCTGCCTTGGAGGTCTGTGGCTATTTGCCTAAGACATTCCCAGGAGTGGCAGTCGATCAGTGTTATAAGACTGCTGTTGGGTTGCGCGATTACATCATGACCGAGACTAATAAGGGGACATTCGGACGGCTGGTCGTGTATTACCCACGCTCGATTTCGTTTATGGTACAGAGAGTCGAGGAATTGAAGCTTTTGCCGTGCACGGAATTGTTTCAGAGAACGGAAAAAGCCCCTACCGAAGAAATTAAGGATCTGATCGTCGAATCATCACTCTCGGAGATGATTCAATATCTCGTGGAGACATGGATCGTCCAGAAATTATATGAAGTCCTTGAGGATAGCAAGCTCGCTGAGTTTTCCGCCCGCGTCATTCGTTTTGAGGAAAGTCTTCAACTTTTACAGGTGCGCGGGAGGGCAATCCGTTTGCAGTATTTGCGCAATTGGCATGAGTTGATCGATAAAGACATGCGCGATATATTCACTGCCCAGATCATGCGCCGTAAGAAAAAACAGGCAATGTTAGAAGCGCATCATTCATTGTAAGTCAGCACATGGACAAATCGTGTAATCAGAGAGGTCGAATTATCGCTATTGAGGGCTCTGTCGTTGATGTCCAGTTTGACCACGATCAGGCAATGCCTAATCTCTACGAGGCTATCGACACCAAGAATTTCAACGGCGACAAAATAATTCTTGAAGTTGTCGAACACCTAGAAAATAATGTCGCCCGCTGCATTGCCCTGGGGACTACCCTTAATCTTTATTATCATGCACCGGTGTTTCCTTCTCAAGATGTTGTGCGCATTCCAACAGGCAATGAGGTATTTGGTCGCATTGTCAACGTGTTAGGAGAACCCATCGATCACCAGGGGGCGATCAATGCAATCGAGACGAAGCCGATTCGGCACAGCATTTCATCTCTTAAGATTAATCCGGATCGACTGTTTCACGCGCAGGCGGATATTCTAGAGACGGGGATTAAGATGGTCGATTTCCTTTTTCCGTTAGTAAAGGGATCAAAGAGTGGCATCTTGGGGGGTGCGGCCCTGGGCAAAAGCATCTTAATGCTAGAAATGATCCATAATGTCGTCCAGGAGCATAGGGGGGTCTGTGTCTTTGCGGGGGTAGGTGAGCGTATCCGCGAGGGAAATGAGCTGTATTTTGAGCTCAAGAAACAAAATATCGCGGACAAGGTCATGATGGTGTTCGGTCAGATGGATGAGCCGCCGGGGGCGCGCTTCGAGGTCGCCATGACGGCGGTGACCTTGGCCGAGCATTTGCAGGACCAGAACAAGGATGTCCTTTTCTTTATTGATAATGTCTACCGTTTTATTCAGGCCGGGGCGGAGATATCGACCATGCTCGGCCGCGTCCCCTCGGAGTCAGGATATCAGCCGACGCTCGCCTCTGAGGTTAGCGATTTCCAGGAGCGGATCCGCCCCAAAGAGAGCGGTTCGATCACGGCCCTGGAGGCCCTTTACGTCCCCGCCGATGACCTTACGGACCCAGCGGTTGTGACAATCTTTAGTTATTTAGACGCCCTATTGGTCCTCTCGCGTGAAAAGATTCAATTGGGGCTTTATCCAGCCGTGGATCCCTTGCTTTCTTCCAGCAGCAATCTGAATCAGGCGATTGTCGGCAAAGAACATTGTGACATCGCCCAAGAATGCTTGAAGCTCATCACCAAACATGAAGAATTGCGGCGTATCGTTGCTGTTATTGGGGTTGAGGAGCTTTCCAAGGCAGACCGCCTGCTGTATGATCGGGCCCGCAAGATATTGAATTTTCTCACACAGCCGTTTTTTACCGCTGAGATGTATACGGGTAGGAAAGGGGAATATGTTTCTGTGCACGATACTATCGACGGTTGTCGTAAAATTATTGAAGGCAGGGCTGACACAATGTCGGAAGATATTTTTTATCTAATTGGGAAATTTCCAGAGACGACGGATTAAATGATCAAATCTTGATTCTTTAGGATGTCCCAATAAAAAAGCTTGAAAATGGAGTTAAGGGCATGGCGTTACGCATAGGGGATATTTTGATCGAAAAAGGACTGATCACGCGGGATCAGTTGGAGAGGGCCGTACAGGAACATCAAAAGACCAAAGAGTTCCTTGGTCAGACCTTCATTCGCATGGGGTTTGTTACTGAAGAAAAACTTCTTAGAGTCCTGGCTGAGCAGCAGGGCATCGCTTTTCTTAGTTTAAGAGATGTCAAGTTTGACGATGCCGTCATTAAGAAAATACCGGTAAAATTTTCTTGGCATTATAAGATCATGCCGATTCGATGGCATGATAACGTCTTGACCGTTGCGACATCGAATCCTTTCGACAAGTGGTTCATCGATGATTTAGAAACAAATTTGGGTTACCGGGTGGAGATGGTATTGGCATTATCTTCGGATATTATGAAGACCATCCAGAAATATTACGGTGTCGGTGCTGACACCATTGAACGCATTCTCGCCGAAACCCCCCACGAGGAGAAGGCCGCGGAGGTGGGGGTCAAGGAAAAAGTCGAGGATCTGGAAAAGGTCTCTGATGCCGCCTCGGTCGTTAAATTGGTTAACCAGATCCTTCAGCAGGCCATCCGTGACCGAGCGACCGACATCCACTTCGAGCATTTCCGCGGCAATCTGGCCCTTCGTTATCGTATTGATGGGATTTTGTATGATGCACAGGTCTCTGAGAATATGCGGTATCTTTATTCGGCCATTATCTCGCGCATTAAGGTCATGGCGAATATGGATATTGTGGAGCGCCGCGTTCCCCAGGACGGCCGGGCTAAAGTCAAAATAGGCGATAAAGAATATGAACTGCGCGTTTCGATTCTACCCACTTTACACGGTGAGAATATCGCCATTCGCATCCTGCCGACCTTGATGCTTTTTAACATGAGTGATCTTGGGATGCACGATAAAGAATTGCAGGTCCTGCAGCGCGTCCTGCAAAAACCACACGGTATCATATTCGTGACCGGCCCCACCGGCAGCGGCAAGACGACAACCTTGTACACGTGCCTGAGCCAGGTGAACACCCGCGAACGCAAAATCATTACAATCGAAGATCCCGTTGAGTATGAATTAAAGGGGGTCTCGCAGATTCAGGTCAATCCCAAAATAAGCCTTACCTTTGCCAGCGTCTTAAGAAGTATCTTGCGCCATGATCCTGACATCATTATGGTGGGGGAGGTTCGAGATTTTGAGACAGCGAGTATTACTATCCAGACTGCTCTCACTGGACATCTGGTATTCTCAACGATACACACGAATAACGCCGCCAGCGGGGCAACACGCCTGATCGATATGGGTATTGATCCGTTTCTTATTACCTCATCTGTGGAGATGTTTATTGCGCAGCGACTGGTGCGTCGGATTTGCCCCGATTGCAAGGAAGAATCCAGAATCGATGGCGACAAAATTGGCCTGAAGGATATCCCCCAAGGGATGGATATCACTAGGCCAATCTTTCGCGGCAAGGGTTGCCCTACCTGCAACCATACCGGCTATAAAGGCAGGACCGGCATTTACGAACTTTTGGTGATGAACGAAAAAATTCGGGACTTAATTCTTCATAAAGAGTCAGCGGACAAGGTTCAGCTTAAGGCCATTGAGACAGGGATGAATCCTATGGTGCTCGATGGATGGGAAAAAGTTTTTGCTGGTATGACAACACCTGAAGAGGTGCATAGGGTAACGCAGGTGGAGGAGTAATTTAAAGTAGATATGCCCACTTTTGTTTATAAGGCCAAGCGTGGTCCAGATCATCAGGAGACTGGGGAAGTCGTTGCCCTCCATCAGGACGATGCGGTCATCAAATTAGAAGCCTTAGGATTGAGTCCTGTTAGTATTGTTGAAAAAGAGACCGTCGTTGGTGGATCCAGGACTGTCCAGAAAGTGGCCGGTGCCTCCGTGGGGGGGCTAGATTCGGTCCCTCCAGGATCTGTGTCTTATAGTGGGCTGATTAAAGTAAGGACACGCGACATTGATAGTTTTACTTGGCAATTGGCGACCCTAGTTAAGGCTAGTGTCCCCATGCTGCGCTCATTGGCCTTAATCTCCCAGCAAACCGAGAGCAGGGCCCTTAAGACGGTCGTTGATGATCTGCATCATCAGATCAAAAATGGTAAGACGCTTTCTGATGGGATGCGTCGATACCCCCAGCTATTTAATAATCTCTATTTGAGTATGATCAAATCCGGTGAGCATAGCGGCGCCCTACAGGAGGTCTTGTATCGCATCGCCCAGTATCGCGAGAAGGAGCAGGCGGTCCTGCGTAAGATCCAGGCAGCCTTGGCCTATCCGGCCGTGATGATTGTGGTTGGCATCGCGACGGTTTTTATTATGTTGACGGTCTTTATGCCCAAGTTTATTGGTATTTTTGCTACGATGAAGAAGGCCCTGCCCGTACCGACCCGTGTCTTGATTGGGATCAGCAATTTTTTAGTACATCATTGGTTCTGGTTTCTCATGGCCTTTCTCTTTGTCATGATCATTTTTGGTCGGGTCCGATCTTCGAGTCACAAGAAATTTATCTTTGATTTGATTAAACTGCATATTCCATTCATCAACACGTTCGTGCGTAATGCCGAGATCGCCAAATTCGCTAGGACTTTAGGGTTGCTGTTGAAAAGCGGTCTGTCAGTCCACGATAGTCTTTTGTTGGCGACCGACACCCTTGACAACGACGCCCTACGTACTCAGCTAAGAGGCGCTGGTCAGGACATCGTTCAGCGGGGGGCAACACTCTCTTCAAGTCTTACTAAACTCAAGGCATTCCCTCCTTTTGCCGTCAACATGATTACGATTGGTGAAGAATCTGGAAGGCTCGATGAGTCGCTAGGCAGTATTGCCGGTGTCTACGAGAGAGAAGTAGAACAAGCGATTGGCGTTTTGACATCATTATTGGAGCCTATGCTTATTCTGGTGATTGGGGGGGTTATCGGATTTATCGTGTTTGCCTTGCTGTTACCGATATTTGACATAGGGACCATGGCGAGATAAAAATTGATTATCTAAAAGGGTGATAAAGGAGATATACCATGAAGAAAGGATTTACGCTCATTGAGCTCATGATCGTTGTTATTATCATTGCTGCGTTAGCGGCGATGGTCGTCCCGCGACTGGGGTCGCGTTCTGAACAGGCCAAGGTGGCAGTTGCAGAGGCAGACATCAATGCGAACATTAGTCTGGCCCTTAAGCTCTACAAGTTGGATAACGGCCGCTATCCAACGACCTCTCAAGGGCTCAAGGCCCTTCTTGAAAGGCCCACCGCGAGCCCAATGCCAACGAACTGGAACGGCCCGTATCTTGAGAAAGAACCCTTGGATCCATGGAACAATGCCTATCAATATAAGAACCCAGGCGCCCAGAATAAGGACAATTATGATCTGTATTCGATGGGAACCGATGGCACTGAAGGAACAGAAGATGATATTAAGAACTGGCAATAGCACAAGACATCACAGTAAGGTCTTCGGTCTTGGGTCTTGGGTCTACAGTCTAAGATCTTCGGTCTATGGTCTGAATAAAGGGGTCACCTTTTTTGAGATTCTTCTTACTGTCGTCGTTCTTTCTGTGGGCATGGTGGGCGTATTGCGGGTATATGCCGCATCTTTAAGTATCTTGGAAGTTGTGGGCGATACTATAAATAGCCTAGTATTGACCCAGGAGAAGATGGCAGATAGCGAACAGACGGCCCTAGAGGAGGGTGGGATCTCAATAGGAACTTCGAGCGGCCAGTTTAACAAAAGATTGGGGGATTATATCTGGGAGTCTAACGCTACGGCTTCAGCCATCGCAGGGCTTGATGCATTGACATTCACCGTGTATCGTGCGGGTAGTTCTAGAAGATTTCAGTTGGCGACTTATATCGAAGATAAGAATGATGAATTACCGTAAGGGTTTTACACTTATCGAACTTGCGATTGCCGCGTCCATTTTAAGTATGGTTGCGTTGGCTATTTTGTCGGTTTTTGGGGCAGGTCTGCGCACCTTTGACCGTGTGGCAGTGTTTGGTGGTTCCCAATCAGGATTTTTATTATTTTTGCAAAATTTTGAAACGGATATACGCAATGCCTTCGAGCTCCCCGGAGTTCCCTTTACGGGTAACACTCAAAAGATGAGCTTTGCGGGGATTACCTCTGAGCTCAATGAAGATAATGAGGTTTCTGTCGCATTAGTCAAAAAGTTATATTATTTTGACAATGCCCGCAATACTTTGTTTAATAAAGAAGAAGGGTACCCTCAGGCGGTATTTCCTTTTGATGTCCCGTCAGAACAGGTTGGGTCGCTCATGGACGTTCGGTTCCAGTATTATGCGTATACGAAGACCATAGAAGAGGGAAAAGAAAATATTCAATATGGATGGCAGGACGCGTGGAGCGAAGAAGGCAGTTTGCCTAGAGGGGTCAAGATAGTCTTGACATTTAATAATGGCGATCAGGATGTCATCTGGGAGCGGACGGTATTTATCCCGACTGGTGGGGATGTTCCTTTCTTACCAGCAACAGAGGAAGAACAGGAAGGTTAGGGTGAGGTCTAGATGTCGCCGGGCGAGTGTTTTGATTGTGGCCCTTTGGTGCCTTTTCTTTTTAAGTGGACTGGCGGTTGCCATCTATGTGCGCATTGCGCCGCAGGTTAGGTTGGTAGGGCATTTGCGGGACAAGGTCAAAGGCTATTATGCGGCTAAGGCTGGGGTCAGGCAAGCTATGTTCATGATGAACGCAGATGTGACGCAAGATTATGATGCCTTAAACGACATCTGGGTCGATAATGAAGAGACGCTCAAGGATATTGAGATAAGTAAAGAGGCCTCTGTTAGTGTGAAATATGAGTGGACAGATGAGCAGGGAGTACTGCAGACCCGTTATGGTCTTATCGATGAGGAAAGCAAAATTAATATCAACACGGCGTCTCTGGATACCTTTGAGCACCTTCTAGAATCCATTGGTCAGGCGACCTCCTCACAGGTGACAGATATTGCCAATGCCATTTTAGATTGGGTGGACGAAGATAGTGACCTGCGCCCGAACAGCGCCGAAGAAGGTTATTATGCCGGCCTCAGCCCTAGTTACCCGTGTGCTAATGCCAAGTTCGCCGTGCCTGAGGAATTGCTTTTGGTTAAAGGCATGACGTTGGAAATTTTTAATAAGATAAGGCCTTTTATTACCGTTTACGGCTCAGGCAGGGTCAATATCAACACGGCCGGTGAGCATGTCTTGGAAGCGATAGGTCTTGAACGTGCGCTCATAGATAAAGTGTTCCGGTTTCGCCGGGGCAACGATGGTCAGGAAGGAACCGCTGATGACAATGTATTTCAGGCCATGACATCGGTCATCGCGTCATTGAACAGCGCCGTTGGATTATCTGAACCAGAGACGCAACAGTTAAACCTATTGATCGCAGCTGAAGTGCTCAGCGTGGGTTCCAATTATTTCTACGGTGAGTCATGGGTGCAGTTGCTCTCCAGTGCAGGGGATTCCCACATGCCTCTTAAGGTTGTCTTTATCTTTGACCGAGGAAAGAATATCCGGTTCTGGAGGGAAGGGTAATAGTTTTATTCTCGTAGAAGAAATTTTAAAAAGTCTTTGCATGGACATAGAATTGAGATGATGATAAGGGCATGACGAAACTCATGATACCACAAGTTGCGCGCAAATCTGTCGTGGTCGTGGAAATCGGCAATGACTGGCTTAAGGTTGTGGGGGGAACCCGAGTCGGCCAGGAAGGAATGATCACCAAGGTCAGTTTTCAGAGACTTGTTGACATTAAGGAGCCTGTTGCCGCGGCCCTGGTTAAGGTTTTTAAAGATCTCAAGCTCAATAAAGAGAAGGTCATCGCCTGCATGCCTCGACATATGGTGACCGTCAGATTCCTGGAATTCCCTGCGACGAACCCAAAGGACATCCAGGATATGGTCTCGTTGCAGATAGGTAAGCAAACCCCCTATTCTCGCGATGAAATCATTTTTACTTACAAGACGATTGCCACTACCAACACAGGGTACACCAAGGTTATGCTGGTCATTGCCCGGCGCAATTTGGTCAATGCACGCATTGCGGTCTTGCAAGAGGCCGGTATTGAGATTGAAAAGGTGGCATTAAGTTCGGAGGGGCTGGCCCATTGGTTTTGCCTGGCTCAGGATAGCGTCCAGGCGGATAACAAGGCAGTCATTTATGTAGACATTGATTCCGGTTATTCTGATTTTACAGTGATTCGCGGTGGAAAATTAGTTTATACAAGAAATTTCTTGATCGGGGCTAATCACTTGATGGGGCAAGAGATGAGCTGGCAAGATAAGTTCTGTGAGGAGACGATACATTCCATGGGGCTGTATCTTAACGAAGATCGAGACGTGAAGATCGCGCGGTTATTCTTGGGTGGGACCGCTGCGCACATTCCTTTATCAATTGTTCGGTTGGCCCAAAAGGTCGAGGTGCCGATTGCCGTGATCGAACCGCTGCATGCTATTCCCCTCCAGAAGGCCTCGCGATTGTTCGAAAAAAATGAGGGGCAACTCATCTCACCGTGCCCTTTAATAGGGATTGCGCTGGCAGGATCGGACCTTGAATTGGATTTGACCTCTAGCGAACTGCACATTAAGAAAAATATGGAGGAGAGACGTAAACAGATCACGACAACGGGGGTCCTTATGCTTTCCATCCTCATGGCGTTGTCAACCCTATTTTTTATCAGCTATTTTTATAAAAACCATTATATGAGCGAATTGAAGAAAACCATCGCCACGATGGAAAAAGATGCCCTTGAGGTAGAAAGGATGCGCACGGCGATCAATCTGGTTAAGGGCCGGCTGGACGCGCGCAAGAGTTCGATTAATATTCTGCAGGAGATCACTCGGTTGACACCGAAAGAAATTTATTTCACCGACATTAAGATTGAGGAAGAAAAACAGACGATCCTTCAGGGGAGGGCTGCTGCCATGTCGAATGTCTTTGAATTTGTCACGACCCTGGAGGGTTCCCCTTATTTTGAGAGCGTACAAACGACCTACACAACCACAAAAAAGGAAAAAGATACCGAGCATGCCCGATTCGAGATTATATGCATCCACGAGAAACACGATGATGACTTCGGGTCATAATGTATCTTGTAAAAAAATGATATGTTTTGGGAAAAACTTTCTAAAAAAGAAACAATAGGATTGACTATTGCCTTTGTGATCCTGGCCGTTGCCTTCCTTGACCGGCTCATGATTGGTCCTATCCGGGCGCGATTTAGGGCCATCAACCAGCAGATCAAGATTAGCGAAAAGCAGCTAGGTAGTGATATACGCAATCTCAGGCAAAAGAATATCATTAGTGAAGAGTATGAGAAATTCTTTCCGTTTATCCACCGCAGCGGTTCTGGTTCCGATGAAGAGGAGGTGGCCAAGATCTTGGGTGAAATTGAATCGCTGGCCAGGAAATCTTCAGTTTATTTAGTAGATATGAAGCCGCGCAGTAAGCCGCAGGCCATGGAGCTGCACAAGCAGTATACGGTGGAGATCGAGGTGGAAGGGCAAATGGAACCCCTGGTTAACTTTATTTATCAGCTAAACACCTCATCCCAGTTGCTGCGCATCGAGATGTTGCGCATGAATCCTACGAAGAATGACACCAAGACCCTAACTGCCTCCATGCTGATTACAAGAGTGCTATGGATTTAACAAAAATTTAACAAAAATTTTCAATAAGTAATTGTGTGCCTATTCATAGTATGTTATAGTAAGAATTAATTATATCGTCAGCAATATAAGCTATTGAAATAATAGAAGCCATGACCCCGCCAATTCTTCCTAAGGTCGATTTCTTAAATAAACTTAAGGGAAAAATACCTTTCGATAAAATACAGTCAAAGATCATGACATTGGGTGCATTTAGGCAGAGCGTATTTATCTTGATCCCACTATTGGTTGTTAGTCTTGGACTTACGGGCCTGACCATTCTCGATAAACGGAAAATAGCGCGACAAAAGATTTCTGTTGAAGGCGACCTTAAGACCGCTCGCGCTCGGGAGAAAGAGAGTCTTGCCGAACTCAATAGTTTAAAGGGTCAGCTTAATTTAGCCCAGCAAGAGAAGTTACAATTTGAGCAGACTATAGCTGAATTGCAGAAAAGTATTGAAGAAAGGCTTACCGAGATCTCCGCCATAACTGTCCAAGGGGAGCGATCAAGGCAGGCGCTCGAAGAGATTGCTAAAGAGCGCGCTGAATTTATCAAGGAACGTGATGCACTCGCCAAAGAACGCGACGAGCTGATCATAAAACTCAAGGAAAAACCTGAAGTGGTCTATGAGCAAAGGGTAGGGGTTGAGGGGACGGGTGGAGCGGGGGACATTGCCCAGCCTGCCAGGATCGATCAGGCCTCCTTGGAGGCGGAGATTGAAAGACTTAAAGGGGATATCTTGCAGCGTTCCGTAACGATCGATCAATTTAAAAAGGAGAACAACGCGCTACGTACTGATCTAGAAGCGCTGCGTCGCGACAAAGAAAAGATAGAAGATGATATCGCTGCGAAAGAAGGGATGATTAATAATCTTACCCTTGAACTCAGTAAGGTTAAAGACGACCATAGATTCGTGACTCAGAAAGCAGACAAGTTAACTCAGCAGAACATGGCCTTGCATGAACAGATCAAGAGATCTTTTGATGCAAAGGCAGCCCTGGAGCGCTCGATTACCCGCACGATGCGTCAGAAAGACGCCATGGAGAATGAATTGAAGGACGCTCGGGCCATCGTGCAGAAAAAAGTGGACGAAATATGGAAAATCAAACACAACCTGGACAATTCGTTTCAGCCCATTGAATCCGTCAGGCAGTCTGCCCCAGGCGAGGTAGAGCTCTCCCCTATTGTTGTCAATCACCATGGTCCGGTTTCAGCTTCCCGAATCGAGACTGACGCAACCGATTTTGGATTTAAGGCCAAGATCCTGAGTATCAATGAAGGTAATAATTTTGTCGTCCTAGACACGGGTGAGAAGCACGGCCTGCGCGTGGGAGATACGCTAGGTGTTTACCGTGATTCCGAATATATTGCGCGTCTTCAAATCATCCAGACTAGGCCTAATATCGCCGCGGCTGACCTGAAAGACCAGTGGTCGAAAGTTCAGGTGGGCGATATAGTCCGATGACCTTGCCCTGATCGTCTTGACCAATTAGCCCATGAAAAATAAGCCCAGCATTAATGACGTCGCCCAACGGGCGAAAGTCTCCATCACGACCGTTTCTCGGGTTATCAATAATGTCCCTACTGTTATCGCCAAGAATCGCATCCGAGTTGAGGAGGCTATTGCCTTTTATAAGTTTAGACCCAATGTGAGCGCCCAGCGTCTGGCTCGCGGTCAAAATAATTCCATTGGGTTGGTCATGCCGGGGTATCCGGGTATTTTTCATTCCTTCTACGCTGTGGAATTGATCCGTGGGGTGGGACACGCCTGCGAGATCCTGCACTTGGATATGGTGTTTCACATTACCAATGGTTTAAATCCTATCAACGTTCACAATGTTGGCGGAGTTATCTTTGCCGATGTCATTGAGAATCGTCGCCAGATTGAGGCAGCGTTGGCAATCGGAGTCCCCTGCATCGTCATCAACCATAAGATGGATGACGTGGACGTGGCGTACATTGCCGTTGACAATTTCAATGGTGGTGCCATAGCGGGGGATTATTTGGTCAGTCTTGGTCACCAAAGGATTGCTACGATCACGGGCAATCTGAATACGCAGGCCGGTAACCAACGATTGCAAGGCTTTGAGGATTTGCTTAAGAAAAAAGGCCTTCCTCTTCGTAAGGAATATGTTTATGAGGGTGATTATTCACGCCGTTGCGCTCGTTGTGCGGCTGAGCAATTTTTAAAACTGCCGGAGCCGCCAACAGGAATCTTCGCTGCCAGCGATGAAATGGCTCTGGAGGTAATTGAAGTAATGTTAGAGAGGGGTCTTAGGGTTCCCGAGGATGTTTCCATTATCGGCTTTGACGACAACCCAGTGTGTTTATTTGGACCGGTCGCGCTCACGACCATCAAGCAGCCACTTTTTCAGATGGCTGAGAACGCGGTGCGCCATGTCCATGCACTGATTACCGGCAAAGGCGCTGTTAAAAAGAAAACCATATTTGTCCCCGAACTCATTGTCCGCGAATCCTGTAGTTCGCCAAAGCCATAGGTCTATTCTCTAGTATGATTCTTGCTCTGAGTATTTTTATACACGCACCATTTAGGACAATACGATCGGGTTTGGCAAGCAATAGATAGTTGAACGGAAAATTCATGGCAGCTGAATATGTCTAAGGCGAGGATTACAGAAGTCTTTCACTCTATTCAGGGCGAGGGTAAATACACCGGTTATGAGCAGGTCTTTGTCCGTTTTTTTGAATGCAACATGCACTGTGTCTGGTGCGACACGCCCCATTCTATTGGCGACACGACACGCCATTACAAAGAATACGGTTTGGAGGAATTGATGGCAGAAATCCAAGGGTTGTGGCCTGGTTGTGATTCGGTGAGTCTGACCGGTGGCGAGCCGCTGATGCAGGTAGATTTTATTCAAATGCTTTTACCTTTGTTAAAACAAGAGAAGATGGCGATCTACTTGGAGACCAATGGCGTCCTCAACCACCGCCTTGAGACTATTATTGATAATGTGGATATTGTCGCTATGGATTTTAAATTACCTAGTTCTACCGGTTGCCGGCCGTATTGGGAGGAACACGAATCGTTTTTGAAGGTAGCCCGGCGCAAAGATGTCTTTATCAAAGCTGTTGTTTCAAAAGAGACTTTCCGAGATGATGTCGTCTACGCCGCGCAGTTGATTGCCTCCATTGACCCCAACATCCTTTTTATTCTACAGCCTAATTATTATGATAAAGACAGTGGTGTCCTTGCGCTGTGTGCCGAGTATCAGGATATTTGTCGGCCTTATCTGACGGATGTACGGATAATGAGGCAGATGCACAAGGAATGGAAGATTAGATGAAAAGACAAAAGAGTTCCTATGAAGACCTGCAAAATCATATCCGTGCCTTAAAGACTCCGGTCATTGAGGTCTGGGAAAATAAGTACCGTGATCGCCATTACACGGTGCATCTCAATATCCCTGAATGCACGTGCATTTGTCCCAAGACGGGACTGCCGGATTTCGTGACGATCAATGTTACTTATGGGCCAGACAAGACGTGTGTTGAGTTAAGGTCGTTTAAGATGTACATCATCGCTTTTCGGGAGGTGGGAATTTTCCACGAGCATCTCGTTAACAAGATCTTGGATGATTTTATCGTCGCCTGCGCCCCGCGCTGGGCAAAAGTGGAGGGGTTGGTGAGCCCTCGTGGTGGGATTACAACGACGGTTGTGGCAGAGTATAAAAAGGGTAAATAGTAGATACCACCACACATCACGAGTTATCAATTTTACTTTCTGAGTTTAATGTTAGCGATATCGTAATATCCACCGACAGCCAGCAGGAGGAGGTTATTTATGGCCCGTAGCGATGGCCGCAGCTTTGATCAATTGCGCGAAATCAAGATCACGACGAATTTTATCAAACACCCCGAGGGGTCGTGTCTTATCGAATGCGGCCTGACGCGGATCATCTGCACGGCCAGCGTTGAAGAGGGCGTGCCGTCTTTTTTGAAGGGAAGCGGTAGCGGTTGGGTCACCGCCGAATACGGAATGCTGCCGCGTTCAACAGACACGCGGATCAATCGGGAGAGGACCCTCTCTTGTGGTCGGACATTGGAAATCCAACGACTCATCGGGAGATCGCTACGCAGCGTCATTGATTTAAATCGCATTGGCGAGCGTACGCTTAAGATCGATTGCGATGTGATCGAGGCCGATGGCGGTACCCGCACCGCCGCGATTACCGGTGGTTTTATCGCCCTGGCCTTGGCGCTCATTAAGATCAAGAAACGCCATATGATTGAGCATGTTCCCTTGCTTGATTATGTGGCCGCCGTCAGTGTAGGCATTCAGCAGGGGATATGTTTATTAGATTTGAATTATAAGGAAGATTCTTCGGCCGACATGGATATGAATGTTGTCATGCGCGGCAACGGTACGTTGATCGAGGTCCAGGGTACATCCGAGCGTAAGCCCTTCTCTAGGAAGGAAATGGATCGACTTCTGGACTTAGCAGAGAAGGGAATTCAGGGATTGATTAAAACACAGAACAAGCAT
Source organism: Planctomycetales bacterium (assembly GCA_005239675.1). Classification (GTDB taxonomy): domain Bacteria; phylum Omnitrophota; class Gorgyraeia; order Zapsychrales; family Zapsychraceae; genus UBA10015. The sequence continues at coordinate 30,725 of SBBO01000041.1, forward strand.
ATCGGAAAGTTTATCGGCGATTAGTCCACCATGACTGAGCTCGTTGTAGCCACCACCAACCTCGGTAAGCTAAGGGAAATTAAAGAACTTCTCAAAGATTCTAAAATTAAGATTACATCTTTATTCGACTATCCGGACGCCCCCCGCATTGAGGAAGACGCCTTGACCTTTGCCCAAAACGCGCTAAAGAAGGCAGCGACGATTGCTTTGTATACAGGGAAATTGACGTTAGGCGAAGATTCGGGTTTAGCGGTCAAAGCCCTAGGGAATCGACCGGGGATTTATTCATCCCGTTTTAGCGGCATTAACGCAACAGACAAAGAAAATAACGCCAAATTGTTGCGTATGCTACGCGGTGTGCCTCGTTCCCGACGACAGGCCCGCTATATTTGTTGTGCGGCCCTGGTCGATAGTCATCGGATTGTCGATGTCGCGCGTGGGACATGCCCTGGCCTTATCACGCCTAGGGCAAAGGGCAGGAATGGATTTGGATACGACCCCTTGTTTTTAGTTCCTCTCTATAATAAAACGTTTGGCGAGTTAGACCCTGCCATTAAGGCGAAAATTAGTCATCGTGCAAAGGCATTTCGCAAAATTAGGAAAGTACTTGAGGAATATTTAGATTCCCTAGCACAATGAAGACCTGGCTTCGGATAGCGGCGGATTTTTCCTCGCTCGTCATACTAAAGACCTTTAGCGTGTTCAGAAGATTTCTTTTAATATTGCCCCCACCCCTTCCTTCAATATTTCCGTTCCTTCTTTGAGGGTGTCTATTGTCTTTTCGAGGACCTTGACGGGAAGGACCTGGACCTTGTAGTGGGGTCGGCGTAATGTCCCGGTTAGGCGGATGTTGAGGTAGTCTTGTGTCTGGGTAAGCAAAAGCGATGTGGCCTTTTTGAGTGATTTAGATTCGATGGCGGTTAATTCGCTAAATATTGGGGTAATGTCAAAATGAATGTTTTGGTTGAAATCGATCCATCCTTCGCCTTTAATGCTGATCGCTTTGCTGTCGAGCGAGGCGTCTTTGGTGACTGTCTTTCCATCCGCAACAGTAAAATGTGCCTGTGCGCTGGTAAAAACGACGTTTTGAAATTCAGGGACTAAAAGCGCCCCCCAGAGTCCCTCTAGGATGCCCCACTGCCAGATGTGTCCATCCGTTACGGTGAACACCCCATCGCCTTTCCATTGCATCGGGATACGGATGTCGCCATTAAGATTGAGAGATCCAGAAAGTTTGCCAGCCAGGAATTTATTCTTGATTAAGTCGTTGGTGCGTAGCTGGGCCAAGTCCACATCGACCATTGACCCGGAGAATTGGGTCATGATATTATCTGCGGTCAAATCTGTCGAGGAGACGATTTTAAGTTCGCCATTGTAGAGGTTGCCCTGTAGGTTAAGTTTGCTGATGTTACGGTCGCGCTCTTCTTCTTGAATCACCAGATCATCGATATGAAATCCGCGGATGGATACCGTCGGGGCACTGGCTGTAAATGTCAGATTCCAATCACGCCATTGGCTTGGTTTTCCCTGGAATAACCCATCTCCCGTGAGGGTGCCGATGAGTTGTAGCTGCTTGAGCGTTTTTTGGTGCGCCGGCAATATCATTGCCAGGTCTTCTAAGTTGAGGGCAAACGTCCCCCGTAGGTCCCAGTCAGGCTCACCGTCCAAGATCCCCCGCACATCCCCTTTGGCATCCAGAGAACTGTTGAGGTATTTTCCGGTCAGTGTAACAATCTGAAATGCATTATTTAAGATTTTAATTTGCGTTGTTACATCCAACTCGTCGGATACAACCCTTAGGTCGAGTGTGGGGCGGCTGAAATTGGCTAACTGGCCGTTTAGAGTATACCGTCTGGATTGATAGAGGCCTTGGAGATCTTTCCAGGTGACGAGGTCTTTTTGATAACTAATCTCACCAGAGACACTGGTAACTCCTTGCGCTAGTTTTGTGGAGGCGATGGCTGCTTCTTCGAGACGGATGATCGCCTTGATGTCAGCGGTGGCAGGGTCTTGCAACGTTCCGTGATAGGAGGCCTCGAGCTCGGCCGTGCCTATCGGGCGCAGTGGTATTTTTTCTGTTAATACTGTCAATGTAGCGAACAGTTTCTGTAAATCGAGATTGTTTGTCTTGGCCTGGATGTTTAAAACAGGGTTTAGAAAGTCGGTCAACGAACCAGAGAGCATTATATCCATGCCTTGGGTCTGAAAGAAAACCTGTTTAATTGAGAGCGTGTCGGTATTAAAGCGAACGTTTCCATGGATATTGGTCAGGGTATCCACGTAAGGGAGACCCTGCAGGGTTGCCTCGGCAAGATTTAAGTCGCCGGCATAGGAATGATGCCTGTCTTGCCTGGGGTCATAACGGTAGGCGAGTGTGCCGTGTGGAGAACCTACGAATTTTAACTGCGGGTCCAACTGGAGTAGGGCCTGGGGCAGTTGGACATCTGACTTTATCTTAACACGGCCTTCGTGTCCAGTGACGATTGTTCGCTGGGTATTGAGGTCCGATTGCAGGAATCTGTCTTGGCCCCAGTCTAGGCGCCCGTTAGTTAATTGCATGTCGGTAAGGAATACCCATTGTCTTGGCTCAAAGACTATTTTTGTCTGCCGGGTGACCAGTCGGCCCTTGAGGCCACTGTGTTCTGCAAACACGGCCTGGAGACCATCTAGGTTTAGTGCGGCTTGCAGGTGCAGTGCGTTGTTATTTTGGCGCAACATAAGGTCTTTAACTTCTGCCGTTTGTGCGCGCAGATTCTGAGTGCCTCCCAAGGAAAGAAAGATGTCTCGAATGGTGAGATTCATTTTTCCTCCCAGGCCTTTAGTAGATGCCTCAAGTGACTCGATGTCAGCTGTAATGCTGCCCTGGAATAAACGGTTGCCAGCCTTCGAGACCTTGGTCTCGGGGAGCTCCAGATGTCCATTGACATGCCAATGATCAGCTTGTCGTTCCAAAGAGAGATTCGTCACTTTGATGGTGGCAGCAATCTGATTATCTGGGCCGACATCGATGAGCGTCTTGTCGAGTAGCAAGTTTCCCAGGATTTGAATATGCTTTGCTGTCTGATTTAATGTTATGTCCAAAGATGTTAATTCGCCTTTGTGCATAGTTGTGTTCGCTGGGGCTTTGGCAGACGGTGATAAAGGGAAAAGTGCTGCATAAGCGGCTAGAGGGATATTTTGGGCAGAGATTCGGGAAGACAGCTCACGCTTGTCGATAGCGTAGTTGCCTTTTACGCTGATAGTGGCCTCGCGGCGCGGTATTTTGGCCTTCAGGATAAAACGAATGATTTTGTTTAAAGAGATCCGTGTGTCTAAATAGATATCGTTGATGAGCTCCTGAAAAGATTCAGATGTTGTTTGATCGGTGTAGGTGATTTCTCCATCTTGGATGATGATTTTGCGTGGGACAATTTGCCATGAATTCTTGGCAGGTTTTTTTGTCTGTCCCGGCATGTTCTGTGGTGGGACAGGCCCTGTTGGCAGCGGGGTAAACAAATCAGAAAAATTCCATTGGTTCGGGGCCTCGCGCACGATTTGGATAAATGGACCGCTTATGCGCATCGAAGGGACAAAGATAAGTTTTTGTTGGAATACGGGTATTAGGAGCGCCTGACAAGAGATCTCATCGGCCCGGACAAAGACACGGCTTGAATCGTCTTTTTGAAAGACCGTCAGGTTATGTATGATGAAACCACGCAAAAGGCTGAAATGGATTTCTTCGAGGGATACGCGGCGTTGGAGAAATTCTTGCGCCTTGGTAATGATGAAGCGTTTGAACTGGAGAGGGAGGAAGATATTTTCGATATAGAAGTAGAAGAAGTATATGAGGATGAAGGCAGTCAGGATGGCGTATGTTGTCTTGCGTGTCCAGTGCATAGAAATTTATTATAACCAAGCGCAGCATGGGTTGTAAAGGGAATCCGTGCCAGCATCTCATTATCCTTCACAATTTATGTCCAGCGAGCATCTCGGTTAATTAAGACTCGAGATCGGATCTTTAGAATAAAGTTTTACTTATTTTAGCTTTAAGTATAAACTTGAATACATATGCGAGTCCTTATTATTAATATTTTTGGTATAGGGGACGTACTTTTCACGACGCCGCTTATCAGTAACCTTAAGGCAGCTTACCCTGATAGTTACATCGGGTACCTGTGCAATCGCAGGACCTCCCCACTTCTGGAACGTAACCCCCATATCGCCCGGATTTTTGTATATGAGCGCGATCAATTGAACGCTGTGCGCCAGAAATCGCAGTTGGAATACTGGGGGGCGCTGGGAGAATTGGTGATCGACATCCGTAAGGAGCGGTTTGATATCGTTTTAGATGTGTCCTTGAATAGTTTTATGGGATTTATCGGTTGGGCGGCTGGCATCCCTAAACGCATCGGCTTCAATTATAAAGGCCGAGGGTTTTTTTTGAATAAACAAATCTTTCTGGCGGGTTACCAAGACAGGCATGTGGTGGAATACTACCTCGACCTTTTGGCCGAAATTAGCGTACCGGTTTCTCAGCAAAGAATGGAATTTCCTCTTACAGTTCAGGATATACAATGGGCAGAACAATTTGTGCAAGAAAATTGTGCGATGGGTACAGGACCAATCATTGGGCTTGTTCCTGGAGGGGGAGAAAGCTGGGGTAAAGATGCCAGATACAAGCGTTGGCCGGCGCAGTGTTTCTCAAAATTAGCTGACAAATTGATTGAAAAACTTGAGGCGCAGATTATACTGATGGGTGCTTGTCTGGAGGCGAATTTGTGCCGTGAGGTTGTCCACGGGATGAATTATCCTTGCATTGATGTATGCGGGAAGACATCTTTAAGTCAGTTCGCGGCGCTGACTAAGCAATGTGTGCTTATGGTCGTCAATGACGGTGGCCCTCTGCACGTGGCGGTCGCGGCTGGGGCCAAGACCGTTTCCATCTTTGGACCAGTGGATGAAGTTGTTTATGGACCATATCCCATTGAAGGACAGAAGGTTTTGAAGAAAAATATTGCCTGTCAGCCTTGCTATCGGCAGTTCCGGCGAGCAAGTTGCGATCATATCCGCTGTCTTAACGAACTTAGTGTAGACGAAGTATTTGAGAAAGTGGCGGAATTTTTATGAAGGTCCCTTTTATTGATTTTCGTGAACAGTATTATGTCGTCAGAGACCAGATTGACGCTGGTCTCAAAAAAGTCTTTGAGGATGGTACTTTTATTTTAGGTCCGCAGGAAAGAGATTTTGAGCAGGCCTTTGCGCGGTATTGTGAGGCCCCTTATGCTGTAGGGGTTAATTCCGGAACAGATGCCTTGTATTTGGCATTGGTCGCGCTCAATGTCGGCCCCGGAGATGAGGTTATCCTGCCTAGTTTTACTTTTATTGCAACGGCCTTGTGCGTTTCGTACACAGGCGCCAAACCGGTCTTTGTGGATATCGAAGAGAGGACCTACAACATTGATCCTGATAAATTTGCCGCAGCCATTACCCCCAGAACAAAGGTTATTATCCCCGTGCATATTTACGGCCAGCCAGCCGATATAAATCAAATCACAGAGCTGGCCAAACGCCATAAAATCGCGGTGGTTGAGGACGCCTGTCAGGCGCATGGCGCGACCTATCAGGGCAGAAAGACGGGGTCCCTGGGCGATATCGCCTGTTTTAGTTTTTATCCAACTAAAAGCCTGGGAGGCTGCGGAGATGGTGGCATGATTGTCACTAACAACAAAGAAATTTACGAAAAGATATTGATGCTGCGCGATTACGGACGCCAGGGACGTTATGACCACAAAATCAAAGGATACAATTCACGTCTCGATACAGTGCAGGCGGTCGTGTTGGCGGCAAAATTGCCGCATCTTGATCAATGGAACAGGATGCGCAACGACGTTGCCGTGCAGTACGGGCAGTTATTAAAGAATATCGATAGCATTATAACCCCTTTTCTTGAAAAGGACCGCACCCACGTTTTCCAGACTTATGCCGTGCGGGTGCCTAACCGTGACAAGGTTTGTGGGCAGATGAAAAATAGAGGGGTGGATGTCTTGATCCATTATCCTATTGCACTCCATTTGCAGGAGGCCTACGCGGACCTGGGATACAAGAGAGGGGATTGTCCGGTGTCGGAAGCGGTTGCCGATGATATTTTGTCTTTGCCTATATTTCCACACATGAAGAAAGAACAAATTGATTATGTGTGCGCAGCCCTGAGAGAATTGGTGGAAAATAAGCAACGGGTTGGGTTGAGGGCAATTGACACATGATAGGCAAGGTTCCTGTGACCGTTGTTGTCATCACAAAGAATGAAGAGGCCAATATTGAGGAGTGCCTAGGCAGCATCTATGGGTGGGCCGGGGAAATTATGGTGGTTGACGATGAAAGCACTGATCGCACTGTTACGCTGGCGCGTGCATATACCGATCGCGTCTTGTCGCGCAAGATGGACAATGAAGGGATCCACCGCAACTGGGCGCATGCTAAGGCCAGCCATGCGTGGGTCATGATTCTGGATGCTGATGAGCGGGCGACTGAAGGGCTCAAAGAGGAAATAGACGCCGTCTTGCCGGAGACGACACACAGTTGTTTCTCTATTCCAATCAAGACATATATCGGCAATACGTGGATTCGGTATTCAGGCTGGTATCCGGCAAGCAAGATTCGGCTCTTTAAGAAGAATGATTTCCAGTACGAACCAGTCGGCGTTCATCCACGGGCGATCTTAGCTGAGGGGAAAACCGAAGGGCGCCTCACTAAAGACATCATTCACAAGGGCTATCCGGACATTGAGCATTTCCTGTCCAGCGTTAATCGCCAGACGACGCTGGAGGCGCAGAAATGGCTTACAACCGGACGTAAGATGTCTCTAGGGATGGCGCTGTGGCGGGTGATCGACCGTTTTCCGCGGCGGTATCTGCGCAAGAGAGGATACCAGGATGGGTTATACGGCTTTGTGATTGCCTTCTTTGATTCCTTGTATCAGCTCCTGAGCTACCTAAAATATGTGGAGATGAGAAAAAATAGTGTTAAGAATTGTTAGAGAGGTCTACGGATTTCCATTGTCAACATATTATAACTTTCGATACGATGAAATTAGTCTTCCTTGATCGAGACGGTGTCATTAATGAATTTCCAGGTAACGGGCGCTATGTGACCAAAGTAAAGGAATTTCATTTCATCTCAGGATCCTTGGAGGGCCTGCGGATTTTAAGCGAAAATGATTTTACGATTTTTGTCATCTCTAACCAGGCTGGTGTTGGCAAGGGAGTCTACAGCCGGAAAAAGCTTAATCATATCACGCGCTATATGCTCAGGAAGGTAAAGAATGCCGGTGGGCGCATCAAAAAGATTTTTTATTGCACGCATCCCTCCAACCATGGCTGCGATTGTCGTAAGCCAGAGATCGGGTCTGTCCGTCGGGCGCTGGAATCCATGAATAAAACCATCCGTTCAGCCCAAAAAGCCTTTTTTGTTGGCGATACGCAGGTAGATATCCTGGCTGGACACAATGCTGGGTGCAAAACTATTTTTATCCTCTCTGGCCGCGAAACCCGTCGGGACATGCGTCGGTGGACCGTTCAGCCAGATTTTGTCGCTCCTAATTTGCTAGAGGCCGCGATCATCATTAATCGTAGCTATGCCAAGAGGCCTTCTGCATAGTTCTCAATGAAAGTCCTCGTCATCCATACTTGCGCAGGGGCTGGCCATCTTAAGGCGGCTGAGGCCCTGTATGCCGGCCTTAAACAAAATACGCCCCATGAGATTGTCCTGGTGGATGCCCTCGATTATACCAGCCCTTCTTTCAAGACCTTCTACCAGCGCGGTTACGTGCTTTTGGTCACCCGATTTCCTTGGTTGTGGGGATTCTTATTCCGGTTGTTAGATATAGACATTGTTCAGCCGTTATTGCGACTTTTTCACAGGATAGGCAATGGATGGAACGCGCGACGCTTAGTTGCCTTTCTTAGGGAACAGGAATTTGATTATATTTTTTCTACGCATTTTATGCCCAGTGAAGTAGTGGCAACTGCCAAGCAATCAGGCTTAATTCATGCGAAGCTCATTACGGTCGTGACGGATTTTGACGTGCACAAAATCTGGCTGCATCCAGCAACGGATTTCTACACCGTTGCCTGTAATTGGACACATGACAAGATCAAGCATCTAGGGGTCAAAGAAGAGAAGATCTGTATCTGCGGGATCCCGACCCATGGACAATTCGCATTACCGCATGACATAGGTCGGCTTAAAGAAAAGTTAGGACTCAAAAAAGATGTGTTTACCGTTTTGATCGCGACCGGTTCTTTCGGGATAGGGCCCATTGAACAATTGTTGGAGGCCTTGGGTGAGTTTCAAAGGGTTGTGGTCTGCGGTCGCAATCAAGCCCTTTTCCAGCGGCTCGTGCGGAAAAATTATCCTTTCGCGAAGATCTTGGGGCTAGTTGACAACATGCCCGAATTGATGGCGGTTGCTGACGTTATGGTCACCAAACCCGGCGGACTTTCCATCGCCGAGGCCCTCGTGCGGCAAGTGCCGATGATTTTTTTTCATCCTATCGCCGGCCAAGAGACGAATAATGTCCATGTCCTTAAGGAGCATGGGATAGGCGTCATGGCGGCTGATGTGCCGGCTATTGTTCGCGCAATAAAAGAATTGCACGATTCAAGGGACTTATATCTGACCGCAGCCAAACAAACCAATCAGTTGGCGCGTCCAGAGGCAGTCCGGGATATTATTGCTTTAATAAATTCGCAGCACAAAGCATAGGACCTCTACTTGTCCCCTGCGGATTTCCTGAAGGCGGATAGCCGGCTGGAACAAATCTGAAATCTTAACCAGGATTTTGTTAATTTTTACGGTGGTTAATAAAATTTTGAGATTTCAGGCCTAAGAATTTGAAAGTTTAGGGGGCAGTGTTTGGATCCCGAGACGAAGCAGGAAGGACAGCGACGTTACGGTTTTTTCCAACGGCCTAAGACACCGCGGTATTGGAGTTGTATGTTAAAAATTATCATATTTTCATATTATCGGAGGATCTTGGTATGATGATAAAGCCTAAGACAGCGCATGATTTAGTTCGATGGGCACCTTGTGGTCAATATGCGGACATTCAATACTATAAGGCTGATGGGATTGCCAAGATCACGATCAATCGTCCTGAGGTGCATAATGCCTTCCGGCCACAGACGGTTAAAGAGATGGCCCAGGCCATGAATGACGCGCGTGATGATAATACAATTGGGGTGATTATCTTGACCGGCGCCGGTCAAGAGGCCTTTTGCTCCGGCGGTGACCAGCGGATTCGCGGTGAGGCCGGTTACAAAGATGAGCTAGGCATTCATCGCCTCAACGTCTTGGACTTTCAGCGTCAGATGCGCAGTTGCCCGAAGCCCATTATCGCGATGGTCGCTGGCTACGCCATTGGCGGTGGGCATGTGTTGCATCTTTTGTGTGATTTGACGATTGCGGCGGATAACGCGATCTTCGGTCAGACCGGACCCAAGGTCGGTTCCTTCGACGGTGGATATGGCGCCAGTTATCTGGCGCGGGTCGTTGGACAAAAAAAGGCGCGCGAGATTTGGTATCTGTGCCGGCAATATACGGCCCAAGAGGCGCTCGCTATGGGCCTTGTGAATAAAGTTGTTCCCTACGCGCAATTAGAAAAAGAGACCGTGCGCTGGTGCCGGGAAATTTTAGCGAATTCGCCCATGGCCATCCGTTGTCTCAAGGCCGCTTTTAATGCAGATTGCGATGGTCAGGCCGGTCTTCAGGAGCTCGCTGGCAACGCGACCATGCTTTTTTATATGAGTGAAGAAGGACAGGAAGGACGTAATGCGTTCTTGGAGAAACGCAAACCAAATTTTGGAAAGTTTCCGCGACGACCTTAGGGGTTAGGGACAATAATCTCATGGGACAATTCTTTAAGTGTTGGTTTTTAGCTATTCGCCCCAAGACGCTGCCTGCCGCGATTGCGCCAGTTTTGACAGGTACGGCCATGGCCTTGGGTGATGGTATTGCCGATTTACCAACGGCATTGTTTTGCCTTTTGGCCGCCGTTACTCTCCAGGTTGGCACCAATCTTGCCAACGATTATTACGACCACAAGAAGGGTGTTGATACCACGCAACGGATCGGTCCCATCCGGGTGACGCAGGCAGGATTGATTGCGTCGGAGAGTGTAAGGGCGGCATTTATCGCCGTATTTATACTGGCAGCGTTTATCTGTGTGGGCTTGGTGGTGCGCGCGGGATGGCCGATTGCGGTCATTGGCATCTTGGCTATCCTTTCCGGAATTTTCTATACAGCAGGACCAAGCCCTTTAGGATATAGGGGCTGGGGAGACATTTTGGTTTTTATTTTTTTTGGACCGGTCGCTGTGGCTGGGACGTATTATGTGCAATCGCTGGAACTAAACACTGCTATTATTTTCGCCGGATTCGGGCCCGGGCTTTTGTCGGTTGCAATTTTGACCATCAACAATCTGCGCGACATGGACTCCGATCGCAAATCAGGCAAAAATACGCTCGCCGTGCGCTTTGGGCGTTCGTTTGCATTGTCGGAATATCTGGTTTGCGTTCTTGGCGCGATGTTTGTGCCCATCTTCATTTATGTATTCATCGAAGACCATTTGGCGATTTTAGGATCTACGATTGTCAGTTTGATTGCCATCCCCACGATCAAGACTGTATTGATCGCAACCGATGGACCGTCACTCAATGCCGCCTTGGCCTCCACTGCTCAGCTTTTACTTATCTATAGCATTTTGTTTTCCATCGGATGGATCCTGTGAAGATAGGGTCTGTTCGCCTGTATACGTACTCTCTGGAATTAGTACGACCGCTTTCTATTGGTGGCGTTCGTTTGACCCACCGCAAAGGTATGATTATCCATTTAACCTCGGAGGATGGGATTGACGGGTTCGGAGAAATCATTCCCTTGGAGGGACGAAGTCGAGAAAGTTTGCGACAGGCCCAAGCTCAAGCCAAGCGCTTGAAGCCCCAGCTAGTTGGCCAATCGATTCCTTCTGGGGCGGCATGTCTGGATGGCAAATTGCAGGCGTGGTTAGAGGCCTTTGACCTTTGGCCTTCGGTGCGCTTTGGTATCGAGATGGCCGTATTGCATTTAATTGCCAACACGCGCAATACCCCTCTTTTCCAGCCTATCCCACATAACTGTCATGACTACATCCGCGTTCACGCCCTTCTCGATGGCGATCGACAGGAGGTTGTTTGCCAGGCCCAGCAACTCAAGGCTGAAGGGTTTGCTGACATGAAGTTGAAGGTGAACGGCTCTGTCCAGGAATCTGCAGACAAGGTACGGGCAGTTAACGATATCCTGCAGGGGAAGGCCCTGCTCCATCTGGATGCGAATCAGGCGTGGGAATTGGAAGAGGCCATCCGCTTCGGGAGGGAAATCGAATGCAGCGCGGTGAGTTATATTGAAGAGCCATTGAAACATGTTTACAATATCCCAGAATTTTACCAAGAGACCCTGATCCCTGTTGCCTTAGATGAATCGCTCTCACAGTTGTCGTTTGATGAATTCAAGATGATGAACGGTGTGGATGTGGTGGTCCTTAAACCCACCGTCTTGGGGGGAATAGAAAAGACATGGCAGATGATGCAGCAGGCAACGGCCTTGGGATTAAATGCGGTTGTTAGCTCCTCTTTTGAATCGGGACTAGGGTTGTTCACGCTGGGGAACTTAGGGGGGTGCGCTGCGCACGCTTACGCGGTCGGCCTCGATACCATTAAATGGTTCCGTCAGGATTTGTTAAAAGAAAGACTTTTGATTCAGCACGGCAAGATGGATATCCGTCATCGCTTGATCCGTCACGATGATATCGATTTCAGTTTACTTCAGGAAATTCGATGACCCAATCATTTGCCTGTCCGGTTTATCGTCACGCCAAAGACGACAGACAAAATCCCGCCATTATCCGCGGTGATCGTATTCTTACCTACCAACGATTGGAAGCCACGATTGGATCTGCGACCCAGCGACTGAAGGCGCTAGGCGTCAAAGAAGGTGATCGCGTTGCCTTGGCGACACAAAATAGCGTGGAATATCTGATTGTCCTGTTTGCGTTATGGCGTCTGGGCGCGGTCGTTTGTCTTGTTAACCCGCGTCTGCCACCTACGGCCCTTCAGAGATCTCTTGCAGGTATTCAGTGTTCACGTGTCCTGGACGCATTGAATGAATTGTGCCAGGTGGGGGTGCCCGAGGCTACTTTCGATGGCCGTTATGCATGTCAAGATCTCGCAGATATCATGTGGACCTCCGGGAGTAGTGGAGAACCTAAGGCGGTTGTGCACAGTTTTGGCAATCATTATTACAACGCCTTAGGCGCCAACGCTCATATTCCCATTGCATCAGGCGACCGATGGCTTTTGTCACTGCCGCTTTATCATGTGAGCGGACTGGGCATTGTCTGGCGAACATGGCTCGCGGCAGGGACGCTGGTTATTCCTGCCTCTGTACAGGAAATCACCCAGGAAAAAGTCACGCACATCTCTTTAGTTGCTACTCAACTGCACCGTCTCTTGGAGGATCCTCAGGGCGTGGACTTCTTGCAAGGTTTAAAGGCCATTTTAATTGGTGGCGGCCCTATTTCAGAGGCCTTAATTCACCAAGTCGTCGCACAAGATCTGCCGGTCTATGTCACGTATGGATTAACCGAGATGGCCTCGCAGGTCGCCACCTCTTTACGGCTGACGAGGAGAGCCCCATTACCCCGGCCGCATATCTTAAAACACGCTGAGGTTGGTATTTCAGTCGAAGGAGAAATCTTGGTCAAAGGTAAGACGTTGTTTCCGGGATATGCCGCTATCAACGCCGATGGAGCCATGACAGTGATGCCTGCCTTAGATCAAGAAGGCTGGTTTCATACGGGAGACTTAGGGTGTCTGCACACGGCCGGGACGCTTTCGGTCGCCGGCCGCAAGGACAACATGTTTATTTGCGGCGGTGAAAACATCCAACCCGAAGAGATCGAGCGACATTTGTGTTGCCTTGAGGGAATCATTCAGGCCGTGGTCGTGCCTGTGCCGGATGAAGAATTTGGGGTGCGACCCGTTGCCTTTATACAGACTCGGAAAGGCGCCAATAGTCGGGTCACGCGTAGTGAAATTCTATCGTCCTTGCGAGGAGAATTGCCGTCTTTTAAATTGCCGGTGCACATTTACCCCTGGCCGTTTGATACCGTCGCGCAGGATACAAAACCTGATCGTTTGTTATTGAAGCGATTGGCTCAATGGCCATCACCTACATTAACGGATATTTCTTAGAGGCTTAGTCGGCTGCAGACCTTCGAGTTTGTGGCGCAGATCCAAGGGGAGAGGAATTTTTTGGAGTGTTTTTTTGTCTACGCTCACATGGACAGTCTGGCCTGTCCCTACACACTCTTGCCTGGCGTTAACCAGGCTATAGTTTAGGGTAAAGGATGTCTGTCCGATTTTTTCTACGACGACCCGGACTTCAATGGTGTCCCCGACGGATAAGGGAGCTTTATAGTCGGACTCGGCGTGGACGATAGGTAGCAAGAAGTCTTTGTGGCTGATGATCTCGGCGAAGCCGAAGCCGACTCGCTCTAGTAGGGATTCATACGCGTCATGGAGAATCTTGAATTGGTTGCTGAAAAAAAGCACCCTTGCCGCGTCGGTCTCATGGAGCTTGATTTTGGTTTGATAAATGTGCACACAGATCCTTTTGAATATGATTTATTATACCATAGGCGCATTTAGTCTTCAGTTCAATAAATTTTGCATAATTGTACAAACGCGGTATAATATTTATTTTATGATCGACGTGGAGATTATAAATTCAACGAATAAGGCAGGTTAGAAGTTATGGTGAATACAGTCAATGTCGGGATAGTGGGCATCAGCGGATATTCGGGGGGCAAGGCCCTTGAGCTGTTGCTCAACCATCCTCAGGTACGCGTTTGTTATATCAGTGCGAATAATACGCAGGGGAAGATAGCGAGCATTTGGCCGAAATTGGCTGGCCGCACACCGTTGGTATGCCAGCGGTTTGATGCCCAAAAGGCCGCTAAGCTTTGCGATCTGGTCTTTCTTGCGGTTCCCCACACGGTGTCCATGAAAATCACGCCGCAACTGTTGTCCCTTGGAAAGCGCGTCATTGATCTAAGTGGGGATTACAGGCTGAGCAATGCCTCTCAATACGCGCAGTGGTATGGCGTCCCACATGAGGATGTCAAAAATCTTGCTCAGGCCGTTTATGGGCTTTGTGAATTGTACCGCGAAGATATCCGCCGCGCCAAGCTGATCGCCAACCCCGGTTGTTATCCAACGGCCGCGTTATTGGCGCTGGCACCATTGGCGACAAGCCATGCATCGGTAATCGAATCTATTGCCATTGATGCCAAGTCAGGGGTGACTGGCGCTGGGCGTAAGGTAAAATTAGAGTTGGGCTTCAGTGAGGTGAATGAAAATTTCAAGGCATACAAACCGCTGGCGCATCAACACGTCCCAGAAATGGAACTGTACTTGTCTAAAGTGGCAGGCAAGAATCTTTCTATCGATTTTGTGCCGCACCTCTTGCCGATCAATTGTGGGATCCTGGAGACTATTTATGTGCGGTTACATGGGAAATTGACGCTTAATACCGTTTACAAGATCTACCAACGTTTTTACAAGAAAGAGCCGTTTGTGCGTATTCTCGATAGCGGAGAGCAGCCGGAATTAAAAAATGTCGTCAACACAAATTATTGTGATATAGGCTTTGCGTTGAGCGCGGACAGCCGTCTACTGGTCGTCACCAGCGCTATTGATAACCTGACGAAGGGGGCTGCTGGCCAGGCCGTGCAGAATATGAACATCATGTGCGGGTTTAAGGAAAAGGAAGGACTTGTTTAGTGCGATGAAGATACTTAAAGATGGCACCGTGACCTCGCCCAAAGGATTCAGGGCCAACGGTGTTGTGGCGGGAATCAAGCGTTCGGGTAAACGCGATTTGGCCCTTATTGTGAGCGATATCCCGGCCAACAGCGCTGCCGTTTTCACGAAGAATTCGATTAAGGCAGCACCGCTCATTGTCAGTCAGAAAAATATGCGTAACGGCAAGATACAGGCGATCGTTGCCAATAGCGGTAACGCTAATTGTTTTACCGGAAAATTTGGATTGATTTACGCGCAACGGACAACAGAAATTGTTGCCCAATATTTGGGTATTGCCGCGGGAGATGTGGTTGTTGCCTCAACTGGGATCATCGGCCGGCCGTTACCTTTTAAGAAGATCCGCAGGGCCGTTAAGGGATTGGTTGTTGGATTGGGTCGTGACGCAGGCCTCAAGGCCGCAGAGGCTATCTTGACTACCGATACGAAAGTCAAGACCGCGGCCGTGACGGTTATGTTGGGCGCTAAGAAGATCACGATCGGCGCCTGCGCCAAAGGGTCAGGGATGATCGCGCCTGATATGGCAACGATGCTTAGCTTTATCACAACCGATGCCGCCATTACCCGTCAGATGTTGAAAATGGCCCTGCGTCATGCCAGCGATCAAACATTCAACAACATTACGGTCGATGGGTGTATGAGCACCAACGACATGGTCGTCGTGATGGCCAATGGCCTGGCTAACAACGAGCCTATCGCTGCCGCCGGACCAGATTTTCAGAAATTTACCCAAGCACTTCATTGGGTCTGTCTCAATTTGGCCAAGAAGATTGTTTTGGATGGAGAGGGCGCGACCAAGTTTATTGAAATTCAGGTGACGGGTGGCCAAAATCATGCCCAGGCCAAAAGGGCAGGGCTGGCCGTTGCCAATTCTGTATTGGTCAAGACGGCTGCCTTTGGGAGTAACCCTAACTGGGGCAGGGTCGCTGCTGCCGTGGGGTCTTTAGGGATTCCTGGTCTTGGCGAGGATAGCTTGAAGATTAAGTTTAGCAATTTTTCCTGTAAAGATATTGTGATGGCTATTGATTTAAATCAAGGGCGGGCCAAGGCAACTGTTTATACGTGCGACCTTTCCTACGCCTATGTCAAGATCAATGGAGAATATAATTAAAAAAGCAGCAGTCTTGGTTGAGGCAATTCCTTATATCCATGCCTTTCGCCGCAAGGTATTTGTCATCAAATACGGGGGCAGTATTTTAGAAGATGCGGTCATTCGAAAGAATATTCTCCAGGATATTATTTTTTTAAGTTAT
The DNA here is from genome assembly GCA_005239675.1 of Planctomycetales bacterium. Classification (GTDB taxonomy): domain Bacteria; phylum Omnitrophota; class Gorgyraeia; order Zapsychrales; family Zapsychraceae; genus UBA10015. Next base: position 46,869 of record SBBO01000041.1, read on the forward strand.
GTCGGCATCCGAACGGTCCTGGTGCATGGCGGAGGGCCGCACATCACGACGCGCCTCAAGGAGGCCGGGATCAGATCGGAGTTTCACGAAGGAATCCGTGTGACCAACAAGGAGACCTTGGCTATTGTCCGTGAAGAATTGGACAAATTGAATAAACGCATCGTGCAAGAAATCAGAGATCTAAAAGGCGCGGTGACTGGTCTCAAGGGCGATGAAAATATCGTCTATGTGGAGAAAAAGAAAGCTGAGAGAGACCTTGGATTTGTTGGTACTATTACGAATATTGAGCGAGCGGTCCTGGAGGCACATCTAAAGCAGGAATATATTACGGTTGTCTCACCGATGGGGATATCCCTTGAGAAACAGCCGCACAATATCAATGCCGATGAAGTGGCGAGCGCTATCGCGGGGTCGCTTATGGCCGAGAAGCTTGTCTTATTGACCAATGTGCAGGGTGTCATGCGTAATATCGAGGATCCACAGTCGCTGATTTCAACTTTGACCGCCAAAGAAGTAATGAGCCTGATTGAGCAGAAAGTCATTGTGGGTGGGATGATCCCAAAGGCCAGGGCGTGTGTGGAGGCATTAATCAGCAGCGTCAGTAAGGCGCACATCGTTGATGCCCGCGTCCAGCATGGGCTCTTGTTGGAGATTTTTACAGATCGCGGTATTGGAACACAAATTTTAAGAGAGTAACTCTCGAGTATAAAGAACATCGTAAAATGTCTTATCCTAGAATACTTAACAGTTAGCGGTAATAACATGCACAAGACAGAGATATTTCAGGCCTACGACGAATATATCCTCTCAACCTATGCCCGGACTGCGATTGCGTTTGTCAAGGGCAAGGGGATGAACTTGATTGACGTGACGGGGAAAAAATATCTCGACTTTTTTCCGGGGTGGGGGGTTAATAATGTTGGACACTGCCATCCTAAGGTGATGGCCGCGGTGCGCGATCAAATCGGGCGGCTCATTCATATCCCGAATAATTTTTATCACGCCCAACAGGCCAAGCTGGCTAAGGAGATCATCCGTTGGTCGTTTCCCGGCAAGGTCTTCTTTTGTAACAGCGGGGCAGAGGGTTGTGAGGCCGCCATTAAATTTGCCCGCGCCTATGGTCGTGGTCAACGTCATGAGATCATAACTATGGCCAATTCGTTCCATGGCCGTACGCTGGGCGCGCTTGCGGCGACAGGTCAGGCGAAATATCAGGAGGGTTTTCAGCCGTTACCATCGGGATTTAAGACAATTCCATTTAATAACATCGATAGCTTGCAAGCGGCGGTTAGTGGCCAGACGATTGCCATTATGTTGGAGCTGGTTCAGGGCGAGGGCGGGATTCATGTTGCCGGCAAGGAATATGTCCAGCAGATTCGCGAGCTGTGCACGCAGGAAGACATTTTGTTTATTTTAGACGAAGTCCAGACCGGCATGGGGCGTACCGGTGAGATGTTTTGTTTTAAGCATTACGGCGTAGTGCCGGATTTAATGATCCTGGCCAAGGCCCTGGGCGGCGGCCTTCCCATTGGAGCGTTGGTTGTTAAGAAAGAAATTGCCGGCACGTTTAAGCCGGGCATGCACGCCTCGACCTTCGGCGGGAGTCCTTTAGTCTGCAAGGCCGCCCTGGGGACGTTTAAGGCGATCGTTACGGACAAGATGCTCCAGAACGCGCGCGTGATGGGAGATTATTTAACGGCGCGACTCAATAAACTTAAACAACAATTACCATGCATTGAGGAGGTACGCACCCTAGGGTTGATGATCGGCATTCAGTTAAACTTTCCTGTCCCACCAGGTGAGACGCAGGGTAAGACAAAAAAGGAAGGCAAGATCGTCTTCGAGAAATGTCTAAGGCGCGGGCTTATCATCAATTGCACGCAGGGCAATGTGCTGCGCATCATGCCGGCGTTGAATGTGACCAAAAAGCAAGCGGATAAAGCGGTGTTTATCTTAGAACAAGTTTTACGTGAGGTGTCGGGCGATGAAACGTGATTTGATCAGCTTGGAAGACTGGACGCGCTTTGAAATTACGGCACTTTTTGAGCTAGCAGCTAAGCTCAAAGGCAACCGGACTCATTTAGGGGGACATCTGAGCGGCAAATCCATCGGACTTGTCTTTCAGAAGCCTTCCAACCGCACGCGGGTTTCCTTTGAGGTGGGGGTCTTTCATCTGGGCGGTAATTGTCTCTATTTGGGGCCGGAGGAGATCAATCTCGGGGTGCGTGAATCAGCCGCGGATGTGGCAAAGACCCTCTCCCGTTATCTGGACGCCATCGTCGCACGCACCTTTACGCATCAGGACATCGTGGATTTGGCCCGTTACGCGGATATCCCGGTTATTAATGGTCTCTCCGATAAGCATCATCCCTGCCAGGCCTTGACGGATATTTTTTCCATTAGGGAGAAATTTGGAAAAACAGAAGGGATCATCTTTGCCTATGTTGGCGACGGGAATAACAATGTCTGTCATTCGCTCTTGCTCGGCTGTGCCAAGATGGGGATCCCTATGCGCGTGGCGACACCAAAAAGCTATGAACCAGACAAAGAAATCTTGAACATGGCCAAATCCTTTGCGCAGGAGACCGTTGGTCAGATTTTTTTAACGCATTCACCCAAGGAGGCGGTCGCCGGGGCGGATGTGATTTATGCGGATGTATGGGTCAGCATGGGTCAGGAGAAAGAGGCCAAGAAACGCCTGAAGGATTTCAAAGGTTTTCAGATCAATGGGGCGCTTGTTGCGGGCGCTAAGAAGGATTTTATTTTTATGCATTGTCTGCCAGCGCATCGAGGACAGGAAGTAACGTCAGAGGTTATCGATGGTGAGCATTCTATTGTGTTTGATCAGGCCGAGAATCGGTTGCACGTGCAAAAGGCCGTTATGGCACTCTTGATCGAAGAGAGTCGTGCCTTAAAGAAATGAGGAACGTTTTATGAAGAAAATTATTTTAGCGTATTCGGGCGGACTGGATACGTCATGTGCCATTAAATGGCTTCAGGGCCGCGGGTATGAGGTGATCGCCTTTGTCGCGGATGTGGGACAAGGCGAGGATTTTGGTCTCATCAAAAAGCGTGCGCGTAGGACCGGCGCATCCAAGGTCCATGTGGTTAATCTCAAGCAAGAATTTGTCCGAGATTATGTATTGCCTGCGCTACGCGCTGGCGCTGTTTATGAGAACAAATATTATCTGGCAACTGCCTTGTCGCGGCCATTGATCGCCAGGCATCAGGTCGCCATCGCCCATCAAGAAAAGGCGACAGTGCTTGCTCATGGGTGTACAGGCAAAGGTAACGATCAGGTGCGTTTTGAGGTGACCGCGCGCTTACTTGATCCTCGTCTAGAAATTATCGCTCCGGTGCGGTTATGGGAATTTAAGACGCGCGAGGAAGAGATTGAATATGCCCAACGCCATCGGATCCCTATTGATGTTACGAAAAAAAGTCCGTATAGTGTTGATATTAATTTGTATGGCCGCAGTATTGAATGCGGTGTTCTTGAGGACCCCTGGGTCGAGCCACCAGAGGAAATTTATAAATTGACATTAAGTCCGCGCAAGGCCCCCCACGTGGCGGTTTATGTTGAGCTGGATTTCCAGCAAGGGGTGCCGGTTGCGATCAACGGCAGGGCATTGAAGTCCATTGATCTTATTGGTCAACTTAATGTGCTTGGTGGACAAAACGGTATTGGGCGCGTGGATATGGTGGAGAATCGACTGGTTGGCATTAAATCCCGTGAGATCTATGAGAATCCGGCTGCGACCATCCTTCATGCGGCCCGCCATGAATTGGAATGTCTGGTTCTCGACCGTGAGACCTTGCATTATAAAGAGATGCTTTCTGAGAAATACGCCGAATTGGTTTATTACGGCCTATGGGAAACGCCTTTAAAAAAGCAGCTCGATGCGTATTTTAATAAAATCGCCGAACGTGTCAGCGGCACGGTGCGCTTCAAATTATATAAAGGCAATTGCACGGTTGTTGGGCGTAAGTCGCCCAACTCACGTTACAAAGAGGAATTGGCCACTTACGGCAAGAAAGATGTCTTTGACCAGAAGCTTGCTGAGGGGTTCATTAAATTGTGGGGATTGCCATTTTAACGGATGGTGGAATTATGACCAAGTTATGGGGTAGCCGTTTTGCCAAAGGGACTGATGTCCTGGCAGATCAATTCAGTTTTAGCATTGCCTATGACCAGAATCTGGCCAAGTATGACGTCCAGGTAGGGATTGCCCATGCCCGCATGTTGGGCAAATGCGGAATAATTCCTAAGCAAGACGCTGCTCGTCTTGTATCGGGGCTGCAGAAGATTGCCAGCCAGATTGCCGATGGCGTGTTTAAATTCGATCCCAAGGCAGAAGACGTGCATACCAATATTCAGACAGCGCTTAAAGGACTTATCGGTCCGGCTGCGGACAGGCTGCATACAGCCCGTTCGCGTAACGATCTTATCGCGCTGGATATGAAATTGTATTGTCGAGAGGAAATTAAGGTCATCATTGGTCTTATTGCGCAATTACAGAAGGCAATCGTTGGGTTCGCGGGCCGCCACCAAGACGTTATTATGCCGGCCTACACGCATCTGCAGTCCGCACAGGTTGTCTTGTTGGCGCATCATATGCTCGCCTATGTGGAGATGTTGGAACGCGACAAGGGGCGCCTCAAGGCCGCTGTAGCACATATGGACAGCATGCCCTTGGGGAGCTGCGCCCTCTCGGGGACATCACTTCCTATTGACCGTGATTTTGTGGCGAAGACGCTTGGCTTCGCACGCCCAACGGCTAACAGCATGGATTCGGTTAGCGACCGCGATTTTGCTGTGGAGACATTAGCGGATGTGGCCATTTTGGGGATGCACTGCTCGCGCGTTGCGGAGGATTTCATTCTTTGGGGGACTAGTGAATTTAATTTCCTGGATATTGATTGGTCGTTGTGCACGGGGTCTTCCATTATGCCGCATAAAAAGAATCCAGATGTCTTGGAATTGATTCGTGGCGAGACCGCCAATCTCTATAGTCGCCTTAATGAGGTCTTAATTTTAATGAAAGGATTGCCCCTGACCTACAATCGCGACATGCAGCTAGACAAGCCGCCTTTATTTGAATCCGTTGATAAAATCAAGGTGATCCTGAAATTATTAACGAAACTTTTCACCGGGGTGAAGGTCAAGAAGCAGGATATTGTCCGACGGATTTATGACGAGGGATTCTTTTCCGTTGATGTGATGGAATACCTTATTAAGAAAGGCGTTTCCTACCGCGCGGCGCATGATCTGGTGGGGACGATGATTAAAGGATGCGTTGACCAGGGCAAAAAGATTGTTGATCTAACCTTAGGCCAATTAAAGGCCTATTCGCCGTATTTTGAAGAAGATGTCAAAGCACTCTTGGATCCCAAGATTTCCGTTGAGAGTAAAAAGTCTTTTGGTTCCACAAATCCAAAATTGGTTCGACAACAAATAGCGAAGTGGAAGAAGTTGTTGGATTAGGTATGCACGATTTTAAATTTAAAAATGGCGAGCTTTGTTGTGAGCAGGTCAAAGTAAGCGATGTGGCCGCACAGGTAGGGACACCCTTTTATCTCTACAGCCATCATACGCTTGTTGACCATTTTACAAAAATTGAGCAGGCCTTTGCGCCTGTTAGGCCCTTGATCTGTTTTGCCATGAAGGCTAATGATAATTTAGCTGTTTTAAAGACGATGGCGAATCTGGGTGCAGGGTTTGATGTGGTCTCCGGTGGCGAGCTTAAGAAGGCCTTGCGGATTAACGCCGACCCTGCGAAGATTGTTTTTGCTTCGGTTGGTAAGACCGAAGAAGAAATCGTTGCGGCAATTCAGGCTGGAATTCTTTTATTCAACGTGGAATCTTTGCCCGAACTAGAGGAGATCCATCGTATCGCGCAGCAATTGAATAGGCGTCCTCAGGTTGCTTTACGGATTAACCCTGACGTCAAGGCGTTGACGCATACCAAGATCACGACTGGCACGCTTAAAAATAAATTTGGGATCGATATGCGCACGGCCCGTAAGATCCTAAAATCCAGCGCTCGCTATCCTCACATCCAATTAAGCGGCCTGCATGTACATATTGGCTCGCAGATCACGACGCGTGCGCCGTTTATTAAGGCGCTCACCAGGGTGCTGGAGTTTCTGGAGGTCTTGCGGCAGGACGGTATCAGGCTTGAATACCTTGATATTGGCGGTGGTATGGGGATTATTTATAAGGATGAGCAGCCGCAAACGGCTAAGGATCTTGCTGGGGCCATCTTGCCGTATTTGCAGAAAACTGGTTTAAAGATTATTATGGAACCAGGACGGTTTATCGTAGGCAACGCTGGTATTCTTGTCAGCCGGGTCCTGTATTTGAAGGATAACGGTTTCAAAAAGTTCTTGATTGTGGATGCGGGGATGAATGACCTTATCCGTCCTGCGCTCTATGATGCATACCACGAAATTGTCCCCGTCGTGGTGACGCCCCGACGCAAGGTCAAGATGGATATCGTTGGGCCCATCTGCGAGAGTGGAGATTTTTTCGCCAAAGACCGGCTGTTTCCGGTCTTAAAGAAGGGGGACCTGGTCGCCGTGATGAGTGCGGGCGCCTATGGGTATGTGATGGCCAGCAACTACAACGTCCGTGGCCGTTCACCGGAGATTATGGTTAAAGGAAGCGCATTTGAGATTACCAAACAGCGGGAAACCTTCGAAGATTTAATGCGCACAGAGACACTGCCCACATTTCTCGCAGGATAAATTGAGGAGAAAAGATGGTCAGGGCAATGATTAAAAAATCTTTGATAGATATAAGCAGGAATTAGGGCAGATCGTCATAGATACAAATCAATTGATATAGAAATGAGAAAAATTGATTTTACCAAGATGTCAGGGGCGGGAAATGACTTCCTCGTACTGGAGGCCCACGCTGGATTGAATTACCCCAGGCTTGCCCTCAAGGCGTGCGCGCGCACGAACGGTATCGGTGCCGATGGGCTTTTAATCTTAGACAAGTCCATCAAGGCCGATTATAAAATGCGGATTATCAACGCCAATGGGTCTGAGGCCGAGATGTGCGGTAACGGGATACGCTGTCTGGCGGCGTATATTAGCCGCAACAAGAAACCCCGGAAGAAAATGTTTACGATTGAAACACTGGCGGGGATAATTGAGGCGACCGTCATCGGCACCAGGCCCCAAGTTCATTTACCTGCACCAACGGGATATCGGGCGTGTATTCCGATTATGGTAAACGGCCACCAACGTCAAGTCAGTTATATTGATACCGGCGTGCCGCACACCATTGTCTTCGTCAATGATTTGGATAAAATCGATGTTGCCACGATCGGCCGGGTCATCCGTTATCATGATCAATTTAAACCGCGGGGCACCAATGTGGATTTTGTTGAAGAGGTCAATAATCGGCTCGTCTGTGTCCGCACCTACGAACGTGGGGTGGAGGCTGAAACCAAGGCGTGTGGGACAGGAAGCGTTGCCACTGCCATCATCTTTTATCTGAGGATAAATCCCGATATTCGTTTTAAGAAGGCCGTGCAGGTCAAGGTGCGTACCATCGGCGGCGAAATTTTGGAGGTAACCTTTGATATCAACGAAGGGCAGGCGATAAACGTCTGGCTCAAAGGCAGCGCTAACTTTATTGCAAGGGGGGAATATTATGTTTAAGGGATCCATTGTCGCTATCGTGACACCCTTTAAAGACGGTCTGGTGGATGAAAAGAAATTTCGTGAATTGATTGAGTTTCAGATTGAAAATGGAACACAAGGCATTGTCCCCTGCGGTACGACAGGAGAGTCTCCGACCCTCACCCATGAAGAACACTCTCGAGTGATCGAAATCTGTGTGGCCGCGGTCCGCAAGCGCATACCCGTTATTGCCGGCACCGGTTCGAATGCCACGGCAGAGGCAGTTGACTTGACCAGGCAGGCGGCCAGGGCCGGCGTTGATGGGGCGCTTGTGGTTACTCCTTACTATAATAAACCAACACAGAAAGGACTCTATCTCCATTTCAGGGCAATTGCCGAAAGTGTTTCTATTCCTATCATTTTGTACAATATTGAGGGAAGAACCGCCCGTAATATTGAGACCGATACGGTTGCGCGTCTCGCCCGTGACTGTAAGAATATCGTTGGCATCAAGGAGGCCTCGGGCAATGTGCAGCAGATCAAGGATGTTTATCGTGCCTGTGGGGAGAAGTTTATCATCCTTTCCGGAGACGACGCCCTGACCTTGCCGGTCCTGGAACTGGGGGGTCAGGGGGTTATCTCAGTTGTGGCCAATATCGTCCCCGCGGACGTGGCGGCCTTGATTGCCGCCTTTAATACGGGCAACAAACAAAAGGCCTCTGCCATCAATGATCGATTGATGCCCCTCATTAAGGCGATGTTCTTGGAAACGAATCCTATTCCCCTGAAGCATGCTATGGGTCTTTTGGGATTGTGTTCTGCACAGATGCGGCTTCCTTTATGTGCCATGGAGGAAGCTAATTTAGAGAAACTAAAAGTCGCGCTGCACGATTACGGATTGTTGAAAGGCGAGCTAGTATGATTAATCTTTTGACTCCCGGGCCCAAAAGGGAAGGTCTGAATGCTGTCGAACGTATCCAGTTGGCCGTGAGCGGCTGCCAGGGCCGGATGGGCTCGCGCATCCTCCAATTGGCATTTGCCGACACTCAATTTAGCGTGAAGACGCTCTTGGAGCATACGCAGCATCCGGGGGTTCAGGAGGTCATCAACGGCATTCCCATTCAAACACAAGTCGCCGCGCTAGAAGGCTGCGATGTCCTTGTTGAATTTACGACACCCGCGGCCACCCTCGAGCACCTGAGGGCCTGCATCCAATACCACGTTAAGATGGTCATTGGCACAACGGGATTGAATCCAATACAGATAAGAGAAATTAAGAAGGCAGCGAGCAAAATTCCGATTATTTTTTCTTCGAATATGTCGGTGGGGGTTAATATCCTTTTTAAATTGACAGAACTAGCCAGCCAGAAAACCGCCAAGGCATATACCACTAAGATTACGGAAGCGCATCATATCCATAAGAAGGACACGCCGTCAGGCACGGCAAAGACCTTGGCGCAGATCACAGAGGCCGCATCAGGGTTAAAGGTGGCTGACATCCAATCCATTCGGGAAGGGGAGATCATCGGCGATCATGCGGTCATTTTTGAAAGTGCGGAGGATCTGATCACGATTTCTCATCACGCTAAGAATCGGGATATTTTTGCGAAAGGCGCCCTTGTTGCCGCCAAGTTCTTAGTAGGAAAGAGAAAGGGGTTGTTTGACATGCAGGATGTGTTGGGATTAGATTGATGATAAAAAGTGGAGAAAGGGGATATGCCGGTGAACATTGAGTTTGCAGAGCGGCTTAAAGTGTTACCGCCGTATTTATTTGTGGAGATCGATAAGGCCAAGCGCGCCGCCCTTGCCCAGGGGCGCGATGTGATTAATCTAGGCATTGGAGATCCGGATTATCCGACCCCAAGACCCATCATTGACGCGATGAAAAAGGCACTGGATGACGGAAGCAATCATCATTATGCCCTCGACGCTGGGCTGCTAGGGTTGCGCCAGGAAATTAGCCGCTGGTTTCAGGGGCGTTTTAATGTGGGGCTTGACCCTGACACGGAAATTTATCCACTGATCGGCTCCAAGGAGGGATTGGCACATCTGCCGCTGGGAGTTATTAATCCCAGAGATAAGGTGGCCTTGACGGACCCTGCTTATCCAGCGTACCGGCCCGCAATTATCTTTGCCGGCGGGAAAATTGTTGCTGTACCGCTTAAGGCAAGCCAAGGGTTCCTGCCTGATTTGGCCAAGATAGCGAAGATTAAAGATTTGAAGATGGTCGTGGTCAATTACCCCAATAATCCAACGGCGGTAACCGCATCGCGTGGATTTTATCAGGGGTTAGTTGATTTGGCACGCAACAAAGGTTTTATGATCATCTCGGATATGGCCTACGCACAGGTATATTTTGACGATGAAAAACCAATAAGCATCTTGGAGATTGATGGCGCCAAGGATGTCACCATCGAATTCCATTCGTTTTCCAAGACTTATTACATGACGGGTTGGCGTATTGGCTGGGCCTGTGGTAATTCTACCCTCATTGCGGCCTTGGCTAAGATAAAGACGAATTTTGATTCAGGAATCTTTCAGGCCATTCAGCTGGCCGCGATTGCCGCGCTCAAAAGCCCGCCATCCTTGATCGAAGAGATGCGCGCGCTGTATCAGGAGCGTCGAGATTTGTTGATTAATGGGCTGCGCAATATTGGTTGGAAGATCACCTCTCCTAAGGCCGCGTATTATGTCTGGGCCAAGATTCCTAGAGGGTTCAGTACCTCAATGGAAACAGCTAAGGCGTTTTTGGATCAAGCAGATATAGTGGTAACGCCGGGCAATGGTTTTGGTAGTGCCGGTGAGGGGTATGTCCGTATGGCCTTGACCGTACCCAAAGAGCGCCTCCAGGAAGCCGTGGAACGTTTAAGAAAGGTTTTGTAAGTTGGCTATCGCCTATATCGGTTTGGGATCGAATTTAGGCGACCGCGCTGCCCATATCCAGACCGCTATTGACCTGTTACAGGAAATGGGAACGGTTATCTTGAAATGTTCGAAGATAATCGAGACTGATCCGGTGGGTGGGCCGGCACAAAATAAATTTCTTAATGCCGTTGTTAAGATCGAGACACCCTTATCTCCTTTTAAGTTGTTGTCCCAATGCCAGAGGATTGAACAGCGCTTGGGCCGGGTGCGTGATATCCATCATGGTCCGCGCACCATCGATCTGGATATTCTTTTGTATGACCAACTGCTGGTGGACACGCAATCCTTAAGGATCCCACACCCGCGCATGCTGGAGCGAAATTTTGTGTTGGAGCCATTAAAAGAAATCGAACCTGATCTATGCGGCTCTCTTATTGACCTTTTCTCAACTAAAAACATTAAAGAGGTCAATATTAGGCCTTTTTTCTAGAAAGAAAAGGTCTTTATATTGGGCTTCCACTACGTTTTTAATTTGGAAAAGGCCAATAAGCGATGCGCGTCATAAAATCCATTCAATCCCTTCAGCGTCTTATTCAGAAGGCAAAACGCTCCGGCGAGAGCATTGGTTTTGTCCCAACGATGGGCGCCTTGCACCAAGGGCATCAGTCGCTCATCCGTTGCTGTCGTCGGGAAAACAAGATCACGGTCTTAAGTATTTTTGTCAACCCCCAACAATTTGGTCCCCACGAAGATTTTCTTCGTTATCCGCGACCCGGGCGCTTGGATAAAATGCTGGCGGAAAAAGAAAAGGTTGATATAATATTCACACCGACGGAGAAGACGATGTATCCCGACGGCTATCAGACTACCGTCATTGTTGGTGATAGGGCGCAAGGCATGTGTGGAAGATTTCGGCCGGGACATTTTCAAGGAGTCGCGACTGTTGTTATTAAGCTTCTTCATATCGTGATGCCTGACCGTTTGTATCTAGGAGAGAAAGACGCCCAGCAGGTGGCTGTCTTAAGGCAGGTAGTTCGAGATTTAAATTTTCCCGTTACTATTAGGGTTTGCCCAACGGTTCGGGAAAAAGATGGTCTGGCCATGAGTTCCCGCAATAGGTATTTGAGTGCCATCGAGCGCAACGAGGCAGCGGTTTTATACCACGCATTACAGGAGGCCCGTTTTCACATCAGGCAGGGGATGCGTAACGCGGGTACAATCTTAAGGAGGATACGTTCCCGTATCCAACGGCAAAGTTCGGCCACAATCGATTACATCGTCTGCGTTGATCGTGCTACGCTCAAGCCTTTGGTCACTGTCCATGGCAAGGTCATGCTCGCCTTGGCGGTTCGGTTTGGTCGCACACGCCTCATCGACAATATCCTGGTGAATGTGCCATGATGCGTGTGCAGCGCAGGCTCAAGATTGGTATTGTTGGCTGTGGTGCGATCGGCGGTGGGATTGCCCGCTATATCCGAAAGAGATTAAAAAAAGATTGTCAATTGACGGGTCTTTATGATATTGAATATGGGAAGGCAGAGCGCCTCAGACGGGAACTTCGCCTTCGTGGTGTTGAAAAAAGTTCTTTGAAATCGCTTATCCAACGTTGCGATCTTATGATTGAAGCGGTTAATAGTCTTAGCACCCGTTCTATTATTTATGAGGCCCTAGCACGTCGTAGGGATGTGATTGCCATGAGCGTTGGAAAACTTTTACGCACCCCAGGTCTTTTTCGGGTGGCGCGTAAGCATCATTGTCACCTCTTGTTGCCTTCTGGGGCTGTTGCTGGGATTGACGCCATCAAGGCGGCCGCCCTGGGGCGCATTCGTCAGATTCGTCTTACCACACGAAAACCGTTGGAAAGTTTTATTCATAATCCATATCTTAAGGAGCAAGGATTTGAGTTGGCCTGCATCAAGGGTGAGACAGTCCTTTTTGATGGCGATGTGGCGACGTGCGTCAAATTTTTTCCGCAAAATATCAATGTGGCCGCGACCATCGCCCTCGCCTCAGGCGCCCAGGATAAGATGCGGGTACGCATCGTGACTTCGCCGGATTACAAAAATAATTCTCATGAGATTGAGGTCATCGGTGATTTTGGAGAGATCACGACACTGACCGAGAATATCGTTTGTCCGGAGAATCCTAAAACAAGTTATCTGGCTGTCCTCTCCGCCATTCAGACGTTGCGGCAATTCTGCCAGCGCACATATATAGGGACATAACACGTATTCAACCGTAATCCAATGAAAGGAAGGGAACTCATGGCTCAAAAAGTAGCAAAGGTAGGGATCAAGAGGGAAAAGGGTTATCTTTATTTTATCGACAAAAGTGGCGATGTCTCCTGCGCAAAGATGGCCCGTGGCACTAAGAAGGGTGGTCAGTCCAAGAAGGTCGCTAAGGTAGGTGTAACGAAAAAATCAGGATTTCTTTATTTTGTTGATAAACAAGGCGATGTCTCCTGCGCGAAGATGGTTCGCGGAGGGAAGAAACGAAAAGCAGCTAAAAGAAAATAATTGAATTTTTAATCTATGCAACGTCGCCATGCCGCGGGGGTCAGTCTTCACGGCATGGCGATTATTTTAATCCACCTACAATTTTTCCGCCATTTAATGAAATCCGATGATATTATCATTCGTGGTGCCAAAGAACACAACCTGAAGAATGTCAATCTGACTATCCCGCGCAACGCCTTGGTGGTGGTGACCGGATTGAGCGGTTCGGGGAAATCATCGCTTGCCTTTGACACGATTTATGCCGAAGGTCAGCGTCGTTATGTGGAGAGCCTCTCGGCCTATGCCCGGCAATTTCTGGAACAGCTCCAGAAGCCTGATGTCGAGCATATCGCCGGATTATCGCCCACGATTTCTATTGAACAAAAAACAACCAGCCGCAACCCGCGTTCTACCGTCGCCACCCAAACAGAGATTTACGATTATCTGCGCCTTTTGTTTGCTCGGGTGGGCACCCCTCATTGTTATCAATGCGGCAAGATCATTGAACGTCAGACGGTCCCTGAGATTGTTGGGCAGATTATGGATTTAGGGGAAGGTGCCCAGACAACATTGTTGGCGCCCTTAGTGCGTGGTCGTAAGGGTGAATATCGTGACATCGGTAATCGGGTGGCCAAGGCGGGATTCGCGCGCCTGAGAATCGATGGGAAGATATACGGTGTGGAGGACCCAATTAAATTGGATAAATACCGAGCCCATCAGATCGATGTTGTTATTGATCGTTTGAGCGTAAGACCGGCCGTTAAAAAACGGCTGACGGATTCAGTCGAGACGGCCCTTAAGATCGGTCAGGGGATCGTGATAGTCGACTCGCCAAACCAACACGAACAACCACAGCGGATTTTTAGTGAGAACTACGCCTGCGCCGATTGTGGAATCAGCATCCCTGAGATTGAACCGCGCAATTTTTCGTTTAATTCTCCGTATGGGGCCTGTGAGGGCTGTAACGGATTGGGGACCCGTATCGAGATCGATCCTGGGCTTCTTGTCCCTGACCCAACGAGACCATGGATTAATGCCATTGCGCCATCCCAGCGCGGACGCCGAGGGTATCTTATGTATTATCGAGCCGTCATGCGGGAATTGGCAGATCTTTACCGCGTTGAATGCAGCCAGCCGTTTAAGGGGTTGACCAAGAAATTTAAAGATATTGTTCTAAATGGCAGCGATGATGATATCTGGGGCAGGCCTTATGAGGGGGTGATTCGTTATTTGGAACGGATGTTCCGGGAGACTGACAACGATTGGTTGAAAGATGAGATCGCCCGTTACATGTCTATCTTGCCTTGCCCGCTGTGTCAGGGGGCGCGACTAAAGAAGGAATCGCTGGCAGTCAAGATCGCTGGTTATCATATCGCTGACTTAACCGCTCTTTCCATTACACAGGTCAAGGTCTTTTTTACTGATCTTCAGCTTGTGCGTGAGAAAAAAGTCATCAGTGAATCAATTCTTAAAGAAATCCTGCGGCGGTTGAATTTTTGCATCAACGTTGGGCTAGGATACCTTACTTTAGACCGCCGCAGTGCTACGTTGTCCGGCGGAGAGGCCGGGCGTATACGTCTGGCGACCCAAGTAGGGTCGGGCCTAGTTGGTGTAATCTATGTCTTAGATGAGCCCTCGATCGGATTGCATCAGAAGGATAACGAGCGTCTTTTATCGACTTTGCATACCTTACGGGACCTCGGCAATACGTTAATTGTCGTTGAGCATGATGAGGCAACCATCCGTAGTGCCGATTACTTGATCGACCTGGGGCCTGGGGCGGGTGTTCACGGTGGTGAGATTGTCTATGCCGGGACAATTGCAGGGCTTTTGCAGTGCCCCCAATCTTTGACTGGACAGTATCTGAGCAGGTGCTTTCAAATTCCTATCCCTTCCCTGCGCCGTCCCTTGGATAAGGTACCATACCTGAAGATTATCGGCGCTAAGGAGAATAATCTAAAAGATATCGATGTGGCCATTCCCTTGGGTCGATTTGTCTGCGTTACAGGCGTTTCCGGATCGGGAAAATCCACCCTGGTTGATGAGGTCTTATTTAAGGCGCTTGCCCAGAAAATTTATCATGCCAAAGACAAACCAGGCAAGCACCGCAAGATTGAAGGTATCGAGCGCATTGATAAAGTCATCGTGGTGGACCAGTCCCCTATCGGCAGGACCCCGCGCTCTAATCCGGCGACGTATACCGGCGTCTTTGGCTATATCCGCGATATCTTTAGTCGTCTTCCTGAGGCGAAGATACGCGGATACCGGCCGGGGCGATTTAGTTTTAACGTCAAGGGTGGTCGTTGTGAGGCCTGCCAGGGCGATGGGATTCTCAAGATTGAGATGCATTTTCTGCCGGACGTCTATGTGACCTGCGAGGTCTGCCAGGGTCAGCGGTTTAATGAACAGACACTGGCTATTCAATTTAGGGGCAAGAATATTGCTGATGTCCTCAACCAATCGGTTGAGCAGGCGTTGGAGCTCTTTGCAGATATCCCCAGGATTAAGAAGACATTGCAGACACTCTATGATGTGGGGCTTGGTTATATTTGCCTGGGTCAATCCGCCACGACCATTTCTGGTGGAGAGGCCCAGCGGGTCAAGTTGGCCAGCGAGTTGTGTAAGCTCTCGACGGGAAATACGTTCTATATTTTAGATGAGCCCACGACAGGACTGCATTTTGCAGACGTGGACAAACTCTTGCAGGTCTTGCAGCGCTTGGTGGCTAAGGGTAATACGGTCCTTGTCATTGAACATAATATGGATGTCGTTAAGAATGCCGATTATGTCATCGACTTGGGACCCGATGGGGGAGATTACGGTGGCCGGCTGGTCTTTGGCGGGACGCCTGAGGCCTTGGCTGAACATAAGACTTCCTATACAGGACAGTACCTCAAAGAATATCTCCGTTAGTATTAGTCTATAAAAGTTGATATAAGGAGCGCATGGTGCGGCGATCAAGGATTCATTTAATCGGTATCACGGTGACCCTGGGTACTTTTCTTTGCCTGGCCCCCGCATTCGCCCAATCCGGCGAAAAAGAACTATTTCTGGTCGCCCAAAAGGCGTTTGAAGACGGATTTTACGATGTGGCGATGCGGTATATCCAACAACTTCAAGAGCAGTATCCCCAGACACAACGGCACATCGAATCGAACATCCTTTTGGGGCAGTGTTATTTTTTTAAAGGCCAGTATCTCAAGAGCTATGAGATTTTTCATGAACTTCTCAAGGAATCTAGTTTTAAGGATGCCACGTTATTCTGGCTGGGGGAGACGTACCTTAAGGGTGGCGATTACAGTCAGGCGCAGGAACAATACCATCAGTTAATTAAGTTCTACGCGGATTCTCCATATACCCCTCAGGCCTATTATTCACTCGGATGGGTCTATTTTGAACAAAACCACCTGGAGAAATCTCAGCAGGCCTTTGCTGAGTTGTTGCAAAAATTTCCCCATCATCAGCTCGTCGAAGAGGCACATTTTAAGATCGGCGAAATCGTCTTTCAACGCAAAGATTATCAAGACGTGATTAAGTATTTTAAGGGGTATATTGCCCAATATCCGCAGTCCATTCACCGGGCGCAGGCATATTTTTATATGGGAGAATCGTCCTATCTTTCGGAAGATTTCTTGACTGCCGTGACGTATTACGCCAAGGCCGCCGAAATGGCTTATGACCACAAGTTCACCGTGATGGCTCAGTTGGGTCTTGGCTGGAGCTATCTGAAGCTCGAGCGCCTGAAATTAGCTCAACAGTATTTTGAAGAGGCGTATACGTTAGCCCATGATCAGGGGATACTCTCTGAGGATGTCTTGTTGGGTAGGGCGAGTCTTGCGATTGCCATGAAAGACTATGAACAGGCCTTGAAGGCCTATGCGGAATTGATCGAGACCTTGCCCCATAGCAATAAAATGATTGACGCCTATTTGGGCCAAGCTAATCTTTATTATTTAAGAGAAGATTATCCCCATGCCATCCAATCTTATCAGGACACGATCGACCGATTTACATCTAATGAGGGGTCTACCGATATGTTGGACAAGGCTTATTTTGGATTGGCGTGGTCCTATCTGAAGATGGGCTACATTGATACATCCGTCAAGTATTTTGAGATTATCAAGGACAAGACTGCCAGTAAAACGGTCAAGATTAGCGCCCTGGCTCAAATAGGAGATGCCTATCAGGATGTGGGTCACCCGGAGAAGGCCATTGAAGTGTATGATGAGATCCTGCGGGATCACCCCGAAAGTGTTTATACGGATTATGTCCAATACCGGCAGGGAATAGCGCTCCTGAAGACTGAAAGAAACGACGCCGCTATCTTGTCCTTTCGTAGTCTTAAGACCAATTTTGTGAACAGTCGATATCTAAGCGACGCGGATTATTACCTGTCGCTGGCGTATTTTAAAAAAGGAGATTGGGGCGCGGCACGTGATCAAATCATCCAATTTATCGACCAGACGTCAAGAGATAACCCCTTTATGCCTGAGGCTTATTATATCGCGGCCTTATCTTACTTTAATCTTCAGGACTATGGCAACGCCCTCAAGAGATTCCAATCGATTATTCAAATTTATCCCCTGGAGACAGCCTTGATTAAAAACGTTGAGATGGGTATGGCCAGATGTTATGATAAAATGGGCAATGTTCAGGAAGCGATACGGCGGTTCGTCCAGATCGTCACCACGTATCCGCAGGCAACGATCGCCCAAGAGGCGCTCATCTGGCTGGGTGATCATTACCTGCAGCAGGCTGATTACGCAACCGCGATCGGTTATTATCGAAAGTTTATCGACGATTTTCCCGGGAGCCCAAGATTGAGTCTGGTTTTTTATGAATTAGGGCAGGCCCATCAGGCCAAAGGAGAATATAGCGATGCCCTTAATTTCTACCAACAGATCGATAATCTTGCGGGGGGAGATCTGTACGCCAGGGCCCGTTTGGCCATTGCGGATATCTTTGCGCAGGAGCTAGATACGGCATCGGCGATCGCAACTTATCGGAATATTATCGCCGCCTCGAGTGAATTTCAGCGGGACGCCTGGGGTCAATTGGCTGAGATATACAAAAAGAACGGAGAATATGAAAAGGCTATTATGGCCTATCAAAGCGCCTTGAGCGCCTCCCCAGGCTTGGGTGAGTGGAAGGATGTGGCCTTGCAGTTTGCGATTGGAGATGCATATGAACTTTTAAACAAGCGTGACAAGGCCCTTGAGGAATATCTGAAAATTTCTTATCTTTACCCGCAAGAGACGCCATGGATTGTTAAGGCGTATTTGCACGTAGGACGGATTTTTGAGGATGATGAGAAATGGGATGAGGCCAAGAAGATATATCAGAAGATAACACAGCTTAAGACCGACGAATTGAAATTCGCCCAGGAAAGGGTGGATTGGATCGACGAACATATTTTTCACACCATCAAACGATAGGAGGAGTTAACGATGGAAGGTATATGGACAATGGGCGCATGGAAGGTGATTCAACTGGGCGGTCCTATTATGTGGCCCATTCTTTTGTGTTCGCTGTTTGCGCTGGGGATCGTTATCGAGAAATTCGTGTATTTTAATTTAATTAAGACTGATACCTCAGCGCTCAAGACAAAGCTCTTTGGCCTTGTCAGGGATAATAAAGTCAAAGAGGCCATTACGATTTGCGATGCCAGTCCCTCGCCTATTGCCAAGATATTCAAGGCAGGGATACTGAAATTTGGTTCAAGCCGGGAAGAAATTAGGCAAAGCATGGAAGAGGCCAGTTCATTCGAAATTCCTAAGCTGGAGACCCGCCTGGGGGCGTTGGCAACGATCGCGCACATCTCACCTTTGTTGGGTCTGCTGGGCACGGTGACCGGCATGACGACGGCCTTTCATACAATCCAGGTGCGGGCAGCATCCTTAAGTCCGGTTACGCCGGGGGATCTTGCTGGAGGGATCAGTGAAGCGCTCTTAACAACGGTGGCGGGTCTTATGGTAGCCATCCCGACCTTTGTTGCCTATAACTATTGCGTGAGCCGCGTGAACCGGTTCATCTTGGATATGGAGCATAGCGCGGTCGAGCTGGTGAACTTTATTAGTCATATCGCCGATACGGGCACGGCATAAGAATGGCCAATCTTATTAGAGAAGCAGCATGAAATTCAAACGATATAATAAGTTCGAGCACGGCCTGCGACAAATCGATATCGCTCCAATGATTGATTGCGTTTTTTTGCTTCTTATTTTTTTCATGCTAACATCGTCATTTACCTCTCAGTCAGGGATTCATGTGAAACTGCCCAAGGCAGTGACGAGTGATGTCCTGACAGAGGAAAACGTCGTTGTAACGGTCACCCGCGAAAACGTCATTTATTTTAATGGAGTCGTGATCACGCTCAAGGAGTTAACCGGGAAGCTAGAAAAATTTGATTATAAAAAACAGCCCCTATTGATTCGGGCAGATCGTAGGGCTTCGGTAGGGCGCGTCGTGGAGATCTGGGACCTGTGTAGGAACCTGGGCATTGAACGCATCCATGTTGCGACCAATCAGGATTGATATGTTTGGCCTCCGCCAGAGACGAGGGTGCAGTAAATAATTAATCCTGCCGTCTTGACTTCTTTACGATTGAAGCGATGTCGGGGAGTTTTAGTTGAAGGATTGATTTCATGAGCGGTTGTCCTGCGGCGGTGCGTTATCTTCCTCTTCAGTCATTATTCTTGTCGATTTTTATCCATCTGATGATCTTTAGCATCTTTGTGTTCACATTTCCGGTGTCATCGATTAGTTTTAAACCAACATTGATTTTTTTGGGATCCATCTTGCATGAGGAAGACCTAACCACCCTATATGGATTGGCCGATGGGGACAATACCCCTGCCCAAGAGGTATTAAGCGCTGCTCATGAGGAGTTGTTCGTTTCCTCCCATGAGATGATCAGCCGACCGTTCGGGAAGATTATCGAACAAAAATTCGTTTTTCTGCCCTCTGGGGACAAGAACCAAGTTGCCACCCATGCAAAGCCAACGATGAAAACCACGTTTCCTTTGCCTGTCCTGGACGCTTCATCGCAGGCGCCTGCCGCTACAGATTCATGGGACGACCATGAAGCAGTGCCTTACAAGCCGTTGAGGCTTCCCGAACGATGATCACCATTGATATCTTTCTTGCCCTAGCCATCTTTTTATCTGTCGCCTTAGGTATTGTATTTTTCGCGTGGATATTCTATAATTATTTTAATGAAAAGACTAAGACCGGCGTCATGGGATCCGTCCATCAGTGTCCCTATTGTACGCATGTCTTTGTCAATTATAAAGAGCAAGGGGCCTGCGTGTGCCCACAGTGTCGCAGTTATATCACCTAAGATCCCTATGGGCCATAAAATCGATGTTGCGTCTATTGCATAAAAATAATCAAGGGGTCGTTTTTGTGACGGTAGTTTTGATCATCTTGGCAATGATGATCTTGACGGTCAGTGTCGTTAGTCTTAATGTGACTCAGGTCTTGCGCACGTCAGGGGAGATCAAGAACATCCAGGCCCAATATATCGCCCAAGGGGCAATTCCCTATCTTTATAATGGATGGACTTATACCGCCGGTCAATGGAAGGCTTCTTCGGATACGCGCACCTATACCGAAAACCTCGATGGAACGGTATTTACGGTTATCGCCAATCTTAACCGCCCTGGTCTTGTGGGTTATAATACTTCCGGATTCTTGGTGAACGTTGTTTATTGATACCCTGAACATGGGCAGGCCCTTAGGTCGCGAAGAGTCGAAGGGTTGATTTGACCAAGGTCCCGCCTCTCCCGCCATTTCTTATTTTGCGTATTTCCAATCCAAATCTTTTGATAGGACCAATTATCTGGGCAAAATACGTTGTAAATCGTTTGACAAAGCAAATTCATTATAGTTTAATGAACATAAGTTCACTTTTACGATATAGGCAGACGATATTTTATCTATGAGACGCCTCTTAAATGTAGAGGATGTGGCCAGATATTTAAAATTGCAAAAGCAGACCATTTATCGTTGGCTGAATCAGCGAAAGATAGCCGGAATTAAGATTGGTGGTGTATGGCGCTTTGACAGAAAGGAAGTTGGCAGGTGGTTAAGATCCCATTCACGCACAGTCGTCAGGCACGGTTAAGTGGTGCAATTTCAGAAAAGCGATTAGGAATCTTTTGGGGGCAAGGAAGTCTGTATTGTGTGGATGTGGCATTCGGTCAAAAGAATATATTTACTGTCCCCTTTGGTCAGACGGTCCAAGGTTCCATTGAAGGCGGTCCATTTAGCTCGGAAGGTATGGAAATTGTTGCGCTTATCCAGAATACCTTTCGTCAACATCAGATC
The DNA here is from genome assembly GCA_005239675.1 of Planctomycetales bacterium. Lineage (GTDB taxonomy): Bacteria > Omnitrophota > Gorgyraeia > Zapsychrales > Zapsychraceae > UBA10015. The sequence goes on from SBBO01000041.1 coordinate 68,189, forward strand.
ACCTCATCAGTTGCCAATCTTTCGCTTCCCACTCAAGACATTATTTTCCGTTCGTTCATAATTCCCTGGATGCAGTCTTACGAAATCAAAGGGGTAGTGGATTTTGAGGCAGGTAAATACGTGCCCTTTGCCTTAAATGAACTTTCCTACACTTTTTATCCCACAACAATCACCGAAGGAAGAACTCGTCGGATTCGAATCGTCTTTGTTGCCATTAAAAAGACAATCTTGGAAAATTATATCAAGATTCTAGAGCAAGCAGCGTTGAATATCCAGATTGCCGAGCCCGCCACCTTAAGCCTCATCCGGGCCTTGGCTGTCAAAGATGTGCTGCCCATGGACGAAACAATTGCGTTGGTTGAACAAGGAGAAGATGGGGGGAACATTGTGGTGGTGGACAACCATCTGCCCTATTTTGTACGTGAATTTCAGTTCCATCTCCCTGAAAAAGGGCAAGGACATCCTGATCCGCACGCCACCATAACGCAGATGGTCAATGAAGTTAGGATTTCACTTAACTATCTTAAGCGACAGGATGAAAATTTTGTAGTCAAAAAGATCGTGTTTTTGGCTGCCCTTCCATCACCGGATATTGCGCAACGTATCAAGGACGACCTAGGCATATCGGTTGTTTCGATCACGCCTGATGCGATCCTGCCCGATTCTGGCGTTCAGGAAATTCATTTTCTTAAGGCGCACGGCGCTATGTTGCATCAAAGCGTGCGCTTGCCTGCAGATTTGAGTCTTGGAGGCATCGAGCCCCGAGCAACTAACATCGCACTTATGCTCCCCTCGACTAAGGGCCCTGTTCACTATAGAAATATTGTGTTGACGGCCTTCATATGCGTGTTGGTGATCGCCGCAGCGATTTTTCTATCGATGTCGAGGATAACAAATCGAAAAAATTATAAGACAGCACTCAGTGATCAGTTGAAATCTTGGAAAGACGTTTCCATTAGCAAACTACGCATCGACAGCGAGGAGTTGAGTAAAAAAATAGATTATTTTAAAAAGCTACCTCTGCGAAGCGATGTCGCCTCCTTGCTGGTTCTTTTGCCGATGCTGCTTCCTGATGGGGTTTGGATTGAGGAGATCAATATTGCGTATCTACCTATTTTATCATCTGAACAGGAAGCTAGGAAATTGAGCATGGCGGGGACCACTGTCGCGTCTTCGAGCGAGAAGCCGGTGGTAGATATTCAGGGCTATGCCTATTCGGAGAATCCTAATGAGCAATTTAAGCTGGTCAATACCTTGTTAGAAAATTTTAAAGTCAACAAAGAGTTATCCACTTTCTTCGAGCACATAGATTTTGAGACGATCCAGGCCAGGAATTATGGGAAATTTCCTGCAACATTTTTTCGTTTGAAATGTCACTGATGATGAATATACAAGCATTGAAAGATACCATCAACAAATTGCGTGAAATCAACGCTAAAGACCTCCAGTATATTGTTGCGTGGCAGGTGGCGCGAGTGTTTCGGCACAGGGTCGATATTCTCATCAATATCATACTCGTTTTCGCCACCGTGATCGTATTGGTCGTTGTTAGCCAATGGTATAGCAAAATATCTAAAGGATTAAAATGGGAAATCAGCCAAATGGAGGAGCAGGGGGGCGTTATAAAGGATTTCGAACGCCTGCGGGGCGAGTATGAAGGGCTAATGTCCCAATTCCCCAAGGTCATCCTCACGGACTCTCTCATCCTCATCAGCAAGCTTTCTGAAATGGCGACCTTTCGGCATGTCCACATTCTGTCTTTTTCCCCAATGAAAGAAGAAGGCAAAGAAGATGAATATATCAAAGTGGCAACGGTACAAATCAATGCCGGTGCCGATAACTATCAGGATCTGATGTTATTCATGAAAGACATCGAAGATTCTCCTTTTGGTTTACGAGTGGAACAATGGTCGGCCAAGATGAAAGAGCAGGGCTTGGCGGGCGGGACAGTTGTCGCCAATCAAAAAGTTGTGGAGGCGAGGATGAATATCGCTTCAATACGACTTAAAGATGAATAAAATAATTTTTTTTATTATATTGTGGTTTATTATTATTTTATTCCCTATAATGTACACTGCACTGGCGCAAGGTGCTCTGTTGGAGGTGGACAGTTCTTATTTTGAGACACCGCCAGGACGTAATCCATTCTCCCCACAGGTACCACAGCAGACACAAGAACTGGCGCCGGTGGCTCCAATACGGCCTGTTATTGTTGAAGAACCCCAGGCAGAAATAGAGCCTTTAGAGTCTATCGTAATGGAGCATCAGGAGCCGGCGGAAGAAAGCACAGCGTCTCCCATCGAAGAAGAAGCGCCGGATCTAACTATATCGGGATTAGTCTGGAATACAGATCGCCCGCAGGCCATTGTCAATGAAGAGGTCGTTGGCATCGGTGATGCGGTAGCTGGTGTGCATATAGTTGATATCCGCAGGGGGCAAATTACCATTCTGCGTCACGGTAAGACGATGACGATAGAATATAAATATTAAATCTATGACCATTGATTGCTCTAAGTTAAGAATAATTTATATTTGGTTGGTCCTTTGGGTGGGGGTGTGGTCATTTAGCACGTTAGGTATGTGTGCGGAAGACTTGATGAACATTGACGACGATCCGTATGCTGATCCTGCCAAAATGATTTCGATGGACTTCAAGGATGTCCAATTGAATGATGTCTTGAAGATCCTTTCTCAGCAATCCGCAATGAATTTTATCGCTTCTCAGGAAGTCACCGGCAAGACAATCAGTGTTTATCTAGATCAAGTTCCGGTTAAAGAGGCCTTAGAGCGAATTCTCTCCAGCAATGATCTAACATATGAGTTAGGAAAGGGAGGCAATATTTTTGTGGTGCGTCCATTAGACCGCTCGAGCCAAGAACTTAGCACACGTATTTATCGTTTGAAGTATGCCACGGTGCAATCCTCTAAGTTAAATCAGACTTTATCTATCACGAGAACTGAGAGTTCCATTGACACGTCCAATGTCGTCGGCTCCGGAATTACTACGGCTGTCCAGGCCGTGCTTAGTTCGGCCGGAAAGATTGTGGAGGATGGTCGGACGAACAGTTTAATGGTTACCGACATCCCCAGTCAATTTCCGATCATTGATGAGACCATCGCGCGTTTTGACATCCCAGTTCCGCAGATTCTTATCGAAGTAGAAATGCTGGACATATCCAAATCAACCGCCGACCTTTTAGGGGCAAAATTTGGAGATACGATTTTTAAATTTACTGGCCCCCAACGCGATACGATCTATCCGTTTGACCAGAATCAAGAAATGGATGACGCTGGGAAGAAAGGTAATCAGGGGTTTCGATTCGCGAGCATCGGGAGCGAATACCGGGTTGGAACATTGTCGTTCGCGGGCCTTACGGTAACGCTGCAGTTTCTCCGCACGCGTTCTGACACAAAGAACTTGGCGCGTCCGCGGATTTTGACGCTCAATAACGAAACGGCGGAGATTAACATCAAAACCAATGAGGCCATTGGACTTTCTTCGGTTACATCATCTACCGGTACCACGGCTACCGTAATTGCTGAAGCCGAGCGGGTGGAGACGGGAATTTTTCTGCGGGTGACGCCACAGGCTAACGTCGGTACCGGTGAGATCACTATGGCCATTGAGCCTAAGGTTATCCAGGCGAGGACTGGTCAGAGCTTTGGGGGTCAGACATTTAAGGATCCGGAGGAGCGTGGCACTAAATCGCTATTACGAATTGTGGATGGAGACACTATCGTTCTGGGAGGATTGCTGCGAGTCAATGAAGAACAAACAAAGACCAGAATTCCCGTTTTTGGCGAAATTCCTGTCTTGGGGGCTGCCTTTCGGCATAAGGACAAAGCAGAATCGCAACGGGAGCTGATCATATTTATCACCCCTCACCTTGTTCCAGAAACCTACGCGCAGGTATTGCCCTTAACACGATTTCCAGAGATAGCACGCGAACAAACAATTCCCTTAGAGCGTATCGAGGAGATCAATAAGGAGCTCTCACGTTTTGAGCGCCAATAGTTTTTATTAATCATGATTATTCCGATGCCTATCTCATGGGCCATTTACGATTAGGCGAAATTTTAGTCAGGCAAGGGCTTATAACCGAGAAACAGCTTCAAGAAGCTTTGGAGGCCCAGAAAAGAGAAAAGGGTCGCATCGGAGAAGTTCTCGTCAAGCTCGGGCTAATCAGTGAAGAATCGATAGCCCAGGCCATCGCTGCCCAGATACATGTCCCCTATTATTCTTCGAAACAATCAGATCTTCTGAAGCCGCAACGGGATCAGGATCTCGAAAAGATTGTGTCGTTAGACTTTGCGAAAAAGAATTGTGTCTTGCCGCTCTCTCGTCACCTTAATTCTTTGACCTGTGTCGTTGCCGACCCCCTTGACCTCCTTCTTTTGGACAATCTTAAGCGTATCGCTGGTTGTGAAATTAAGCTAGTTATCTCGACTTCTACGGCTATCCAGGCGGCCATCAATGAATTTTACTTCAGGCAGGGGGCCGAAGGAGGCTCATCGTTGCTGAGCCAGGCAGTCGAAAGCTCCTATGCTCAGGTTAAGGAAGAAAGTCTTACGTCTTCTTCCAGAGAAGAAAAGCATATTGATACCGCTGAATTGTCTATCGACAAACTTGTCACCCAGGCAGAGGCAGCACCTGTTATTAAACTGGTCGATTTGATTATCCGCCAGGCTATTGATGAAGGGGCAAGTGATATCCATATAGAACCTTTTGAAAATAAAATTATGTTGCGTTACCGAATAGATGGAAAATTGTATAATATTCCTCCACCCGCCCCGCACCTCCACTTGCCCATTGTTTCCCGTATTAAAATTCTCGCTACGCTGGATATCGCCGAAAAGCGTCTTCCCCAGGACGGAGCGATTATGGCAAGGCTGGAAGATCGAAATGTAGATATACGCATTTCAACGGTCCCGACCCTCTGGGGAGAAAAAGTCGTTATGCGTATCTTGGACAAAGGGAGTACCCCGCTGGCATTATCCAATCTTGGTTTTGATGCCAAACAGATTGAATTATTGCGTAAGGTCTTGGCAAATCCTTATGGTTTATTTTTTGTCACGGGGCCTACGGGTAGCGGAAAATCTACCACCCTATATTCGGCCGTCAATGAGATCATTGACCCATCCAAAAATATTCTAACCGCCGAAGACCCGGTTGAATATAAGATTGAAGGGATCAATCAGGTGGCCATTCATCCGGAGATTGGATTGACGTTTGCCACGGTCTTGCGTGCCTTTTTACGCCAGGATCCCGACATTATTATGGTCGGTGAAATCCGGGACTTGGAAACTGCCACCATTTGTGTGCGTGCGGCCCTCACGGGCCATTTTGTTTTAAGCACGTTGCACACTAATGATGCCGTTTCTGCGATTGTACGTCTCATCGATATTGGCATTCCACATTATCTGCTTGCACCCTCTTTAGTTATGGTAACCGGTCAGCGTCTAGCCCGACGCCTTTGTCCCAAATGCAAAGAGGCCTATGAGCCTGTTCCTGCCCAGCATGGGGGTATCGAATTTAAAAATGGTTTGATCTATCGAGCCAGTGGGTGTGAGGCCTGCAAGGGATCTGGTTATAAAGGACGACTTGTCGTTGCTGAGGTGATGCCTGTCGATGATGCAATTCGGACCCTAATTACACAAAACGCCTCCCACAGGACGATCAAAGATATGGCCAGAAAAAACGGCATGGTGACAATTTTTGAATCAGGATTACGTTTAGTAGAAGACGGAGTTACCAGTTATGATGAGATTTGTCGTATCAGCGTTGATTCTTAGTCGAAGGTAAGGCGCATAAACCAGGGAGCGCATCATGGCTAAATTTTCTTACGTTATCAAAGATAAGGCGGGCAAGACCTATAAGAATGTAGTGGATGCCTACAATAAGGATGCCTTGGTCAAGAAATTTTATGCTGATGGGTATTTTATCGTCAGTATTACGGAGGTAATGGCCGCGGCTGCCGAGTCTAAGGATGGGCAGATTGCCTTGACGCAGAGGAAAAGACGGTTTACACATACCAACATTACACTGGAGGATCTTTTGTCTTTCTCCCGACAGCTATCTGTCATGTTGGAGGCTGGCGTCCCGGTCGTGCGAAGTTTGGGTGTCATCGAGACACAGGTTGACAGTAAGGAATTTGCGAAAATTGTTCAGAAAATCTGTGCAGATGTCAAGCAAGGGACCTCGCTTAGCGTTGCCCTAGCCAAATATCCCAGAGTATTTAATCAGTTTTGGGTCAGCCTGATAGAGGTAGGAGAGGCCTCCGGCACAATCCCGGTGATCCTCAATAAACTCTTTTATTATCTTGAGCAGCAGGCCAGCTTCAAGTCAACTATTATTTCCGGCCTTATTTATCCTGCGATCTTGTTTTGTGTGGCCTGTGGCGCGATCGCGTTCTTTGCTCTTTTTGTCGGCCCAAAATTTGAGGAAATTTTCACCGCGATGAATGCCAAAATTCCATTGATTACAACTTGGCTTTTGGGAGCATTTAGAATCGTACGTGTAAATTTTATCTGGATTACAGGAGGACTTATTGTATCTATCTTTCTTTTCCTCAGATTCTTACGTACCTATTCAGGCAAGATAGCCTTTGAAAAGTTTTTGTTCGGATTACCTACGGTTGGGGAGGTTTTTCAGAATATCATCTTGGAGCGTTTTGCCTCGCAGATGTCTACTCTCATTGATAGCGGTGTTCCTCTTCTTTATGCGCTGGATATCACTGAACGATTGGTCGACAATAATACCTACGCCCTGATTGTAGGGAAGATCAAAGATGCCGTTAAAAAGGGAGAGCCTCTCACATCCCCTATGGAACGCAGCGGCCTTTTCCCTTCCATGTGTATTCAAATGATTATGGTTGGCCAGGAAACCGGTGAATTAAGTAAAATGCTCAAACATATGGCAAGCTATTACCAAAATAATGTTGAGATTTTTATGAAGCGGTTCGCAACCATCATTGAGCCCTTTATGCTGGTATTTATGGGGGGAGTAATCGGGGTCATCGTTGTCGCGATGTTTCTGCCGTTATTTAACATCGCCCAACTGGGTGGCGCCAGCGGGCACTAGCTGGCCAAAAAAGTTAAATTTGTCTTGGCGGGGGTCAGAATTTTAGGTATACTAAAAATAGAAGAATTTTATAAGATCAGAGGGAACGGTCAATAGATCGTTACCCCCCTTGCTGAGTAAAAGATGCTTCCAACGGAGGAGTTGATCTAGGTCAACCGGAGGAACCATCAATAAACGT
>SBBO01000046.1 GCA_005239675.1 Planctomycetales bacterium
ATAGAAGAAGCAGGGACGTCCCAACTTCCTCTGAAATGTTTAAAGCTAAGTTGGGGTTGGTCTTCCATAATTCCATAAGTCAAGGAAAAGACCAATAATGCCCTATGCCAACCAAGGTTTCTCTTGTTGCAACTTTTGCTCAAATGCCCTAATCTGATCGTTGAATTGCTGCGTCCAGCCGATCTGGTCAAGCCCCTTTAATAAACATGTCTTGACAAAGGTATGAATGCCGAACTGATAGTGATGACCAGCAGGGTCGATTATAATCTGTCTTTCTAAATCTGCGGTGATCTCAATCCCCGGATGTTGAATTGCCTGTTGCAATAAACATTCGATCTCATCCGATGTCAAGGTGACTAATAAAATTCCATTTTTAACACAATTGTTGTAGAAAATATCCGCAAAACTGGGCGCTACAATCACGCGAAACCCATAATCAAAAAGCGCCCAGGGGGCGTGCTCACGGCTAGAACCACAGCCAAAATTATCACGCGTTAGAAGTACCGTGGCATGGCGGTAGGCCGGTTTATTTAAAATAAAATTTGGATTTTCCCTGGTGCCCTCGTAATCCAGGTAGCGCCATTCGTGAAATAGATGTTTCCCGTAACCAGTGCGTTCGATCTTACGCAGGAATTGCTTAGGTATGATAGCGTCGGTATCGACGTTAGCGCGATCCAGCGGTGCAACTTTTCCAGTATGTTGTGTAAATAGTTCCATCTTCAATGGCTCGCCAATCTGGCTGTCGTTTGGATTATACATCCATCCGGCCCCATCTCCCATTCTGCAAACCCTTTTATTCTTCTTTTATTTCCTTGAAAATCTCGATAGTCTGATCGACAGTCTTTATAACTTCACCGATAATTTCATCGGACATTTTCTCAATCTCTGTTTCAGACTTATCATTATATATGCCGTCTTTTTTATTTAAAAGAAAAACTTCACATTGGTTCCGCAGATTGCCAAGGAGATTCCTTAATCTATGGGCTGCCGTCCCAATAGAGGGCCCTGTTTTCCGGATTAGCTTGTATTGCTCCACTTCTTCGGGATTAAATTTATTACCGAGAACAGAGCTAGCAATCTCTTCTAGTGTTTCCAGTATGAGCGGTTTATTTAAGTAGGCAGTTATACCCAATGCCTGAAATTCCTGCTCTTCTCTTTCGGATTCCAAGGCGTGCCCCGTAACGATAATCACTTTCGTCTTTTTGTCATATTGCCGCAGTTGTCTTAAAACCTCTATGCCATGCAGCTCAGACAATGTTAAATCAAGAAAGACCAGATCGGGCTGGGAGGTCTTGATTATCTTCAGGGCATTCTTGCCGCTTGCCGTCGTATCAACTAAAAAACCTCTTTTCCCGAAAAACGATTGAAAAGAGGCGGTGATATCCGGCTCGTCGTCAACGACCAGTATTCTGGGCTGAATTTTCTTGCGGTATACCTTGGGCATAATGGTTATAATATATCATAACATAACAAAACCTTCATTACTCAAGGCGTTTTACTTTCTCGCGGTCAAATCCTCTGCCAGAATGTATTCTGGCGATAAAAACAAGGAAAAGATCTTAAATGACGCATATGATCATTCTCCCTTAGTGCGGGTCACATGATTTGTTGTGCCATGATGAAGAAATACCTTCTGAATCTCCCCCTGCAATCCCTTGACCACCGCCACGTTTTGTTTGCGATCGGTTTTGATTTCAATCAAGGTGGAGGTGTTCCTGCGCAAGGCGACACGATAGGCCGCAACGAATTCCCCAGCGCTAACTGGTTGGGCATAGTCCAGGTTAAAGGCCTTAGCAATGGAAGAAAACGTCAGGCCATGGGGGGTCCCAAAATATCGCTCAAATTCATTCTTAAATTGCGTAACAGGCAAGAAATGGAAGATCCCACCGCCATCATTATTTAAGACAACCACCACTAAGGGTGACGCGGCATCTTTGAGCATGGCCAGTGAATTTAAATCATGCAAGAACGCCAAGTCACCGATCAAGAGCGTTGTCCGACGTTGCAGGCCAATGGCAAACCCGCAGGCGCTGGCGATTGTCCCATCGATGCCGCTTGTGCCACGATTGGCGCTGACCACCACCCCATGGCCTTTTGGATCGCCACAGATATCCACCTCGCGGATGGGCAGACTGCTGGCCAGGAACAACCCGTCATGGGCGGGGATATGTTGAGTTAAAAGACGCGCCAGCGCCGCTTCGCTTAATTGTCCTTGACCGCCAAGATACGCCTCTATAACCGTGTCGACGTGTTGATTAAGCCTCTGTAACGATGACAACGCTAAGTTCCGGTGGTGTGAAGGCAATTTCTCCGCCAGGCTGTAACAAAAATCCTCAATCCGGCCCTGGACGCGGTGAGTCACCCCATGGATGGGATCGTTACGTAAGGGATGGTTTAAGACCATGACGTAAACTGCGGGGTGGATATTCTTGAGGTACTCATACCAGCGCTGGGAGGTCATGCGTCCACCCAGATGAATAACCCCCGCGGTCGCTATGTGAGGGGATAATATCGAATCAAAATAATGAATGACATTTTTGTGTGAACATCCCAACCGCAGGCCGCTGGTTACATCGGGAAACACTGGCCAATTTAGTTTCTCCGCCAAGGCCAACACCCCCTCTTGTTCCTGTCGACTGTTCAACTTTCCAACAACAATGACCCCCTGTTTAATCCCTGAAATCTGTCGCAAGATGACGTTAATGGTATCTGGGTTAAGTTTCCCTTCCGGCGTGATGTAGGAAGTGTACGGCAAACGCGTCTTCTGCCAACGCTTTAATTCGATAGGGACAAATCTCAAGGCTGTCCTTGCATTGCCAAACAATGGTTCACGGTACATGCAATTCAGGTGAACCGGGCCAGGGTGCTCACCGCGACTACGAAAAATAGCCTGATCCACCGTTGTCAAGACAAAGCGAGGCGTTATATCAGCCGTCGGACACGGGACATCAAAAAAAAAGCGCACATAATCGCCAAAGATTTTTACCTGATCAATGGTCTGATTCGCGCCGGTTGATCGCAATTCCGGCGGCCGGTCTGCCGTCAGGATCATCAGCGGTAATTTCTTTTTTGAGGCCTCGATGACCGCTGGCAAGAGATTGGCCGTGGCCGTGCCGGAGGTGGTAATGACACAACTGCCCTTGCGGCGTGCGGCGATGTATCCTAACGCATGAAATGCGCTGGCGCGTTCATCGAAGTGCACAAAACTCTTTGCCCGCGGATTTAAGGCAACTGCAATCGCTAATGGCGAGGAACGCGAACCCGGTGAAAGGCAGAAATAATCAATGCCGTTACGGATGAGTTCTTCAATAATTAATGAGGCCCAGAGTAAATTTGGATTAGAAGGCAATCTTGGACGCGTCATGACGAATGTTCTATTCTTTATTAAACACTTCGATAAAGTTGCCAATCTTTGTCTCAATCTCCTGCCACTCGCCTTGCGGCGTTGAGCCTTCCACAATCCCTGCGCCGGCATACAAGAACAGCTTGTCATAGTTGACCAACGCCGAACGAATCGCTACGGCAAATTCGGCGGTGTTGTAGCTGATGTACCCGACAGGGCCGGCATACCAGCCGCGGTCGAAGGGTTCAATCTCCCTGATAGCGCGCAGGACATCCTCTTTCGGGCACCCAGCAACCGCAGGGGTTGGATGCAACCGGCCGATGATAGCATCATCGGAAACCTTGGGGTGCAACTTACCTTGCAGTTGCGTCACCAAATGCTGTCCGCCCCCCAGCTTGACAAGGCGGGCCTTAGATTGGGCGCGAACGCTCGAACACAATTCCTTTAAAGTGTCACGAATACCCTCCACCACATAACCGTGCTCCAGGGCATTCTTAGGAGACCTCAACAACTCCTGCTCTAAGGCGACATCTTCTCCGTGATTGACCCCGCGGGAGATTGTCCCCGCGACCGCCTCAGTTACGATTTGATCGCCAGTTCTTTTATATAACCGTTCCGGGCTGGCACCTAAAAATGCCGTTGTCGTATCCGTCTGAAAACAAAAATGGAAACACTGCGGTGTTTTATCTCTGAGGTGTTTTAAAAGCGCGCTGGGATTGATATACACATCGAGATCGAAGCTGGATTTACGCGCCAGGACAATCTTATCATAACGAAATCTGCCATCTTTGTCTTTGGTCTTCGCGAAGGCCTCTTCCCAGCCCTGCCGATCCGGGTAATCATACCGACCTATGACCTTGGGCGTAGACCGGTAGGTGGTCTGCGCTGAGAAATCGAGAGCCGCGAGGTCTCCTAAGATAGCCGCGATTTTCTCCCTTTCAATATCCTGGAAGGCGACATTAAACGCCAATGCCGTCTGTCTCTTGGGACCAGCCTTCAAAAGCTCAAAACGCGGCACGATGAACCGGTAGCTACCAAGGCCAGCCCAATGGGGATCTGTGGCTGGGCGGTCAAATTGCATGCCACCGTAATAGCGCAGATGTGGATTGTCCGCGGAAAGCCGATCTTCCATGTAAGAAAAGACCTCGCCATAATTGATATCGCCTTGCCCCTGGAGGACATCGGCAACGCCAATACCGCCGACCTCAAAAGTCTCTTCTTCTTTTTCAGGGCGCCCGGACCAATACACCTTACAGGGCACATGCTGGTTGTGGAGCCAGGGCAGGATATCGATGGGCGCACAGTAAAATTCATAACGTAATATTTTAAACGGCATACCGACCGGTGAAATCCTGGCCGGCAAAGACCTAATATGGGTCGCCAGGATATCTTTTATCTCATCGAGGCCATAAACTTGATTGGTGCGAAATAGTGTAATCATTGGCCTTTTTCTCCCACATAGATCGTCGCAATCCCGCCCGCCAGGGGATAGGCCTTCGCATTCCTAAAACCACACAACCCCATCAACGCGCAAAAATCGTCGCCATACGGGAATGTCTCAATAGTTTGACTCAAGTAACGATAGGCCTGGGGGTGTCCACTCAATATCCCGCCAATGGCCGGTACTAAAGTCCTTAAATAAAAAAGATGCAACACTCGCCATACTGTTTGTCGGGGCAAAGAGAACTCCAATACCAGTGCCAGACCGCCTTCTTTAAGCACACGGTGCATCTCTCTTAAGACCTGGCTATGGTCGGTAACGTTACGGATGCCAAAGGCGATAGTGACCGCATCAAACGTGTTAGCCTCAAAATGGATATGGTTAGCGTCTCCATGGCTTAACGTGATTTTATGTTGAAGTCTTGCCTGTATGATTTTTGCGCGACCAAGGGCGAGCATTCTATCAGCCAAATCAAGCCCAATGGCCTCTTCGATATGAGGATTACCTCGCACCAGCGTCAAGAGGACATCAGCGGTTCCCGTGGCCAAATCCAGGAGGGAGCGGACACGTCCGCTCCCTCTTTTATCAGACAAAAACCGGACCAATTGCCTGCGCCAAGAGATATCTAATCCAAACGATAGTAAATGGTTCAAGAGGTCATAGCGCGGTGAGATGGCATCAAACATCTGCCAGGAGTTGGATTTAGAGATGGTTAGGTCCTCATTTGCATAACCCATGATGGAGCATGGTAACATAGGCCGGAGGGAATTTCAAATGGAAAGCCGGGTACGCCTATGTTTCATGTGTTGTAAAACCAGCACCCTATCAATAATTCTAGGCTAGAGGGGTCTTTGAGGATCTGACGAACATGCCTTGATTAAGCACGAAGATGTTTACACTAAGAGTTGAAATGCCCTTTTGTGCGGCATTGACGGTGGGGGATTAATTGAAGGCGCTCACCTGTTCCAGCTCACGGTCCTTGAGGACCGGTGGTGTTATTTCGTCTGTATCCGGGGGTGTCTGCGCCAGACCCAATAAGAGCGGTAGATTGGTAACCGGTGTTACGTTGATGATGATAGGCATAAACCCATCAATATGCCACTCTTCAATTGGCTGTAGCGGTAACGGCAGCGACACCCCATTTTTGTCACGCTTGATTTGTAGATCAAGGAGTTCTGGGCTCAAATTAATACCGCCGACTTCTTTATCTATAGAAACCGGTGATGAGGCGATAGTGTCTTTCTTTAATGTAAGGGTCGGCCTACCATAACCTCTCTCTTTTTCAAGGTTGATGCTCGTAATAGTCACTTCACCTGTATCAGAATTTAAGTAGCCTCCTTCTTGCCGCAACACCCCCGTTGTTGTTGTGATCGCAAAGTTGGCGGCCGATATGGGTCCAACATCATCCTCAGTAAACAGTCGTCGACCATTGGCTGGTCTCTTGGGCGCGTAGGTGCCTAAAAGAATTGGCTTGGCATCCCCGGTTCTTTCTCTTGATTTTTTAATTTTTTCCAACTCACCGGAGTGCCAATTGTACCGTTGCGATTTATCAAGCATTACTTTTCCTTTTCCATCTGTATTCATTTCGCCACTATAAATACGAACCCCGGCAACGGCCCCACGATATTTAAAGACCCCGGCTAAGGCCAACATCATAAATACCTGAGCCGTTGGGCCAATCGTGATGGCTGTCCTATGTGTCCAATATATTTCACCGGTAAGATCTTGGTACATTGCAGGCGTTATCATATCTTTAATATTATGGGGAACGATACCGGCCTTGATACCTTTTTGGTCTTTGCCTTCAATCTTAAGTCCCGGGATCCTCTGCTGTAATTTTTTAATTTCTGCTATTAAATCTTGTTCTCGAGGACGGTCCATGAGCACGATGATCTCATCGAGGTCTTCTACTCTTTGCTTCCTTATCCTCGCAAGAAACTCAAGATACTCAAGAATCTTCTTTGGATGAGCCACATAAAGCTCTGGATCACGCAGGGAATAGATAGTGCCATTAACTGTTACAGTTTGCTTTTTAAATTCCTCGGCATGTTCTCCTAAATTGGTTACAAATTCTCCGGCATAGGTCTCAGGCAGATCCCCCAGGGAAAGGAGGCCTGGACCACCAATAAAAGTTGTCATTGACCCTGCATCAGATGGGTCAATCGTATTCAAGTCCTCACCATTGGAGTTGGTGACAAAACTATTGATACCCTCAATCACATCAATAATAGCCGGCATAATAAGATAAGTCTTCCTTGTTTTTGGAGAATAGTAGCGCTCGCGCCTTTGATGGACGGCTCGAGCAATACTTACATGCTCGTCGGCGATCTCATCGGGTATCACCATCTCATTGGACCGAAAACTATCGGACACTCCATCGGCGATTCTCCCTGCTGATACTAAAAATAATATGATACCGGCCTCTTTAAAGTACTTTGCAAATAATTGATGAGCGATCCCATCTGAGGCGTGTATGATGCCCTCTTTAATTTCCTTCAAATCGTATGCTGTAATTTTCTCACCCTTTTTATTATTTTTTACCAATTGCACTAAACGCCTAATATTCTTATCTTGATTTGTGTTTTCAAGGAGCTTGTTCAATAAGCGAAGGGTCTTCTTTATTTTTTTATCGTTAGTCATTTTATTTTTTTTATTGATGTCGACAATCTTCTTGTAAGCCCCACGTAAATTTAACCGGATAAGTTCAGCGGCGACCTTGGTGACAACCTTTTGAGGGAAGATCCGCGCCAGTTCAGCTAACCTTGAGTTTTCCTCTACTTCAGATGCAATGGGTGAAGAGGCGGTTGGCCTATTAGCCAACAAACCCTCATTGGCAACAGGCGCTCCAGGGGACAATTCCACCAGCTTGACCTTAACGCTATTTTGATGATGATCATGACTGACCGGCGATGAGGCTAAAGTAGCCTTGTCGCCTGGTGTAAGCCGCTCATTATCCCCGTACGTTTGAATCACCCCCTTGACCCGCAAGTTGGTCCCCCCCGAGAAGTACTTGCGGGGGATCACTTGTTGGGTCAGAGGATCGGTATCTTCTTTAATATAGTTGTAGACGCCTTGCTTAAAGGCCTCTAAGTATAGGGCGTAAATCTTCTGGTTGGCCTCTTTATCCTCAACATCCACCCCCTTGGTCTTGGTTTTGTCAACGTACACCTGTCCTAGAAGCGTCTCTTTGAGATTTTGTTTGAACCAGGCAGCAAGGATAACGCAGTTGTAAATCTGCCTTAGCTTGGCAAAGGCCTGACCAACGTTCACCTCTTTTTCGATCTCGGGGATGATGATCTTACGGATGATTTGAGTGGAGACCTCGTCGTATTGCCCTTCGACGCGCTTGGTTTTGAGTGGTGAAGCCATGTCCATGGTATGAATCGAAGGATCGCGGGAGGAAGATTGCTCAGAACTGACTTTTTGCATCGCAACATAATCTTGCTCCAACATTACCTTCAACCGACTTTTGACCACAAACGCGCTATTGCCGTGTTCGTAGACCACAGCCTCTTGAGGGACGATCCAGACCTTGTTAAAGGTATTAAAGGGGATCTGGGTTGTACCGTATTGCTCCTTAGCTTTTTGATAGATGTTCTTCCAGAATGCGCTGCCTAATTCCTTTTCGGGATACATCAAGGAGGCGGTCAGTTGCTTTAAAATATAGTCCTGGGCTAAGAGGTCTCTTCCCATTTCCGTTGTCCCGAATCCGCTGGGGATAATCCGGTCCTTCTCGTGCGGGGAGAGATTGACCCACATCTCATCTTCAGGCACGGTCAAAGCGGCCAAAAAATATTTGATTAATCGGATCGACTCCTCTTCAAAGGCCTTACCCGAGAGCTTTTCATCGCCCGTGCCCACGATAAAATCAAATTCCAGAGGATTTTCAGGGTGAATCGTGATCCCGTTGATCAGGGCTGGTGTAAAGGCAGGGCTGGTGGTGACCATAGTGCCGGGGGCGGGTAAATTTAAAACAACCTGGGCTGTGACATGGGAAGGAAGGACAATACTGGAAGAAAATGTATAGACGATAAATCCACAGAGGATGCGATAGTATAATGTAGGACGTAGTCTGGTCATCGTCGGGGTCAGATCAAAAAAAACGCTTTCTTTGAGACATATAGCATAAAGGATACCATGCTATTGGCAGGTGTCAAGCTAATGAGGAATAATATAAAGTTATGTGCTGCAGTAAGATAGGATTATAATTAATAAAAAATTACTAAAGTGGGACAGCGGGATATTTTCCCCTTACTTTTATCTCCACTCTTAACTCTTCTAGCGGGATTCTAAAGACGATAAATAACGTTCGGCATCGAGAGCAGCCATGCAGCCGGAGCCGGCAGCGGTTACTGCCTGGCGGTAGACCTTGTCCTGCACGTCCCCACAGGCGAAGACACCAGGGACACTGGTAAGGGTCGTGCCAGAGATGGTAGCAATGTACCCTGTTGCCTCCAATGCCACTTGGCCGTCAAGAAAGGCAGTATTGGGATTGTGGCCGAGAGCATAAAACAAGCCTCCAGCGGCAATCATGGATTCTTTGCCCGTTTTATTATTCTTGACCCTGACGGCCTCCAACTTCTCTGTGCCAACGGCCTCCAAGGCATTCGTATTCCATTGCAAGGTGATCTTTTTGTTGGCAAAAACCCGCTCCTGCATGGCCTTGGCAGCGCGTAGGACATCGCGACGCACTAACATAATAACGTTGCTCGCGTATTTAGTTAAGAATAATGCCTCTTCGCCAGCCGTGTCACCTCCACCGATCACAACCAAGACTTTATCGCGGAAAATGGGTAGCGCCCCGTCGCAAACCGCACAGGCGGAGATTCCCCGTTGCCAGAACCTCTCTTCACCCGGAATCCCCAAGCGTTTGGCAGTGGCGCCGGTGGCAATGATGATCGTTTTAGTCTCAACACATTGCGTGCCAACAAAGACTTTGAAAGGGTGTTGACCTAAATCCACCGCGTCAACGGTCTTGGTCTCGATACGCGCCCCACAATGAATGGACTGTGCGCGCATCTTGACCATCAAGTCGGGCCCACCGATAGACTGAAAACCCGGATAATTTTCAACCTCGGTTGTCGTGGTCAGTTGTCCTCCGGCAGCAATGCCTCCCGCCAGCATCCCTTCATAAACTAAAGGATTGAGTCTTGCCCGACCGGCGTAAATGGCAGCAGCATGAGCGGCAGGACCGGAACCGATGATGATGATATTCTCCATAAGCTTAAGATCCGAGACTGCGACCCTTAAATCTTATAGCTATCCAAAATGGTGGAACGTTGGCGCTTAGCAGCCTTGACAATCCTTTGACGGATCATTTCATCATAACAGGGCTTGTCAGGATTTCGATAAAATAACCCGAAATGGGTGTGCTGGCTATTGGCGAACCGAAAGGCCTCTGCCTCATCCGACGGATCATGAACAATCGTCTCGGTCTTATCTGCGAGGCGTTTGTCTGGTGGGATCCCCTTTTCGTGGGTCAGAAAAGAAAACCAGGCGGAAGATTTGTTATCAAAATTATCAGGATCAAAATGCGGGCATCGCTGTAGGACATGGACAAAGGAAAATCCTTTATGCGCGTACGCGACTTTAAGCGTATTGATGAAATGGTCAGGCAACCAATCCGCGGTTGAGGCCACAAAGGATGCTCCCAGCCCCAAGGCGAAACGAATCGGGGCAATGGGATCCAGGGATGTCCCCTGCGGCTGTGTATTGGTCGGATGGCCTTTGCGGGTCGTGGGCGATGATTGGCTCTTGGTAAGCGCATAAAGCTGATTGTCGTACAGGATAAAGACACAATTAAAATTTTTATGAATGCCGTGAATAAGATGATTGCCACCAATACTTAACGCATCGCCGTCGCCGGAATGGACAAACAACTTCAGATCCGGCCGGGTCAGGGCAATGCCCATGGCAACGGTGATGGGACGACCATGGATGGCGTGCACACCGTAGGTATTAACGTAAAACGGCACGCGACCTGAGCAGCCTATCCCTGAGACATTCACCGTCTCGTGGGGCAGGATACTCTCTTCCACGAGGAATCGTTTGAACCCCATTAAGACACCAAAATCACCACAACCCACACACCAACGCGGGTTCTCAGTGTTAAGATCTTTGATGGTTAATGCGGATTGTGTTTTCTGGACTAGATCAACCATAGAATAGTTCCTTTACTCTTCGTTCAATAGACCTAGGCGTAATGGGTCGGCCAGTTGCCCCACAAACAATTGCTTGAACATCAATTAATGTTGCCGACCGTAAAAGCATCGCTAAGGGTGCATGCTTGTACTGATCGCCATAAGCAAGCTCCACCGTGACCACATGTTTGAATCTCGAAAAGATTTCTTTGAGCATCGGCGGCAGGGGGTTAACAAAACGCAGGCACATCCCACTCACGGCCTGACCTGCATGCTGAAAATAGGAAACAGCTTCTTCAACCGCGCCCTTGGCGCTTCCCCATCCCACGATTAGGACTTCGCCGTCTTTTTGGTCGCCAAAGAGTTTTGGTTGCTTGAGCGCCCGCTGGACGCAATGGATTTTTTCGTTACGCACCGTATGCGAACGCTGATTCGCCCTGGCAAAATAATTAACACTGCCTGTCTCATCCGTATTCAAGCCCGTGACGCGCCGCATCTTCCCTGGCGTCCCAACGACGGCCTGTTCGGTACGCACCATGGCGATATCTTCTGGCAACCGCTCGATCCCAAAATGATTTAGCACAAACTCCGAGATACCATTACTATCATTCATTTCAAAAAGCGTTGGCTTATCGAGCACTTTATAGCTATTGGCGGTCTGAAAATCGCTCATGATGAACACAGGCAGACGTAATTTCTCCGCCAAATAGCGGGCCAATTGCGGGGCATACAGACAATCGATAATATCAAAGACACCAAAGACAATCTTGGCATTGTCGCCGTGACTGCCAAACATAACCGACAAAAGGTCAGACTGCTCAGTCTTGGTGGGCATCCCGGTGGACGGACCAGAGCGTTGAACATCCACAATGATAATGGGGATCTCAGCTGCGGTCGCATATCCAATAAACTCCTGTTTGAGGGAAAGTCCCGGCCCAGAGGTGCAGGTCATGGCCGGCGTGCCTGCGTAATAAGCGCCGATTGCGGTACCGATAGCGGAGATCTCGTCTTCTGCTTGATGAACCATGCCACCAAATGAAGGAAGCACCTTGGCCAAGGTGTGCAAAATAGAAGAAGCCGGCGTGATAGGATAACCGCTCACCAATTTTATCCCAGCATCGATCACCCCCATGCTAAGGGCTGAATTACCATCGATCAAAATCTTTTCATGACTATTTTTCCCCGGATCACTTTTGACCTCGTACCCGAAGGGGATATGCTCTTTGGCGTACTGGTAGCCATAACCAAACAGGTCAATATTCTTTTTAAAGACATCTTCCCGCAGCTTGGCCCCGAAGGTCAGCTTAATCTCATTGATGACAAATTCCTCAGGGGCATTGTAAATGCAGGCTAACATCCCCAGGTAATACATATTCTTGGCCTTGCCGGCGAGAGACTTAATGATCGCCTGCGGCCCTGGCGCTACCTCGAAAGGATAGATGTGTAATCTCAAATCTTTGATGCGTTGCAAAACGTTATCGTACGTGGCCGATGGAAGGTCCTTGTCGCACATATCCAAAAGGATCCGACAGTTAGGATTATACTCTTCATCGTCGATGCGCCGATCCAAGACGACCTCATGAGAGGCCAGGATCACATCGGTATTGTTGCCAATATTCTCCAAATTAAATTCGGCGACACGCATAATGACCCCTGACAAGGCCGGGCGGCTGCGTGCCGGCGGACTAATCTCGGCCGGGATCATCGGCTCGATAAAGACATATTTGCCAATGCGGGCAAAGGCGCGGATCAGGATATCCCCTGCCTTCTGGGCACCGAAACCGGCATCCATCAACAGTTCAAAACGGCCTACCCTGACATGATGAATAGTTTTATTGTCCATAAGATTTTTTCTGTGCAAAAAAATTCTTGATCAGTTTAGCACTTTTTCGTTAAATAGCAACATAAAATTAAACGGTTTAAATAGGATTGCATTAACCTTTTACGGGAGCGGTCATGGAGGGCATAAACAGACGCAGATCCTGGTGTCTTTTCATAGAGACTTGTTCTACAGGTTCATCGCAAGACCCCTTGAGGCAGCCTTTCTCCTTTCGCAATAATTCATCGATCGCATGGTCAGACTTGATAGTAAAACCGGCGTCCTTAATCATCTGCAGGGTGCGCCAACGTTCGTCTCCTTTAGTGTTTAAGTACCCTTCTAAAAACAAAGAATTCGCTGGATAGAGGGCCATCACCTGCATGCTGCGCAGATGCAATTCCCGTCCAGCGGCCACACGGATCTCGGCCTGCGGATTCAACAAACGAAACAGGCATAAGACACGAAGACAATACTCTGGTGATAAAGGAGATGCTGGCCCCAGCACATTGCCTGTAATGGGGATATAAAAGTTAACCGGTATGGATTCAACTTCCAACTGCCGCAGCGCATATACCACCTCCAGCAGGTCATCGGAGCTCTCCCCCATCCCGACAATCATCCCGGAACAAAGCGCCATATCCACTCGTCGGGCAGCCGCCAGGGTGTTCAGGCGATCCGCATAAGTATGCGTCATGCAGATGTTCGGGTAATGACGCTCAGAGGTGTTCAAATTGTGATTGAGCCGATCCAGGCCCGCCTCTTTAAGGATCCGTGCCTTTTCTTCGTTGAGAAGTCCAGTGGAGACGCAAACCTGTAATGGCGGATATTGCACCTTAATGGTGCGGATCAATCGGGCGAGGTGAGTCACGCGCGTCAAGGACGGCCCACGCCCAGCAAAGACCATGCAGTAACGAAACGCCCCCCGCTCGTAGGCATTCTTAGCCTCAGCCAAAATCTCTTCATCAGACTTTAATGGATATTTCTCAATGTCCGAGTCAGCAGTCCGCGCCTGAGCACAATACCGGCAGTCTTCTGGACAGTATCCATTCTGGGCATTATTGATAATATGGATAGAGACCTCTGTGCCGCGGAACTTCCTACGCACCTCAAAGGCGGCGTTTAAAAGGGGGAGCAATTCAATCCTAGGGGACGTAAGTATCTGTGCGGCGGTCTCACGCGAGATGATCTCACTAGCGATGCCTTGTCGAGCTAGCTCCTGATAAAAGTCCCCGCTTATTCCCAAATTTTCCATTTGCTATTGCCCTATAAATAGTGTATTCTATATACTCTATGAACAATAGCACAATTCATGTCCATTGTAAACTGAGAAATGTCCATTCCTTCCACATCCCAGTTATGGGGACAGGGTTCTCCATTGACACCCCCATCAAGGTAGCTAAGTATGGGATCTCGTCGGTCATCTCGCTGGTCGATGACTGTCTCATTGAAGACATGCGCAAATACTACTCTGATCTTGTGCACAAACCCTACACAGCCATCACCAAAGAAGAAGAGGACTACCGGGCCAGACGCATTACCGCTTACCTGAACCTCGTAGATGACATCGTCCAGCAAGAATTTGAAAAAGTAAGGTCATCAGCCTTTGGGCCAGGCAGCGAGATCACTAAATACTTTGAGCTCTTGGCTGACCATTCTCCCCTGAAGATTCAATACAATGCCATGTGCCAAGAAAACGACCTTGCCATAAAAAAATATTTACAGGAAGAACTGCGCGCACAGATGGTGCCGGGCAATATCGATGTCAACATCATGACCAAGCTCGACAGGCCCAATTATGGCTCAGACAAAAAAGAGCTCCCTGCTGAATATTCGGACGCGCTTGCCGCCTTGCGTGGTTACGCCCAAAGCAAATTGAATTCGGCCATTGTCTTTTCTGCCGGTATCAACCGTCGGTTGTACAGCTATATCGAGAAGTTTAAAGATTTTTATGCCGATGCTAAAGGGGTCATCAAAAAGAAAATCATCCTTAAAGTCAGTGACTACCGTTCCTCGTTCGTGCAAGGCTCTTTCCTGGCCAAAAAAGGACTATGGGTCTCTGAATACCGCGTGGAATCGGGACTCAACTGCGGCGGACATGCGTTCGTTTCCGACGGGTATCTCCTGGGGCCTATCCTTGAAGAGTTCAAAAAAAAGAAGAATGAACTTATGGCCATGGTCCTTAAGATCTGCAACGAGGCACTCAAGGCTAAAAATCTAAAACCATTTGATGAGGCGCCATGCACCCGTATCACCACCCAAGGCGGCATCGGCACGGCCAAGGAAAATCGTTTCTTATTGGAATTCTATCAGGTTGATGGCACCGGGTGGGCGACCCCATTCCTTCTGTGCCCGGAGGCAACCAATGTGGACGAAGAGACCTTGCGAAAACTTTGCGCCGCGACTGAAAACGACATCGAATTAAGCGAGGTATCTCCTCTAGGAGTTCCCTTTCATAACCTTAAAGAAAGCGCCAGTGAATTGGAGAAACGCCGACGTATTGACCGCGGACGGCCAGGCAGCGCTTGCCCGAAAGGATATCTTGTTTCCAATACGGAATTTACTGAACAGCCGATCTGCACGGCCTCACGGCAATATCAAAAATTAAAGCTCGACCAACTCAAAACATTTAAGCTCGATCCTAAGGCATTTGCTCAATACGCGATAGAGATCATACGTAAATCGTGCATCTGCACCGACCTAGGTGAGGCGCCCTTAATCAACCACCAAATCGGTAAAAACGGGCATCTCCCCAAACGCTTCACCGCTATCTGTCCGGGACCCAATATTGCCTACTTCTCCAAGGTTGTTTCTTTAGCCGAGATGATCAGTCACATCTATGGGCGGATTAATCTTTTAGACGGGATCTGTCGGCCGAATATGTTTATCAAGGAATTGAGGCTCAACATTGATTACTTTATTAAAGAAGTCAAAAAAATAACTACCGCGCCGAGCGAGAAACAGATTCAATACTTAAACGAATTCAAAAAAAACCTTCTAGAAGGAATCGAATACTACCACGACCTATTCCCCAAGATGATGGAAGAAACCGAGGGTTACCGTCTCCAAGCGCTCACGCAGCTTAAAGAATTCAAAGAAGAACTCAAAAATTTTCTCGCCCAGCACACCGTCCTCTTCCCCATACCTACCGTCTCTACCCCTGCCGTTGCCTTCGCCGCGGTATAAATGACTTATGGTGGTCTTTGAACAGCACCGTGGGGATCTCGATCTATTCTTGTCGATTGCCAGTTAAAAGGATTGATCGGTTACCACTAAAGAAAAATCACCGGTGGATGACACGTCTTTGATTCTTTTTGTGTAATTTCTCCAGGCGAGCCTTGCGCCTGGCGGCCCGGCGCATCTTTCTTATGGCAGATTTTCTTTGCGGAGATTTCCCCAATGTCGCCAAAGAGTCGGTAATGTTATTAAAGAATGTCTGGCGGTCAACGCCGGAAGGGGTGCGCTTGGGTTGGGCCAAGCTGTCGGCCGGCCTGATCAATAACAATACCGACACTAGAAGGAAAACTAGAAAACGTTTCATTCCCCCCAAGATACCGCCGGGTATGCGCAGAGAGCTCAAAACACGGCTATCAGACGCTCGGCGCGCTAGAGGTGAGTGTCTTTTTCTAACGAGATAAATTCTTTGGCCTTCTCCTCAAGGCCCTGCTCGATGGCGACTTGAACATCCAGACCTTTTTGCTGGGCGTAGTCACGGATATCTTGGGTGATATTCATGGAACAGAACTGCGGACCACACATGGAGCAGAAATGGGCGAGCTTGGCGCCATCAGCGGGAAGGGTTTGATCGTGATAATCCTGCGCAGTCTCTGGGTCAAGACTTAAACCAAACTGATCTCGCCAGCGAAATTCAAAACGTGCCCGGGAGAGTGCATCGTCCCATTCTCGAGCGTACGGGTGGCCTTTGGCTAAATCCGCCGCATGGGCGGCAATCTTGTAAGCGATAATGCCTTGCTTGACATCGTCTTTATTGGGCAGACCTAAATGTTCTTTAGGGGTAACGTAACAGAGCATGGCCGTGCCGAACCAGCCGATCATGGCCGCCCCAATAGCAGAGGTAATATGATCATAGCCAGGCGCTATGTCTGTTGTCAATGGCCCTAATGTATAAAATGGTGCCTCATGGCAAATGGTCAATTGTCTGGTCATATTCTCTTGAATTAAATGCATGGGCACGTGTCCCGGGCCTTCGATCATCGTTTGCACGTCGTGGCGCCAGGCAATCTTAGTCAATTCACCAAGCGTTTCCAGCTCACCAAACTGCGCCGCATCGTTGGCATCCGCAATGCTACCCGGCCGCAGGCCATCACCTAAAGAAAAAGACACGTCATACTGTTTCATGATTTCACAGATTTCCTCAAAATGCGTATACAGAAAATTTTCCTTATGATGCGTCAGGCACCACTTGGCGAGGATAGAGCCGCCTCGCGAGACAATCCCTGTCACGCGCTTGGCCGTCCAGGGGATGTAACGCAGTAACACGCCGGCATGGACCGTGAAATAATCTACCCCCTGCTCGGCTTGCTCTATTAAGGTATCGCGGTAGATCTCCCAGGTGAGCTCCTCGGCCTTACCAGCGACCTTTTCCAACGCCTGATAAATAGGGACAGTGCCGATGGGGACCGGGGAATTGCGGATAATCCATTCACGCGTTTCATGGATATTCCCACCGGTGGACAGATCCATGACCGTGTCCCCACCCCAGCGAATTGCCCAAGTCATTTTTTCAACTTCCTGTGCGATGCCGGAGCTAATTGCCGAATTGCCGATATTGGCATTAATCTTGACCAGAAAATTACGGCCAATAATCATGGGCTCGCTTTCAGGATGATTAATGTTCGCAGGGATAATGGCCCGGCCGCGGGCGACTTCGTCACAGACGAATTCGGGGGAACACCGCTCACGGATAGCAATGAATTCCATTTCAGGGGTAATCTCCCCCGCACGAGCGTAATGTATTTGCGTCACGTTGCGCCCTGCGCGGCCGCGACGGGGTTGACGCAGCAACGGAAAACGGATCTCCTGAACCCGTGGATCGCGCTCTCTTTCTCTACGGTAGGAAGATGTCGAGGCAGCTAAGACCTCGGTGTCGGCACGGCCTTCAATCCATTTCTGCCGCAATGCCGGCAGTCCATGGCTGATATTAATCGTGGCCTGTGGATCTGTGTACGGGCCAGAGGTATCATAAATCTCCACCGTGTCGTCATGAGATGTCATGACAGACCGAAACGGCACGCGCACCTCAGGAAAACGTGTCCCGGTTTTATAAATTTTATGGGAACCTTCAAACGGCGGGTAACTTAAATCCGTTGTCTGTGGCTTAATATCGGTCCTCATGAAAAGGATGTTCCGCAACCACAGCTGCCAGAGGCATTGGGATTCTTATATGTGAAGCCACTCTCTTTGAGCGTATCCACATAGTTGATCTCCACGTTCTTAAGATAAGACACGGATTCTGGATTCACAAAAATCTTTAGGTCACCTTGTGAAAACACAATGTCATTGTCATAAGGATTCTTTTGGAAACGCAAATCATAAGACATCCCGGCGCACCCACCGGCCACGACCGCAATACGTAGTCCAAAGCCTTCTTTGTCTTCCTTAAGTCTCATGGATTTCAATTTGGCTATAGCCGCATCGGTCAGGCGCACCAAGACTTCCTGGTGATCGTGTTGATTATCCGTTTGATGAGTCGTCATATCTATCATCTTTCTTTAATAACCTCCCCACTTAAAGAATATATCATAATCCCTTGAGAAGTCAATGGACGAGAGGCCCCGTGGCGGGAATGGGATAATAGATTGTTACCCCCTAAAAAAGCTTTTAATTTTTACAAAAGAAACGTTTGAAAAATTAAAGAACGAACTGGCTATCTATCAGC
>SBBO01000019.1 GCA_005239675.1 Planctomycetales bacterium
GGCTGATAGATAGCCAGTTCGTTCTTTAATTTTTCAAACGTTTCTTTTGTAAAGATTAAAAGCTTCTCTAGGGGGTAACGATCTATTATCCCATTCCCGCGCCCGTAAGCCCAGAATCATTGCCCAATTTACACACTTTATGGTATATTAACTTGATCGGCATTTAGTCGCACATTCCTCTTTTAACGGTAATGTCTTGTTGACCCAAATATGATGTATTCGAACGCATTATAACCACGCCATCTGGTGAGCTAATGGAAGTTTCGAAATCTTCCCCTTTCAAAACGACATGGTATCAGAAGACCTCGACTTTGATCATCGGATTCTTGTTCGTGGGGCCGTTTATTATACCGCTCATATGGGTTAATCCCCGTTTTTCCACAGTTAAGAAGATTGTCCTGACTATTGTTTTTGTTGTTCTTACTGTAGTCTTGACCAAACTGATGGTGGATGTTCTTGGTATTCTTTTAAAGTATTACCAAATGCTTCGGGATGGGGTTTTATCAACATGACATTAAATGGTGAATCAAAGCGCAGGGATTTCTCACCGCGACTAGTGTGGGTGTAAGCATTATCTCTGTTGATGAAGGCCACGCCAGCGGGCGTGGCCGGAATTCTGCATGAGCATGGCGAAATGCAGGATTCATTCTGAAGTATTTGATCCCTGCTGATTCATCCAGGGGTATTTGATCCCTGCTGATTCATCTTGAGTATTTGATAGTACAAGATGAATCAAAACGCAGGGATTATTCGCCGCCCCTGCGGCGAACAATAGTACAGGATGAATCAAAACGCAGGGATTTCTCACCGCTACTGCGGTGGGCAAGAAAACACATGACCCCTGTTAATTCATCCCAAGGTATTTGACAGTATGGGATGAATCAAAGCACAGGGGTTTCTCACCGCTACTGCGGTGAGAAAGGAGCGTGCAATGAGCAAGCAATGTTGTGAGCGATTAAGGCCTTACGCGCCGCTATTTTTGCGCTTGGGGTTAGGGGTCATTTTCTTTTATCATGGATTCGGTAAAATTTTTGGGGCCACGACTAATTTAGGAACGGCCTGGAATCCAAATCTGCCGGTTATCCTGCAGGTGCTAGTCGCCTGGGGTGAGTTTTTAAGCGGGTTAGCCATTTTTACCGGATTTTGTGTAGAGGCTGGGGCCTTAATCATCATCATTGTTATGTTGGGCGCGATTATATTAGTTCACGGAAAGAATGGATTCAGTATGATGAATGGCGGCTTTGAATACAATTTTGCCTTGATCATGATGTCCCTGGCGCTTTTGCTAGGCGGCGCCGGACCATTTGCGATTAGCTGTCCTTTTTGTCGTAAAAAAGAATAACCACAAAAGAAAATTACGAGCAATGGCCAAAGGACAAGGAAATCGTCGGCAGAAAAATATTGCGCGCATGATCAAGGAATCGCGACATGGGCAAGAGTATAAATGGCAGGGATGGAAAAAAGAGTTGAAAGGCAAACAACAAGATAAGCGATAAGCGTTATTATCTACGCCCGTAATTGCTTTTCCGCATCAACGACATCACGGTTGATTTTGTGGATCGTCTGGTGAATTTTATCCTTGAGCACACCGGAGATGGGGGCATCGAGCGTCTCTCGTAGGACCTGGATGGCCATGCGCAGATACCGGATGACCTCACCCTCATCCGCTTGGGTGTATTGCAAAATATGATTAAAATCCTTACCTTTTATCCAGCCTTCCATGGCTTGGCTCAAATGGAATCCGCAGAGTTTGGTCACCGCAGAGACGCCCATCTTTTTTTCCATCTTTAAAATCGGAAATAGAATATCATTAGTTATGTTTTGCAGCTGTTTGGCCTGTCGGTCAAGGACAGGCCGGTGCATCCCTCGACGCGGTTCATAGACGACAGCGATACTTAAAATGCCCAATTGCGTAACGCTTAGCTGCTCTAAGATGCCGCGGGCGAACAATTCTGACAGGATCAATTCATAACCATACACCGTTGCCGCAAAGATCCCCTTGGGGGTAACCTGGTTTTTACGGATGTGGCCGAGTTTTTTTAGTAGATTCACCTTGGCCCTTAAGTTTTGGATGGCGCGTTCACGCTGGGGATTTCTCCCCTCTGTCCCAGAACCTGTTGGCTGAAAGTGATGGAAGGAGAGCGAATACACATCGTAGATCTTTTCACTGAATTTTTGGTAGAGATTAAGGATGGTTGCATAAGAGGCATTGAAGCGTGAGGTCACCTTTTCCGGTGTAGAGAAGATCATGGTCTTTAGTTGCTCGATGGAAATTTCGTGAGGGTTGACGCGGCAGAAGACATAGCCCTCTTCGTCAACTGAACGTCGGCCGGCCCGTCCAGCCATCTGGTAGAAATCACGGGTCTTCAAGATCGCAAAGGCATACTCGTAAAATTTACGTAGTTCATTAAAGATCACGCTACGCGCAGGCATATTGACCCCTAGGGCGAAGGTCTCGGTGGTGAAGATAACTTTTATAAGGCGGGTCGTGAAGAGCCGTTCGACGACTTCTTTAAGGGTGGGCAGCATGCCGGCGTGGTGGTAGGCGAGCCCGCGCTCGATAAAGGGGCGCAGGTCAAAGGTGCTCGGTTCCTGGAGGATATCAAACTGTCGACAGAGATGGTCGTAAAGGGCGGTGATTTCTTTCTTTTCATCGCCATTCAGAAAGTTGAAGCAACGCATCTCATCAGCGAGGTATTCCGTGTGTCGGCGGCTAAAGGTAAAATAAATGCATGGCAGAAAGTTCTTTTGCTGGAGAAATCGTATCAGCGAGTCAGGTCGGTTAGGCTTGAGCACAACTGATTTAGGCAAACGCTGATGCCCGTAGATATGCCCATGGCCCCCTTGATAGCCAAAACGACTCATTTCTTTTAGGTCATCGTAAATTTTCCCCTGGCATTGGTAGAAAAAATGTAGCGGCACCGGGCGCTTGGTTTCTTCAATCACCTGGATGTCGTGCCGGTGGATGCTGCGCAGCCACCCGGCGAGCTCATGGACGTTGGGGATGGTAGCCGAGAGCCCCAAGATGCGCATGTGGTCTGGTAGAAAGATGAGTGACTCCTCCCAGACGCTGCCGCGCTCGGGGTCATCGAGGTAATGGATCTCGTCAAAGATGATCCAGGTATAATTTTTGAGTGATGATTTCATTTCCAGGATTTTATTCCGAAAGATCTCTGTTGTCATGATGAGGGTCGGTGCATCGGGGTTAATGGTCAGATCCCCTGTGAGGATACCGACCTGATCTGGATAATTTTTGCTGAAGTCGCGGAATTTCTGATTAGAGAGGGCCTTGATGGGAGAGGTGTAAATCACCTTTTCGCCACGCTCGAGGCAGCGTTCGATGGTATATTCAGCGATGGCGGTCTTGCCAGATCCTGTGGGCGCGCAGACGATGACTGAACAGCCCCTATCGATCGCCTCAATGGCCTTCTCCTGAAACGGGTCGTAACGCATAGGGTTTTATTATACACAAAAAAGTCCCCACGCAAATAAAAGTCTAATCTTTGGGCAAATTCGGATTTAAGGAATATTGGGAAATATTTGAAATATTTGAAATATTTGAATTAAGGGAACGGTCAATAGATCGTTACCCCCCTTGCTGAGTAAAAGATGCTTCCAACGGAGGAGTTGATCTAGGTCAACCGGAGGAACCATCAATAAAC
>SBBO01000047.1 GCA_005239675.1 Planctomycetales bacterium
ATAGAAGAAGCAGGGACGTCCCAACTTCCTCTGAAATGTTTAAAGCTAAGTTGGGGTTGGTCTTCCATAATTCCATAAGTCAAGGAAAAGACCAATAATAGCAATGTAAGGCGATGAACAACATTTCTACGGTCGTCTCCGTTAATATCTCCAGTGGTGGTATTCCTAAAAAGCCAATTGTTTGTGTGCGCATCTTATCATCTGGACTTCAGGGCGATGGACACCATCATGCCAAGCATTGTCGCCTCGAGCAAGCAGTCTCTTTCCAGGACGTTGAGAAACTAGCTGAATTAAGGAGTGAGGGGTATCCACTTTATTGTGGGGCTATAGGAGAAAATATTAGTGTGGCGAACCTCAATGTCAATAGCCTGCCTTTAGGGACGATCCTTAATTTCTCCGGAGGAGTTCAGCTGGAAATTACCAAGATACGCAATCCCTGCTACGTCTTGGATGCCATTCATCCGCGACTTAAAGAAGTAATCGTCGGCCGCTGTGGGATGTACGCAAAGGTCTTAAGGGAGGGGATGCTGCGCTCGGGAGAAGCAATTGAGGCCATCTTGCCTGTGCCAGTGCCACAAATTTACAGTCCTGTGGCCCTCCACTGATCTAATTCACCGACTTAGTCTTGATGAGGCCTAAGGCGATCAGCGTGAAGAGAGCCGGTGTTGCCCAGGCCGCGACGACCGGAGGAAATAATCCGTCTTTTCCGATAGCAATAGAGACGGCATTGATCACGTGATACAGGAATCCAACACAGACCGCCAGCCCCAGCGCCGTGAAGGTTTCCCCCCGGCGGGTCTTGAATATAAGGACAAACGGCAGCCCCGCCAATACAATCACCACGTTTCCAAAAGGAAAGGCGATGCGACGATGCATGTCTACACGTAGGTTTTGCAGCGCTTTATGCGCACCGCTGGTGGCAAATTTGGTGATGTACTGATTTAACTGGCGGATGTTCATCATGGAGACATTCAATCGCTGATTTAGGAAATCATCAGGTGTTTCTTTGATGTCCATCAATTTTTCCTTGTACATCTTTATCTTAACGGGGCTGGTGATATTAAAGGGATTAAAGGCCATTATCTGGCACTCGTAGAATTTCCAGGCGATACCAGTCCAAACACCTCTGAGGGCGATGATCTTTTGATGGACATTTTGATCCTCATCGTGCTCTAGGATTGTGATTCCTTCGAGCATACGATCGTATGGGTTGAAGCTATCAATAAAGTACAATCTATTCTTGAGACCGTAGAAGGTCATGTGGCGGATAACCTCGGTATCTTTACGTATACGGTCGACCTTGAGGATCATATTCTCATCTCGAATTTGTTGGGTCGTGGTGTAAGTTTCAGGGACGATCCGTTCGTTTACTAAAAAGACTACCGCAGCAATGATGAGACTGAAACATAGGGCTGGTCTACTGATCTGCCAGAAATTAAGACCGCTCGCGCGCATGGCAATGATTTCATTATGGTTGTTGAGACTGCTGAAGGTTAATAAAACAGAAATGAGGCACGCGACCGATGAGGTCTGCACGAGGATCTCAGGAAGAAAAGAGCAATAATACTTCAATAAGATTACGAGAGGAATCTTGCGGTCGATGATCTCATCTAGGGTGCTGGTTGCATCGATGAGAATGTAGAGAAGGGAAAAGATTAATACCATCAGGCAAAAGACCCTGATGATCGACTGAGTCATGCAGCGTTCTAGGATACGCATTTTTGATTAAGGATAATGGCGCCGACGCCAGCCACGATGTTAGGGGTCCACATGAGCCACGCTGCAGGGCCGACGCGCTGAAGGCTCAAGGCCTCACAGCCTAGCGACAATAGATAATACGCCGCAGCACACAATACCGCCAGGACAATATTGGTAGACTTCTCTCGACGGTGGGTAATGACGGCCGCGGGAAATCCCAGCAGGATAAAGACAAGCGATGCAAACGACCAAGTGATTTTACGGTGGAACTCAGTGCGTAGCTGTACGGTATCGACCGATAGCACTTCGTGCTTGTTGATTTCTTTCCCCAGTTCTTTTAAGGTCATCCCCTTGGGTTTTTTATCGACTTGCTGGGTCTTCTGGGAGAGGTCAAGGGTGATAAAGTAGTTTTTAAAATTTAATTTGTAGAAGTTTTCCGGATTTTCCAGGTTGGGCTCATCGGAGGTCCCATCCATTAATTTGAGCTTGATTTGGTCTTTTCCAGGTACGACGGTAAATTCCCCGCGCTTGGCAATAATGGTACGAGTGGCGCGGCCTTCCTGTGGCTGATAAATGGTCACGTTGTACAGCATGTTGTCTTCGATTTTATGGATGAAGAGGACCTGATTTGTGAAGGCATGGATAAACATCCCCGCCTCTAGGAGCGCTGTCGGATTTTGAACACTTAGGTTCTTGAGGAGCTTGCGCTGTTCATGATGCGCCAAAGGGATCAGGCGTTCATTGAGGACAACAGCCAAGAGGCTAATGATGAGACCCACGACACTTAAGGGAACAAGGATCTTTAGTAAATGAATACCGCTAGCACGCATAGCGACAATTTCATTATCAGCTGACAGCCGGCTAAAGGCAAAGATGACGCTCACCAGGCATGCGATAGGAAGCGTGTAGCCCAATAAGACGGGGATGTACAAGAGAAACACATGTCCAACGGTGGTAATCCCGACCCCTTTATTAATGACGAGATTGGCAAGCTGAATGAGATTGCCTAGCAGGAAAACGCAGGTCAGTACCGCCAACGATAGGATGAACGGCACGATGCATTCTCGTAAGACGTAGCTGCGGATAATCTTCATTTATGTTATATCCGTTCACCGGTAATGGCCAGTGTCAGCACCCCAATGGTCCCTGCCCCAGCGTCTTTTAGTGTCCCTGCTGCCTCACTGGTGGTTGCCCCGGTTGTTAATAGATCATCGATAAGCAGTATGTTATTATGTTTGAGCATGTTAGGTTGTCTTATTGTAAAAGCGCCCTTGATGTTTGTCCAGCGTTGTTTTTCTTCCAACAGGCTTTGCGGGTGAGTATGTCGTGAGCGGATAAGACAGTTATCGATTAAAGGAATCGAAAATATCCGCGTGATTTCTTCGGCCAACAATCGTGCCTGGTTATAGCCGCGTTCCCGCAGACGTGTTGTGGATAAAGGGATAGGCATAAGGAAGTCGAACTGGTTGATATCGAAGGCGTATTGATGTATAAAGTCGGCCATCAACCCTGCCAAGACACGGCGTAGCCCGGTTTTTTGATGGTATTTGAAGCGATGGATCAAATCCTTTAAGGGGTCATCGTATAGACAGGCACTCCAGGCAAAATCGAATGGCGGTTCACGATGACGGCAATACCAGCAGCGCATATGCTGGATATCGATGCGCATGGTGAGCGGCCGTGAGCACCGCACGCAAAAAGGCGGCCGGTTAAAGACGATGGACCCCCGGCATGGTGGACACACCCCTGACCCAGGGGAATCGGTAGTGTAATAATTCGCGCAGATAAGACAATGAGGGGGATAGACTAGGCGCAGGAATCCGCGTAACCCTAACACAGCCTTTATCCTAGCATTGTGCCGAGGCCATGTCAATTGTTGGGTTGATCATGGATTTTGTAAGATGGATTTTAGATGCGGACTGCTTTAAAAATTTTGTCCGTTGGACTAGTTTTATTCATGCAATAGAAATGCAGGCCAGGCGCGCCGCCTTGGAGCAGTGCGCGGCATTGGCGGACGGCAAAATCGATCCCTGCCTGGAGTGTCGCCTCCGCGTCGTTTTGGAGGGGTTCAAAGATCTGCCGTATTTCGCTCGTCACGTTCGCCCCGCAGAGAGAACAGAATTTAAGCAGATTGGAATAATTGGTAATCGGGAAGATCCCGGGGATAATACGGTTGTTGACCCCTAGCCTCCTTAGGCGTTGCACATAATTAAAATAGTCCTGATTGTCGAAAAATAATTGGGTGATGACAAAGTCCGCCCCGGCGTCGATTTTTTTCTTTAAATACTGTGCATCCTGATCGCGGTCCGGGCATAGCAGGTGCCCTTCAGGAAAACCGGCGACGGCGATAGTGAATATATCGCCGAAGTGTTGACGGATGAAGGCACATAGCTCGTTACTATAGTGGAGATTATTTTCTCCTGGTTTCCAGTCGGGATTTTCCTTCGGCAGATCGCCGCGTAGCGCCAGGACATTTTCGATCCTTCGAGACTGGATAGCATCCAGAACATTTTTGATTTCTTCTTTGGTGTGCAAGACGCAGGTTAAATGCGCAAGACCGGTAATGCCGTGTTGATCCTGGATATGCGTAACCACATCGAGTGTCTTCTCGCGGCTCCCCCCACCAGCACCGTAGGTGCAGGAGATAAAATCGGGCTTGAGCATCGCCAGTTCTGCAATGGTATGGAGGAGATTCTGGAATCCCTGTTCTGTCTTAGGGGGAAAGAGCTCGAAGGAGTAAGTTTTTCGTTTTTGTTGAAAAATCTCTTTTATTTTTGCCATGAGAGATTATGATGATAGTAATTTTATTTTCCTCATCATAGGGGGCGATGGAACGTTTAGCAAGGGGATTTTACCAAAAGATGGAAATCGCGCTTGTTACGGGTTCCAGTGGTCTTATCGGTTCAGAGGCGGCAAGGTATTTTGCCAAACAAGGCCTTGCCATTGTCGGCATTGACAATGACATGCGCCAGTATTTCTTTGGGAGTCAGGCCTCTACCGTTAAGAATAAAAAGCTTCTCCAAAAAGATATTAAGAATTATACGCACCGTGACATGGATATCCGCGATTTCAAAGGCCTCGAGCGGATTTTTAAAGAATACACAACGGATATTCAATTGATTATCCACAGTGCGGCCCAGCCCTCGCACGATTGGGCCGCCCGCGAGCCGTTGACGGATTTCACGGTTAATGCGAATGGTACTCTGAATCTTCTGGAACTAACCCGTGCGCATTGCCCTCAAGCCGTATTCATCTTTACCAGCACCAACAAGGTTTACGGTGACCTGCCCAATCAGTTACCGTTAGTTGAGCGCGAGACCCGCTGGGAGCTACCACAGGGGCATCCATTTTATGCCGGCATTGATGAAACGATGTCCATTGACCGCTCGACGCATTCATTGTTTGGCGCCTCCAAGATAGCCGCAGATATCCTTGTCCAGGAATACGGACGTTATTTTGCTATGAAGACAGCGAGTTTTCGCTGCGGGTGCCTGACCGGGCCGGGTCATTGTGGGGCACAGCTCCACGGCTTCTTGGCGTATTTAATGCAATGTGCGGTTATCGGTGATTCCTACACCATTTTAGGTTATAAGGGAAAACAAGTGCGCGACAATATGCACAGCTTTGATTTGGTTGCCGCCTTTGATCATTTTTATAAAAAACCGCGCAGCGGGGAGGTGTACAATATCGGTGGTGGACGGGAGAATAGTTGTTCCGTGCTGGAGGCGATCAATCTATGTGCACAAATCGCCGGTAAGAAGATGCCGCATGTCTATTCTGCCCAAAATCGCATTGGCGATCACATCTGGTATATAAGCTCTCTAAAGAAATTTCAATCACATTACCCGGCCTGGAGGCAAACGTATACATTGGAGAAGACATTAAAAGAGATCTACGATGAGCGTAGAACCTCACGGCAGTTGTTGAAGCTCTGAAGGAAGAACGGTCTCATTTGTGCCATTGAGGTCACGCAGTTCAATGTAATTAAAATCCGTGAAATTATAATTTTTAATGGTTTCAGCAACGATGGTAAGAATTTCTCGACGTACGTCATTGGAGGGAGGAAAGGAGCTCTGCTGGTATTTAAAATTAATGCGCTTGGCTATTTGCCTTGCCAGGAATTCTGGCATGGTGATTTCATTATACGCCAGATGCTGACCCTCTGAATCTCCTATCCATTCCTTTTTTCCTCTTATCTCATAGAGGATTCGTTTGATGAATTCTTCCTGGGGCATAGATCCCGCAGACATAACCCATTTTAGATCATCGAGATAAAGGATATTCTCGATTTCAATACCATTGAGTATATCAAAAATGATCGTAACAAAAAACGATGGTGCGTCAGCGGTATCAAGATAATTTTGTGATATCGCAGTCATGATCTGCCGACTGATTTTATGATAGAGGGGTAGATAATCCAGCTTGGTCCCCGGGGCCTGGGTGTAATTTTTATCAGGACGAATATCGTAAGTAATAAGAAAGCGTCGGTTTGCATAAGCGCTATCAAGATATTTGACGACTGGCTGCTCCTTGAAGGTTTCACTCTTTTGAGGACCTTCTGACGTTGCGACAAGCCCGACCAGATTTTCTCGCTGCGGCAGATAAATCCACAGAGTTTGTTGTAATGGATGGAGGAAAATATTGAGTTTCTGCTCCTCTCGGCAAATCTTTAGGAATTTTTGGTGTGCCTCGGTCAACGGTACGGGCTTAGGGATGGTCGCCTTGGAACAGCCGGCAGCTAGCCCTAAAAAGACCAGGCATACCACAGGCAGGCAATGGGATTTGGTCATGATTTTGCGGGGACAGAGGGTCTTTTGGCGCGGCGACTGGCTGGCTTAAGTCCGTAGCGGTCGAAAATGGTGACAATGTCATTGTATTCAAGTTCTCCTTTTTGAAGGAGTTCTTGGGCAAAATTTTCTAAAAGATTTCTTTTCTCTGTTAGGATTTGTTCGACTTCCCTAATGCAGGATTGCAAAATATCTTGAATGTCCTGATCTATTGTTTCTTTTGTTTTTTCAGAGACAGGAAAATGTCCGTAACGGTATGCTTCTTGAGTGAGAAAATCCCCCACCAATCCTGATCTGCCCATTCCTAAGCTCACCACCATGTAACGCGCCACCCGCATGGCTTGATAAAAATCACTACCAGGACCACCTCCCACCCCGGAACTGGTTGATCCGAATGTAATCTTTTCGGCAACATAGGCGGCGATAGAAACTTTAATATCTGCCAGAAGACTTTCTTTGTTATTGGAATGGAGTTCTTCGATGGGTCTTTGGGAGACCATTCCTAGATTCCCTTTGCGCGGGATGATCGTCGCCTTGATCACATCATTAGTTGGGTGGAGCAGGTAGCCAATAATGGCATGCCCGGCTTCATGATACGCGGTCCATATCTTTTCCTCTTCGGTCATAATGATGTTAGACTTATCGCCGTATTCAATGCGGTCATAGGCATTGGAAAGATCTTTAAAGGTAATTGTGTCCCGTTTTTCTCGTAAGGCGAAAATTCCTGCCTCACGCACCATACTTTCAATCTGGGATGGCGAAAAATACAGCGTTTTCTGGGCGAGGAGCTTGGGGTCACAGGAGTCATCTGTTTGAACGCGAGAGAGATAAAACTTGAAGAGTTCAGCGCGTTCATGGATATTGGGCAAGGCGATATAAATTTTTCGGTCGAACCTACCTGCCCGCAAAAGCGCTGGATCGAGCGCGGCCTCTGGGGCGTTGGTCGCCGCGAGGACCACAATATTATTCTCTGTTTGGCGAAGCCCATCCATCTCGGTCAGCAATTGATTGATGGTCGTGTTATATTCTGTTGGGCCGCCGTATTGAT
Organism: Planctomycetales bacterium; assembly: GCA_005239675.1. Lineage (GTDB taxonomy): Bacteria > Omnitrophota > Gorgyraeia > Zapsychrales > Zapsychraceae > UBA10015. The sequence goes on from SBBO01000047.1 coordinate 7,534, forward strand.
CTGGTTCGAAAGAACGGGGTCTGGCAATTGCATCGATTTCATCGATAAAGATGAAGCATCCCACTTCGGCGCGAGCAAGCCTTCTGGCCTCTTCAAAAAGGCTGCGCACCCGCTTGGGCCCAACACCAACGAAGCGTTCAATAAATTCGCTTCCGGATTTGCTGATAAAAGGGAAGCCTGCTGCCGTGGCCATGGCCTTGGCCAAATACGTCTTTCCACAACCCGGCGGCCCCAATAAGAGCACCCCTTTGATGATTCTTCCCCCAACGGCTTTGAGGCGGCTACGGTCCCGCATAAGGTCAACGATCTCCCAGGCCTCTTTCTTTGCGTTTTCCATACCAACGACCTCTTCCCATTTTACATTTATTTTTTCACCCAGGATTTTGTCTTCGCCAGTTTTTTCAATGGAGATGATGATTCGCTGTAAAGATGCGTGCATATCTTTTTCGGCAATCTGGCGTCGGTTCTCGCGTAGCGCAATAACACCTGCTTCCCGCACGAGATTGCTAAGGTCGGAGGGAGAGAACCATTTTGCCTTATCCGCGAAATGTTCTACGCTGATCTCTGGGGCGGCATCGACTTTAGCAAGGTAATGTTTTAATATCAGTTCCCGCTCTTTGGTATTAGGTTTTTCTATGCGGATCTTGCGGTCAAACCGACCGGAGCGCATAATGGCTGGATCTAGTTCGTCTTCTTCGACGTTGGTTGCGGCCAGGACTAAGATGTTGTTTTCATTTTTGCGTAGACCATCCATTTCCATAAGAAATTGATTAATGGTGGCGTTATAGGAAGTGTCTGCGCTAGAAAGGCTAGGCAGTTCTTTGCGAGACGCGCGTTCACGGGCGAAGGCGTCGATCTCATCAATAAAGACGATACATCCGCCATGAATGCGTGCCTCCTCCCGGGCCTGTTTGAATAGAGATTTCATGCGCGCGGAACCCTGTCCCATAAACATTGCCACAAAATCACTACCGGAGGCCGATAACATCGGCAAGCCAGCGTCGCTAGCCATGGCCTTGGCCAGATATGTCTTTCCACAGCCCGGTGGCCCGATCATGATGGCTCCTTTAATAATATTCCCTCCGATCACTTTACGTAGCGAATGGTCCTTAAGCAGGCGCACGACCTCCTGTGCGTCTTTTTTGGCTTCCTCCATACCAATCACATCCGCCCATTTGATATCTAGTAATTTATCGATGCGCGTTTTTTTGATCGTCCCTATGCCCCCACCCTGATAGATGTAGTAGTACATAGCAAAGATAAAGGGAAGGGTCAGTAGTTGGGCAAACACAAACATAGGAAAATTCATTGCTTGCATGCCGGCTATTTGCTTTTGGGAAAAATTTTCCAGAGAATTAAAACTTTGGGAAATATAGAGAATGTAAGCGATTATTCCCCACGAAAGGCCGAGAAAGGCGGCAATGAGCAGAATTTTACCCCAGTTGATTTTTAACCAAATTATAAATTTTTGCATAGGAATAAAATAAGTATATCATATCATGCCTATGTATAGAGGTAACTTTTATAAAAAATAAACGTTTGTTTTTTAGCGCACTATCACCCTGCCCTATCTTGCCCTATCTTGATCTCGCATTGACACATCCCAGGGCCTGTGTTAATATCCTCACTTGTGCATATCGTCGAGACTCAATCGTATACATTTGCTGAACCACCTCACGAATTGAAGCTCAAGAGCGGAGAAAAGCTTGGTCCTATTACGCTTGCCTATGAGACCTACGGGGCGCTCAATTGCGACAAATCCAATGCCATTTTATTGTTTCATTCTTTGACGGGGGATGCCCATGCGGCGTTTTACCACAAGGGGGCAGACAAGCCCGGCTGGTGGGATTCTATGATCGGGCCCGGCAAAGGCTTTGACACTGACAAATATTTCGTGATTTGCTCGAACGTGATCGGTGGCTGCAAGGGCTCGACCGGCCCAGCCTCGATCAATCCTAAGACCGGTTTACCCTTTGGCCTGAGCTTTCCTTTTGTCACGATTGAAGATATGGTCGCCGCGCAGAAACATCTCATTGATCATCTGGAGATTAAGCGGCTTTTATGTGTTTCCGGTGGCTCCATGGGTGGCCTGCAGGCACTCACCTGGGCGACCCAGTATCCGGATTATGTTCAGTCGGTCATTGCGATTGCGACGAATACCCGCCATACTGCTCAACAGATTGCCCTGCATGAGGTCGCGCGCCAGGCGATCATGAGCGACCCTGATTGGCAAGATGGTGATTATTATGGGAAGTCTATCCCAGCCCGGGGCCTTGCCCTGGCGCGGATGATTGGGCATATCACCTACATGAGCGACAAGTCAATGGATGAAAAGTTTGGACGTAAGCTCATCGCCAAGGAACGTCTGGGATATGATTTCTCGCACGATTTTGAGGTCGAGAATTACCTCAAATACCGCAGTGGTAATTTTGTCCAGCGCTTTGATGCCAATTCTTACTTGTATATCTCCAAGGCCCTTGATTATTTTGACATGTCCGCGGAGAAAAAACTTACTGATATCTTCTCCAGGGCCAAGGCGCATTTTCTGGTGATTTCATTTACTTCGGATTGGCTGTACCCATCGTATCAGTCCAAGGAGATGGTACGGGCGCTCAAGGCCAATGATCTGGATGTCTCGGATATTGAGATCAATTCCTCCTACGGCCACGATGCGTTCTTAGTGGAAGTGGAAGGCCAACAGAAGTTGATTACGCATTTTCTTTCCCGCATACAGAAAGGTGCTGCCCATGTCAGTCGCGGGAGGTAGTGTGATGATCAAACCTCAACAACAGATTCGTTTTGACCATCAGATTATCCTGGAATGGGTAAGAGCGCATGCCAAGGTCCTTGATTTGGGCTGCGGGGATGGCACGCTGCTAGGACTTCTCATTCGCAAGAAAGATTGCCACGGCACGGGTATTGAGATTAATGAGCATGCCGTTTATCAATGCATTGAGGCTGGCCTGACCGTTTCCCATGTTGATATTGATACCGGCCTTATTGATTATTCCAACAAGCGATTTGATTATGTTATTTTAAATGAGAGCCTCCAGGAAGTCTTGCACCCGCGTCAGGTCATCCTCGAGGCCTTGCGCGTCGGGCGTAAAGTCATCGTCGGCATCCCGAACTTTTGTCACATCCGCGCGCGTCTGCAGATTTTCTTCCAGGGCCGGGTGCCGGTCACACCGGAACTTCCTTACCAGTGGTATGATACCCCTAATCTGCGGTTTTTGAGTCTGCAGGATTTTCGTCATTTTTGCAGTAACAACGACATCCGCATCCTCAAGGAAGTCGGTGTCGCAGGAAATAAGATCGTGCAGTTGCAGCCGAACCTGTTTGCGCATACCGGATTGTATTTATTGGAAAAATAGTTACCAGTACTCAGTGATCAATGGTTGCTGAGCGTTAAACGAAGGAGTAACAAAGATGCCATACATCAACCTCAAGCTTGTTGGTAAGCTCACCAAAAAGCAGAAAGAAGATATCGCCAAACAATTTTCTGACACGCTTCTTAAGGTCGCCAACAAACCAAAAGAACATACCTATCTGGTCATCGATGAGGTCGACGGCGCCAACTGGGCGGCTGGAGATAAGTTCTTTGGATGAAAGGAAACCCTATGACCGAGCCACGTATTGCCCAACGCCGTCCCTACGTAACGGACATGAAGGCTGGCAAATATGCCTGGTGTGCCTGCGGACAATCCAAGAATCAGCCGTTTTGTGACGGGAGTCATCGAGGAAGCGGTCTTGGCCCCATCATTGTTGAAATCCCGCAACCCAAAAAGATTGTCTGGTGCGGTTGCAAACATAGCCACGACAAACCTTTCTGTGATGGGACGCATTCCCGGCTGCCGCCCGAGAGTCTCGATGCCTAAAAAGAAATTCCCCTACGCACGTAACGGCCCTTTTGTCATGGAGACAAAACCGGGTCGTTACGCCTGGTGTTCCTGCGGTGAATCCAAGAAGCAGCCTTTTTGTGACGGTTCTCACGAATCAACCGGCATGCATCCTTTCATCGAAATTATTACTCAGACAAAGACCGTCGCATGGTGTGGATGCAAAAGCAGCGAGGCAAAACCCTTCTGCGATGGAACGCATAAAAAGTGGTCCGAGATGACTAATCACGGTGACTGAAGGGAGTCTACGCAAGGGGAATCACTGACCAGCTATGTCCCGACAATACGATTTTTTGATTATTGGTAGTGGAATCATGGGTCTTGCCATCGCGCGGGAAATCAAGAAACGTTTTCCAGCGGCAAGTCTTCTGATCATCGAGAAGGAAGCTCGTGAGGCCCTCCATGCCTCAGGGCGCAATAGTGGGGTTCTGCACGCTGGATTTTATTACACCGCCGACAGTCTGAAGGCGCAATGGACGGCGGCTGGTAATCGTCTTATGAAAGAGTATTGTCAGGAGCGCAATATCCCTGTCAATTATTGTGGAAAGCTCGTTGTCGCAACCGATGTCAAGGAAATAGATCAGCTCGCGGAACTGGAACGCCGCGGTAAGAAAAACGGCGCCAATGTCATGCTGGTCGATGAGGCGCGGGCCCAGGCCATAGAGCCTAATGTTCGGACATTACGCCAGGCGCTCTATTCACCGGACACGGCCAGCGTGGATCCGGTGCAGGTGTGTGCGGCCCTCAAGAAAGATTTAGAGGACCAAGGCGTTGAATTTCTCTTTGGGACAAAATATCTGGGCATAGAAAAGAGAGTCGCCTCAGTGATGGGCAACATCATCCATACCAATGGCGGCGATCTGGCCGCGGTCAAGGTCTTCAACTGCGCGGGACTATACGCAGATCGCATCGCCCATGACTTCGGCTTTGGGCGGGGGTATACGATTATCCCATTTAAGGGATTGTATCTTAAGTATACCAAGAACAAAACCGATGTGCGTACCAACATTTATCCTGTCCCGAATCTAAAAAATCCTTTTTTGGGGGTACATTTTACCAAGCTGGTCAATGGGGAGATTAAGATAGGTCCGACGGCCATACCGGCATTTTGGCGGGAAAATTACGCTGGATTTTCCAATTTTCACGCAGATGAATTTTTTGAAATCTGTAACCAGGAAGCAAGGCTGTTTTTATTCAACGCCTTTGGGTTTCGTGAGCTTGCCATCGAGGAGATAAAAAAATATAATAGGGCCTATATGATTCAGCTGGCCCAGCGCCTAGTCCAGCACATTGATCCTCGCGGATTTACCGAAACAACAGCCCCTGGCATCCGCGCACAACTACTGGACATCCAACGCCAGCAGTTGGTACAGGATTTTATCGTTGAAGGGGACGGCCATAGTATTCACGTTTTAAACGCCGTTTCACCTGCCTTTACCTGTGCGTTTCCATTCTCAACGTATGTGGTTGATAAATATATAGTTAATAAATAGGACCCGGCATAATGCACAAATTTAAAATTTAAACTTTTTCTTGCCAAATGGCTATTTATGTATTATGCTTATATTTATTCGATAAAAGATAAGATTTAATCATCAAAGATAGTTCTTCATTTATCCCGGAGTGATATCTTCCTTTATAAGCTAACCGCGTTGAATTTCAGATAGAATAGCTATATTTCCCCAGACAATGGCGGCAGCCAAACTATTTTTGATCGATGCGCATGCACTCTGTTACCGTTCATTCTTCGCCATCCGGGACCTTGCCACTAGCAAGGGCCAGAAAACCAATGCTATTTTGGGGTTCGTGAATACCTTGCGCAAGATACTCCGTGAGTACCAGCCTGAGTATGTGGCGGTGTGTTTCGATTCTCGAGGGAAGACCTATCGTCAGGAAAAATACAACGCCTATAAAATCCAGCGTCCCTTGATGCCCCAAGACTTGATTGACCAGATGCCGTTGATCAAAGATATTGTGGCGGCCTACAATTTGGCTATCTTTGAATGTCCCGGATTCGAAGCTGACGATATTATCGCGACCATTTGTCATGCACTGCGCGAAGACAACCTGCAGGTCGTTATTGTCAGCGATGACAAAGACATGTACCAGCTGGCAGACTCACATACCGTTTTTTTTAGTGCCCGCAAAGACCTGTTGCGCGAAGCGAGCAAATTAGCAGAAGATTTGGGATTTGACCCGCGCCAGATGACAGATTTTATCGCGCTGGCTGGAGACCCATCGGATAACATTCCTGGCGTCAAGGGCATAGGAGAGGTAACAGCCAGGCAATTGATTGGCCGGTATGGAAACTTGGAAAATATTCTGCAACATTTAGATGACATTAAACCTCAGAAGGTTCAGGAGAAATTGCGTGCTGGGCGTGAACAAGCGGTCTTAAGTAAGGAGCTGGCTGTTTTGACAACGAATGTACCGATCAGATTAAGCCTGGGCTGTCTTGAGGTTAAGTCGGGAGATCGCAAGCAACTCCTTTCCTTATTTCAAGAGCTGGAATTTCACAAATTTGTGCGGGAATTAAATGGGGAAGGCGCGGGATCTTCCAATCAAACGCTGACGCCGCTTCCCCAAGCCAAGGCTGATATCGCTACCATTATGAAATGGATTGAAGCTCATGGCCAAGTTGTCCTTGTACCGCACCTTGAGCCATCCGAGAAAGGGTTGATTCCTAAAGGAATTATTATCGGTGCAGGCGATGAATACCAGTTCTTTGTGCCGTTGGATCAGCTGGATGACTGGAAAGAAATCTTTGGGCAAAAAACAGTCTTGAAGATTACGTACAATTTAAAAGAAATCATCAAGATGTTGACTAAACAAGAATGCGTGCTTTTGGGAAAAACGTTTGATGTCCTTTTGGGTGGTTATTTGGCTGGTGTTTCACCTGCGTCATTGACCCCGGCCGGACTGGCATCACGGTATCTACATAAAACGTTTATAGCTGGCCAGGATGCAACCCAGGAGGCCGGCGCACTGGAGGAAGTATATCCCTTGATGTCAAAAGAGTTGCAGGAGAAATCACTCATAAGATTATTGGAAGAAATCGAGATCCCGCTTGCGAATGTCCTGGCAGACATGGAGGGGTACGGGGTCAGGTTGGACTTGAAATTGCTTGAGGGGATGTCCAAGGAATGTGATCGTAAGATCCAGGACCTGACAGGGCGTTTATACGCGATCGCCGGAGAAGAGTTTAATCTTAATTCTCCCAAACAGCTTAGTCATGTGCTCTTTGAGCGGTTGCGATTACCCACCCTTAGAAAGACAAAGACGGGATTCTCTACCAACGAAGAGGTCCTAACGATCTTGGCTGGACAGCACGAGTTTCCCGCCTTGATTCTGGAATACCGTCAATTGGCCAAGCTAAAATCGACCTATATCGATGCCTTGCCTAAATTGGTTAACACAGCTACAGGCCGGATCCACGCGCAGTTTAATCAGACGGGGACCGAGACGGGACGATTGAGCTCAAGTCAGCCTAATTTGCAGAATATCCCCATTCGTACCGAACTAGGACGTCAGATCCGTAAGGCATTTATCCCCCTCGAGCCTGGACATATATTGGTTGCTGCGGATTACTCCCAGATTGAGCTGCGCATTCTGGCGCACTTTTCAGAGGACCCAGTCTTAAGGAAGGCATTTGAGGAGAATCAAGATATCCACGCGTTCACCGCATCTCTTATATTTGATATGCCAGAGAAGAACCTTCCGGCTGCGATGCGTGATACCGCCAAGCGTGTCAATTTCGGCATCATTTACGGCATGAGCGCCTTCGGCCTTTCCAAAGACCTAGGGATATCTCAAGAAGATGCCCAAGAGTTTATCGAAAAATATTTTTTACGCTACCCGCGGGTCAGAGACTTTATGGAACAGACCATCCTGCAGTGCAGGAAACAAGGATTTGTGACGACCCTCTTGAATCGTCGGCGCTATATCCCAGAGATCAACAGCGCCAACGAATCGATACGGTTGTTTGCCCAGCGCCAGGCGATTAATACGCCTGTGCAAGGCTCTGCGGCTGATCTCATAAAACTCGCTATGATCGATATCCACAAAGAAATTCGGAGGCGAAAACTTGCTTGCCGAATCCTTATTTCTGTTCACGATGAATTAGTCCTGGATTGCCCCGCACCGGAGAAAACGGCCGTTGTCGAGCTGTTGCGTGAACGCATGGAACATCCCTTGGAGTTGTCCGTACCTATTAAAGTTACTATTAGGACAGGCGCAAATTGGCTGGAGATGAAAGAAGTCTGAATGAGGTCGCAGGGTTGATATGCATGTAACGTTTTGCGCCGTGGAGGCGGCCCCCTTTGCCCAAACGGGCGGATTAGGCGAGGTGTGTGGATCATTACCCCTGGCCTTGGCCAAAAAAGGGGTAACGGCAACAATTTTTTTGCCGCGCCATAAATCGATTGATTTTAAAAAGTTTTCTGTTGAGACGCTGGATCGACATCTGTCCCGGACGGTCTTGTCGCCGAAGTTGGACGTCTATTTTATTGAGCATGACTATTTTAGGAAAAGGGACGGGATATACGGCGACGGCCATGGAGATTACTCAGACAACCTGGAACGTTTCCAATATTATTGCGCGCAGGTCCTCAAGGTAATCGTTGAGCGGTGTTTGAAAACGGATATCCTGCATTGCCATGACTGGCATGCGGCGCTCATTCCTGTTTACCTGCAGGAACATTACCGTCACAGCTCTTTGTCATCGGTTAAGGGCATCTTGACCATTCACAATATGGCGCACCAGGGGATATTCTCGAGAGAAAAATATCCTCATCTGCATTTGCGCGAGACGCTCCATTCGCCCCATTATCTGGAGTATTTCGGTCAGATCAATTTTCTCAAGGGAGGGATCGTCTTTAGCGATAAGGTGACAACGGTCAGCCCTCAGTATGCCAAAGAGATCCTCACTAAAGAGTTTGGGTGTGGATTGCAGGGTGTTGTGCGCGCACGCCCAGAACCGGTCGTGGGCATCCTCAACGGTATTAATCACGATATCTGGAATCCGGCAACCGACCGTTGGATCGTCCAGAGATATACACCTAAAGAAGTAACCGAGGGGAAATCTGTTAATAAAGCGAGACTACAGGAGGCGTTATGCCTGCCAGGGGGTCGCGACATACCTCTTTTTGCGTTGGTCAGTCGTATTGTCCACCAAAAGGGCGTGGATCTTATCCTAGATAGCATGGAGCAGTTGCTGGGCATGGATATTCAATTAGTTATGTTAGGTACCGGCGAGTCGCGTTATGAAAAACAAATCAGGGCCTTTGCCGACCGGCATCCCCAGAAATTGTGGGCCGGGTTTAAGTTTGACGACTCTCTAGCTCACCAGATCTACGCAGGGGCGGACTGGTTTCTTATGCCATCGCGTTTTGAGCCTTGCGGCTTGAGTCAGATGATCAGCATGACGTACGGCACTATTCCCATTGCCTTCAAGACAGGTGGCCTGGTCGATACTATTCAGCCCTTTGATGCCGTAGGTCTCAAGGGGAATGGATTGCTCTTTGAGCATTTTACGAAAAAAGATTTTCTGCATGCCCTGCGCCAGGCAATCACCCTGTATCGTGATCAAGAGAAATTTCATGCCTTACGGCACAACGCCTTGGCCGCCGATTTCTCTTGGGAGCATGCGGCCAAGGAATACATCAAGGCATATCAATGCTTGTTATCGGCTTGACAGGGCAATTGGCTACGGGCAAGTCGACGGTTGCCAGGATGTTCGCCCGTTTAGGCGCTAAGATTATTTCGAGCGATAGCATCGTGCATCAGGCTTTACGGCGTAACGGCCCCTGTTACACGCCATTGACCCGGACCTTCGGTGATAAGATTAAGGCCAGGGCCGGCATTGATCGTAAAAAATTAGCCGCGCTGGTCTTTAACGACACCAAAAAACTTAAACGGCTCGAGGGAATTATCCATCCGGTGGTACGTGCCGCTATTCGGCAGAAGTTAGTAGAATACAAGAAACGCGCCGCTCAGGCCATCATCATTGAAGTGCCGCTTTTATTTGAAGCGGGATTTGACCGTTATACCGATACGACGATCGTTGTGGTTGCCACACAGGGTCAGCAAATCGAACGTGCCCAGCGGCGCTTAGGATTAACACGCGCCCAGGCACGGCAACGTATTCAAGCACAGATGCCGTTACGCGATAAAATCCGCCGAGCGGATATAATTATAGATAATACCACTACTCAACAACAAACCCAAAGACAGGTGGGCGCCATATGGCAAAGATTGATACAAAGACGAAAAAAATAACCGAAGGGGATAATTTTATGGAAAAAGCCGTGACAACTAAAGAGAAAAGGGATCTAACCAAAGACGCAGGAGAGAATTATATCGAGACCCCTGCGACCGGAGACCAGCTGGACATAACTAAGCTTAAAAACATGAACGTCGCTGAACTGACTAAGATCGCCAGAGAGCTCGATATCAATGGCATCAGTGGCATCCGCAAGCAGGACTTGATTTTTAAGATCCTGCAAGCAAAGGCGGAGAAGGCCGGGCTTATGTTTGGAGAGGGCACCCTAGAAATCCTGACGGAAGGATTTGGGTTTTTACGCAGCGTCAATTACAATTATCTGCCGTGCCCGGATGATATCTATATCTCTCCATCCCAGATTCGGCGGTTTGATCTTAAGACTGGAGATACCGTAAGCGGCCATATTCGTCCCCCCAAAGAAGGCGAGAAATATTTTGCGCTTCTTAAGGTGGAGGCCGTCAACTATGAAAACCCGGAGAAATGCAAAGAGAAAATATTTTTTGATAATCTGACGCCTGTTTATCCACGGGACCGTCTGTCGCTGGAGATAAAGCCAAGTGAGATTTCCATGCGCTTGATGGATTTAATCACACCCATTGGGAAGGGCCAACGCGCACTCATTGTGGCGCCCCCCTATAGCGGTAAAACGGTCTTATTGCAGAAGATCGCCAATTCTCTGACCCACAATCACCCCGACATCGTCCTTATGGTGCTTCTGATTGATGAGCGACCAGAGGAGGTAACCGATATGCAGCGCAGTGTCCATGGTGAAGTCGTTGCCTCGACTTTTGATGAGCCGCCGGAACGCCATGTCCAGATCGCCGAGATGGTCCTGGAAAAGGCAAAACGTCTGGTCGAACACAAACGTGATGTCGTTATTCTTTTGGATAGTATTACGCGATTGGCCAGGGCATATAATACCGTCGTACCGCACAGCGGGAAAATCCTCTCTGGCGGTGTGGATTCAAACGCCCTTCATAAACCCAAACGATTCTTCGGCGCTGCCCGCGCCCTCGAAGAGGGCGGAAGCCTGACGGTCATTGCGACCGCCTTAGTCGATACGGGCAGTCGCATGGACGAAGTTATCTTTGAGGAGTTTAAGGGGACCGGCAACATGGAGTTGCAATTGGACCGCAATCTCTTTCAGCGACGCATCTACCCGGCCATCGACATCCGGCGTTCCAACACCCGTCATGAGGAAAAGCTCATCAATCAGGATGATCTGCAGCGGGTCTGGCTTTTGCGCAAGGCCATCCACGATCTTAACGTCGCGGAGGCCATGGAGCTTTTAATTGATCGGATCAGTAAATTCAAATCCAACAAGGATTTTTTGGAGAATCTAAACAAGTTATAAAATAGAAGGAGCCTAAAACCCTATGAAAAGCAATATTCATCCATCCTATGAAGAAACAACAATCACCTGCGCCTGTGGCAATGTCTTACACACGCGTTCTACGAAAAAGAATATCCGAGTCGAGATCTGCGCCCAATGTCATCCATTTTTTACCGGAGACAAGAAATTCGTGGATACCGCTGGACGCATTGAACGCTTTGCCAAACGTTATCAAAAGAAATAATGTCGACACCAGACAAGCTTGCCAAGGCCTTCGATAAGACTACCGAGCGCTATCGTGAAATCGAAAGACTTTTGGCCGACCCACAGATCATTGCCGACCAAGGGCAATATCAAAAGTTGGCTAAAGAATACGCAGATACAACGCCTCTCCTGAACGCCCTCACGGAATACAGAAAGTGCGGGTTACAGATAGAGGAGCTCAATAAACTGCTTTCCGAGAAACACGATGCTGATCTTGAATCGCTGGCGTCTGCCGAGTTAGCTGAATTGATGCATCATGAAAAGATCCTTATCCAGAAGATTACCGAACTCCTCAATCCTAGCTCCCAAGATGACGATCGTAACTTGATTATCGAGATTCGCGCGGGCACCGGAGGCGAGGAAGCCAGCCTTTTTGCAGGAGATCTTTATCGTATGTACACCAAATACGCCGAGGCCAAGGGATGGAAGGTGGAGCTCATGAGCGCAGGCCCCTCGGGAAAAGGTGGATTTAAGGAAGTCATTTTTAGTGTCAACGGAAAGAAAGCGGCACGCAGTTTAAGGTGGGAGAGCGGTGCGCACCGCGTTCAGCGGGTACCGGAAACGGAGGCATCAGGACGGATTCACACCTCAGCCGCGACGGTCGCTATCCTTTATGAGCCTCAAGAAGTAGACATTCAAATAGAGCCTAAAGATCTTAAGGTAGACGTGTTTCGTTCCTCAGGACCAGGTGGACAAAGCGTTAATACAACCGACTCGGCAGTGCGCATGACACACCTTCCAACAGGCATGGTCGTGACCTGTCAGGATGAGCGTTCCCAACTTAAGAACCGTATAAAGGCCTTGCGGGTTTTACGCGCACGGCTTCTGGATAAAATGCAGCAGGAGGTAATAGACAAGGCCTCAAAAGATCGTAAGATGAAGATAGGCTCGGGCGATCGTAGCGAGAAAATCCGGACGTACAACTTTCCAGACCGGCGCGTGACGGACCACCGCATCGGATTTACGACCTATCAATTGTCCAAGGTGATGGATGGTGAACTCGACGAGCTTGTGGAGGCCCTGCACAAGGCCGAGACCGAAGGGGTATTGGCGTGACCGAACAGGAGATTCTGCTAACAGAAATTTTGCAATGTTCATGGATTGACCTGTATACGCAACGCCCAATCTTGACTACCGCCCAAGAAGAACGATATGCACATTTACGAGAACGTCGTCAAAACGGGGAACCCCTGCAATACCTCATCGGTCATAGTGATTTTATGGGGTTGCGACTTTATGTTGACCCCAGGGTCTTGATTCCACGACCAGAAACAGAAATTCTTGTTGAAAAAACAATCGATATCGCACGATCATTATTCGCTCAAAGACCACTAAAGATTCTTGATCTGGGGACAGGGTCGGGTAATATCGCGATTGCGTTGGCAAAATTCCTTTCGGAGAGTACAGTGACAGCACTCGATATTTCTTCTGATGCGATCTGTGTTGCCCAGCGCAATGCCAGACAACATTACCTCGAGAACAAGATTCAACTTCGGTGTGTGGACATGATTTCTTTTTTGATGAATCCAGCGTCTGAATATTTTGATATTATTGTCTCGAATCCACCCTATATCGCGACGAGCCAGATGCAACAACTACCGATCGATGTCCAACAGGAGCCTAATGTGGCGTTCAACGGAGGCGACGATGGCCTAGATTTTTATCGGTTAATCATAGCGCATAGCGACCGCCATTTGAATGCCGGTGGGTTATTGTGTTTAGAAGTTGGGGTCGATCAGGCGCAGGCCGTGTGTCATCTTTTAAGGCAACACACGGCGTATCAAAGAATCAACATTTATCCCGATTATAGGCAAATACCTCGCATTGTTTGTGCGCACAAGGACATCGCCATATGGAAAAATTGATCATTGAAGGCAATAGACCTCTCAAGGGAGAGGTCGAGATCTCTGGCTCCAAGAACGCAGCGCTTCCGATTATGGCCGCGACTCTTTTAACAGATGAACCATGCATCATCCGGCGCGTGCCCAAATTGCGTGACACCATGACGATGCTCAAACTTTTACGATCCCTGGGCAAGAGAGCGGAACTCAGTGGTCATGAGGTTATCGTTGAATCCAAAGGGTCGCTACGCCATGTGGCCGAATATCAGCTGGTCTCCACGATGCGTGGCTCATTTTGCGTCCTAGGTCCACTCTTGGCTAAACTGCATAAAGCACGAGTATCTCTTCCGGGTGGCTGTGTCATCGGTGTGCGGCCGGTCGATTTGCACCTCAAGGGGCTTCACGCGTTAGGGACAAAGATAGAAATCGAAAACGGTTATGTTGTGGCAACGGCAAAGAATCTGCGCGGGACATCTGTTTATCTCGGTGGGGTGTTCGGCTCATCGGTCTTGGCCACGGCCAATGTCCTGATGGCAGCGACCTTGGCCAAGGGACAGACCACTATCGAGTCCGCAGCCTGTGAGCCGGAAATTGAAAATCTCTGTTATTTTCTCCAAGCCATGGGTGCCCAAATCGATGGGGTCGGCAGTCACCGGTTAGTGGTCAGTGGTGTCAAGAGGTTGCACGGTGCCCGTTTTGATATCATCCCCGACCGCATTGAGGCTGGAACGTATATCTTACTTGCTGCAGCGACCCGTAGTGATATCCGCATTAAAGGCGCGCACTATGCCCATCTGTGGGCCTTGGTGGATAAGCTCGACCAAATGGGGATACGCGTGATAAATCAGAACAATGTCATTCGACTTGAGCATCAATGGCGTCTAAAACCTGTTGGGGTCACCACACACCCTTATCCAGGATTTCCCACGGATCTGCAGGCACAGTTTATGTCGCTCATGACGATCACCCCGGGTGTCAGTATCATCACCGAACGGGTATATCCGGATCGGTTTATTCATATTGCAGAGTTACACCGTATGGGTGCTGATATCCGGCGAGAAGGATCTAATGCCATTATCCAGGGCGTCAAGGTCCTCCACGGCGCGCCGGTCATGGCCTCAGATTTACGCGCCTCTGCTGGGCTCGTCATTGCCGGCCTTATGGCCAAAGGCCGCACCGAGATCCATCGCATGTATCATCTCGAACGTGGGTATGAAAACCTCGATGACAAGTTAATGGGGCTGGGGGCCAAGGTATATAGAGAAAAGGAATAATCAATGATATTAATGATCGACAATTACGATTCCTTCACGTACAACCTTGTCCAATACTTTGGTGAACTAGGCGCTGATTTAAAGGTCTACCGCAATGATGCATTGACATTGCCCCAAATTGAGGCCCTTCAGCCAGAAAAAATTGTCATCTCTCCTGGTCCGGGACGACCAGAAGATGCCGGCATTTGCCTTAATCTCATCCGTCATTTTGCTGGGAAAATTCCTATCCTGGGTGTCTGCCTTGGACACCAAGCGATTGGTCATGCCTACGGCGGTAAAATTGTTCGCGCCAAACATCTCATGCACGGCAAGACCTCCCTGATCGGCCATAACGGTAAGGAGATATTTAGAGGGCTGGATAGCCCCTTTGAGGCGACCCGCTACCATTCGCTCGTCATCGAACGTGCGAGCGTACCTGAATCCTTAGAAATAACCGCCTGGACAACCGATGCAGATAACGAGATTATGGGCATTCGCCACAAAGAGTTTCCTCTCTGGGGCGTCCAATTTCATCCAGAGTCTATCTTAACCAGGGTTGGCAAAAGTATCTTAAAGAATCTCCTGACGCTTCCATGAAAACATATATTCAAAAACTCTGTGCCCGCGAACATTTAACCCAAAGAGAGATTGAAGATGCCATGCTCGCGATTATGTCGGGTCAGGCCTCCAAAGAAGAGACCGGTTCATTTCTTGTGGCACTACGCACGAAAGGGGCGACGATCGATGAGATCACTGGGGCAGCAAGGATACTGCGCCGTTATGTCGTTTCTATCCCCAGCAAACATATCAGCATCCTGGATACCTGTGGAACAGGTGGGGACAAGAAAAATACCTTTAATATCTCAACCCTGGCTGCCTTGGTCGCGGCCGGGGCTGGTGTTGTCGTTGCCAAACACGGCAATCGTTCGGTCTCCAGTCGCTGTGGGAGCGCCGACGTCCTTGAGGCGATGGGTATCAACATCCGTCTGGAAGAACAACGCATCAGTACCTGCCTTGATACGCTCGGCATTGCGTTTTTATTTGCGCAGACACTGCACCCAGCGATGAAAAACGTAGCTGTCATTCGTAAAGAGCTTGGTGTTGCCACTATATTTAATATTTTGGGGCCTCTGACGAATCCGGCAGGGGCGACCCACCAGATCCTGGGGGTGTACAGCCGGGACCTCGTGGAACCCATGGCCGAGGTCTTAAGAAATCTTGGGATTCAACGGGCCTTGGTTGTTCATGGAACTGATGGGTTAGATGAAATCACCACCACCGCCCAAACGTTTATTAGTGAATACGATGGTAAAGATGTTATTTCGTACGATGTCACTCCTGAAGAGTTTGGGTTTCCCATGGCTAAGCCACCAGACCTAGAGGGAGGGGACTTGGCAACTAATGTAAAAATTTTTACCAATATTTTAGATGGCCAGCAAGGCCCAAAACGTGATGTGGTGGTGATCAATAGTGCTTACGCCTTATATATCTCCGGAAAGGTCAGGAATATTAACGATGGGATTGCCTTGGCGCAAGATTCCATTGATTCTGGCAAGGCCTGGAAGAAATTAAACGACCTCAAGGAGTTTACTAACCGTGCCTGAATTTTTGAAAGACGTCGTTACTCATAAACGCCAGCTACTGAGACAAAAAAAGAATTATTATGAGACGCTCAAAGAGAAAGTAAGGGCGTCTACGTTGGCGGCCCCGAGCCTCTTTCGTCAGTGTATCGGTAGGCCTGCTGGCCATGAAGGGTCCCTTAATCTCATTGCCGAAATCAAAAAGGCCTCGCCCTCTGCAGGTATTATCCGTCGTGATTTCGATGTTGCTAAGATAGCCCGGGTTTGCACCGATCATGGGGCCGTGGCCCTTTCGGTCCTGACCGAAGAAAGGTATTTTCTTGGTACGCCCGAATATATCAAACAGGCACATGCGGCATCTAGCCTACCGATCCTCGCCAAAGACTTTTTCCTTGAAGAAGACCAGGTAGGTGAGGCCAAATTAAATGGGGCGGCAGCAATTTTATTGATTGTCGCCATTCTAACGGATAAAGAATTAAAAGGTCTTTTAAAGACTGTAGAAATTCTCGGATTAGATGCCCTCCTGGAGATTCATGATGAGCGAGAGCTTGACCGTGCCCTGAACACCCATGCCCCTATCATCGGTGTGAATAATCGCAACCTAAAAACGCTCGACGTTGACCTTACGACCTGCGAGCGTCTTATCCCGCGGATTCCTAGAGATAAAGTGATTGTCGCTGAGAGCGGCATCCAGTCTAATGATGATGTCCGCCGTTTACGTGACCTGGGCGCCCACGCGGTTTTAATCGGTGAGACGTTTATGCGGGCCCCTGATATTGGCAAGAAGATTAAAGAGGTCTTATACGCCCGGACATAAGTAATGCTGACACGCGTCAAAATTTGCGGGATCACGAACCTCGAGGATGCGCAGGTTGCGGTGAATGCTGGTGCCTGGGCGCTTGGATTCATTTTCCACAAAAAAAGCCCGCGGTACGTCTCGCCCAGTAAGGCCCGCACCATTATTGAACAGTTGCCGCCCTTGGTCACGCCCGTTGGCGTCTTTGTCGACCAAAGCGAACATGCGCTGCGCGATATCTGTCGACTGACACGCATTACAACCATCCAGCTCCATGGCGCAGAATCACCCGGCTATTGCAAACGCTTCAGGCATCTTAAGATCATTAAGGCGTTTCGGATCAATGAGACCTTTGATTTGAAATCCATCTTCCCGTATAGAGTCGACGCATACCTGTTTGACACCTTCAGTGAAACCGCTCATGGCGGGACAGGGGTGACCTTCAACTGGCAACTTTTGAAAGATTACCCATTCAATAAACCTATCATCCTCTCCGGCGGTTTAAACCCTCACAATATCCGTGAGGCCGTTTCCGTCCTTAATCCTTACGCGGTGGATGTCTCTAGCGGGGTAGAAAAATCTCCTGGACTTAAAGATGATCACCTGGTTCAGGCATTTTTTCATGCAATGCATAAGAGTCTCTAAGAATTCCTCCAAGAAATTAAAAAACAAGGGTTGACACAGATATAGGGCATGTTAATATTTCCAGAGGAGGATTGTTGGATGCACCTAAGGATGTGGATAAGTGTGTTGGTTTTGTTATTTTTGATCCCAACTTTTGGATATGCTGGGGAAGTAGATGCGCTTTATGTTAAAGCCTTCCAGGCAGCCAGGGGCGGGCGAGTTGATTTCGCCTTCATGTATTACAACGAACTGGACCGCACTTACCCATATTCCCGTTATCGGGATAAGGTACTCTTTGTCAGAGGAGAATATTATTACCAGCTCCCCAGCTATTTCGAGGCAGCCAAGCATTTTAGTACCCTGACCCGTGATTATCCTCAATTACCCTGCAGTCTATTTGCCACGGCCTACCTTTATAAGATAGCGCAAGCCACCCAGGACACCGCATCGCTTGAACGGCTTAAAAAAGACATCCTGGCATTTGAGGAGAATGACATTTTTTCCAAAGAGCTTAAGGAGTATAAGTACCTGTCACCGTTGTTTAACCTCTATCGAATGGTGATTGCGGACGATGTGATAGAATTTTATAAAGGCCAAGAGTTATTTGTTAGTGTGGTGCGTTAAATTTCTTTTTAAGGACACTCGGTTCTCAGGCGTAGCCGCAGGGATGCGTAAGAAATTTTCGGGTGTTTGTCTTGAAGATAAAGATTACAATACGATCGTGGTGGATCGTGGGCCAGTCAGGCACCGTTTTTGGGTTTTAGCGTGGTTATTATATCTTGGATTTTTTGGTGCTTATCCGTGCCTCGCTGCCCCGGCTTATGGGACCAGACTGCCGAAGAAGTTTCATCTAGCTATCGGCGGACAAACGCATACCGTCTTTGATAGGGACCTTGAGGGCAATGATGGACAATTGAATAGCCTCCAGCATTTTTTGCTTTTATCATTCGGGGTGACTGATAGATTGTCGTTGGATCTCAAAGGTGGTGCCGGAGATATTGAGCAGAGGCCTGGTAGTGGCGGAGAAATCAAATATCCGGCGTTTGTGGGTGGCGGGTATGGATTTCGCCTGCGGGTATACACCCACGAAAAGACCAGGGCTGTTTTTGGATTCCAGCATATTAGTATTCATCCGTATTCAGTTTTCGTCAATGGGGTGAAGAATAAGGCCGTATTAGACGATTGGCAGTTTTCATTCTTAGGTTCTTACGATTTGCCGTATTGGACAATGTATCTGGGCGGCAAGTGGTCGCGGATGGATTATATTCATTGGCGCGAAGACACGCGTAAACGTGAGAAATCCGATTTGGATAAAAGCGTGGGGGTCATAACCGGCATGGATATCCCCCTGGGGTCGCAGATGTGGGTTAATGTGGAAGGGCAATTCGTGGACGTCCAGGCCATCACGGTTAGCTTGAATTATGAATTTTAGCCTTTAAAAATTTCATAAATAGTTGTTAGGGAGAATAAATATGGTACAATATTTTTCAAAATTAAGGAAGATCAAAGAGTTTTCAAAGGAGGAAAAAATGGATTTACTGTGGAAGTCAATAAGTCTCATTGGATTGAGCGTATGGGTTGCAGGGTGTGCCGCAAGCCAGGTAGGCGACGCGAATTTACAGATGCGCATCAAACAGTTGGAGCGTACCGTATCTACGCAGGAACAAGCTATCGAGGCATTAAGACAGAAGATCAGTATCGCACCAGACCATTCGATGCGTTCCTCTTCTTTACTACCAACGGCGGGGGTCACGGTCTCTTCCGATAGTCGGGGGATTATCCGTGTTGCTGCAGATCCCAAAGATGTTCAGTCGGCCTTGCAGAAGGCCGGTTATTATGCTGGCAATATTGATGGCAAAATCGGCTCCCAGACAATCGAGGCCATCAGGCAGTTTCAGAAAGACAACAACTTAAAGGTTGATGGTATTGTGGGTAGCCAGACTTGGACAAAAATGAGCAATATCTCCAGTTCTTCAGTTGCTACGCTACCTATTTCCGCGGAATAATTTTTTGCGGTTTCATGCCCCGTTCAAAGAAGATGAATCGAACGGGGCATGAAAAAGACGCCTATGCCAGCGCGCGATGTCAGCATACTCGGTTGTGGATGGCTGGGATTGCCCTTAGCAAGATATTTGGTGGATGCAGGTTATTTTGTCCGTGGCTCTACTAGTTCGCCGGAGAAGATCTCCACACTCCAAGAAAACCATATTCATCCTTTTCTGATTCGATGTACCCCGCAGTGCGAAGGTAGTAATATCGCCTCTTTCTTCTCATCAAAGGTCTTATTTTTGAACATCCCTTTTAAGCGGCATCTAGTGGACCCGCGGTTTTATGAGCAGCAAATTCGCTCGGTTGTAAAGGCCGTCTGTACTAGTCCAATCGAATTCGTCATCTTTGCCAGTTCGACCGCTGTTTATCCTGAAACGCTTAGTCTGGCCACGGAAGACGAGACATTTCTCCCCGATAATCCGCGTTCCCAAGTCTTGTATGACGTAGAGCAGTTTCTTTTGAATAATTCCTCTTTTCAGACTACGGTCATTCGTTTTGGCGGGCTTTATGGGCCCGGTCGTCCATTGGGACGTTTTATGGCCGGCCAAAAAGGGTTAACTCACGGCTCTAAGCCGGTTAATCTCATCTGTCTGGAAGATTGCGTGCGGATAGTGGCAATCATTATCGCCAAGGATATACGTGCAGAGATCTTTAATGCCGTTAGCGACACCCACCCCACCCGCCAATTGCTTTACACCCGGGCTGCCCAATCTCTGGGGCTTGAGGCGCCTGTGTTTCGAGAAGAGCCTTCTGGCAGT
This sequence comes from Planctomycetales bacterium, assembly GCA_005239675.1. Taxonomy (GTDB): domain Bacteria; phylum Omnitrophota; class Gorgyraeia; order Zapsychrales; family Zapsychraceae; genus UBA10015. The sequence continues at coordinate 28,208 of SBBO01000047.1, forward strand.
TATAAAATCGTTAGTAACGCCAAACTGAAGAAAGCGTTGGATTTTGTATTCCAGCATTCCGACCCTATGGCGCTTCCGGAATAAAGTTCCATAATGGCTTTGAGACGTAAAATGTCTATGATATGCTATTCTCGCCTTGTTAATGATGGCGCGGATGATTAACTGCGTTGATCAATTACAGCCAATTGACAGATATAAATTTAGCACTATTGGTCTTTTTCTTGACTTATGGAATTATGGAAGACCAACCCCAACTTAGCTTTAAACATTTCAGAGGAAGTTGGGACGTCCCTGCTTCTTCTATAATTTTATAAGGTAA
>SBBO01000024.1 GCA_005239675.1 Planctomycetales bacterium
ACCCCATTTAAAAATAAAGATATGTTTGAAATTTTTTATCAAACTTTTTAAATAGGGTTTTTATTTTAATTATAAATAAGTTATAGGATAACTTATTTATAATTAAAACAAATAATATCTACAAAAAAATTTATGGTCAACGGAGAAAGAAAGGAAAATGAAATGCGTTGGAGATACCAGAATACCGTTTCACTATTGATTGGCGCTGTAATTTGTCTTACCCATTTTTTAGCTTGGGCTGGCGCAAAGGACGCTACTTTATTAAAGGAAGTTGTTGTCACCTCAGAGCAAGAAAGGCTTAAAAACTTGCCAGCGGTTCATGGTGCCAAAATTTATGGGGGGAAAAAAACTTCCGTTATTGATTTAGAGACAGCTCCTCTAATCATCAACAATAATTATCGACAGGTCATCATGAAAACCCCGGGGTTATTATTAAGCGAAGAGTCAACGCCCCTTTTAAGCCTTGGGTATCGAGGGCTTGAGCCGCATCGTGCACAGTTTACTCAACTTTTAAAAGACGGGATCCCCATTCATGCGGATATGTTTGGGTACCCGGAGGCTTATTACACGCCAGCACTACAAACTATTGATCATGTTGATTTTATTCAAGGAGGAGGGGCCTTGCTCTATGGCCCGCAACCCGGCGGCGCCTTGAATTTTGTCACTAAAGAGCCTTATGATGGCCCGTTGTCTCTGACGCTAGAAAACACCGCAGGAAGCTATGGTCTCTTCTCTAATTATACGGGATTAAGCGGGACACAGGGGCCTTGGGGGTATTATGGATATTTTCATCATCGGCAATCTCAAGGATTTCGCAATAATAATAGTCAGGTGGATTTATACTCAGGAGGAACAAAATTCAAGATTCAGCAGGATGAGGATACAACCTGGAAGATCGGTTTTGATGCCTATCAAGAGAACCACGGGGAGCCAGGCGGGTTGACCAGGGCTGATTTCGATTCAGATCCAACAAAGACAAATCGTCTCAACGACCGTTTTGAACTTAATCGATATGCTGGATCCTTATCTCTTGATCGGGAGATAGATCAGGATCATTTGTGGGAATTAAAGATGTTTGGAGGGTATTATGAGCGTCTCAGCTGGAGGCAGCGGAATTCAGGCGGCAATTTTGGTCTATCGCCCAGTGGCGCCAATGCCTCAACCAATGATATTGAAAGTCAAGAATTTCTCACCGGTGGGGCCGAGGCAAGATTTAAAAAAGATTACCTAAGCCTTGGTTCAGACGAGAGCACCTTAACCGCGGGGGCACTTTATTATCACGTCACTTCTCCTAGGATTGATAAGCGGGGGGCAACACCCGATGCGACGGATGGCACAATTCGCAAAGACAGCGATCGGGCGGTCAACTATATCTCGGTATTTGTAGAAAATCTTTTTCGACTCGGGAAATTATCCCTCATACCGGGTATTCGGTTGGAGAGCATATGGCAGTTTGTTCAAGAGAATATCAACTTAGATAAAACGACGGTGCCGTTAGCCGATGATGCCAGTTTTGATTTTGTCCCCTTGGCTGGCCTAGGTGTTGCCTATGAATTACCTGCCGGGCTAGAGGCCTATGGAAATATCTCACAGGGCTACCGACCTAAGATTTATACCCAGGCAGTCCCCACGGGAACAGGTCAGGTCGTAAACGATGACCTTGAAGCGGGTAAATCATGGCAGGTGGACATTGGTCTGCGGGGGGAGCCGGTAAAATATTTGTCCTGGGATGCCAGTCTTTTTTATATGGCGTTCAATGATCAGATTGGTACCTCAGGATCAACCGTTGAAAATGTGGGCGACGCGCGCCATCAGGGCATTGAACTGGCCACAGAGTTTGATCTCATTGGCTGGTTGGATGAGGTGAACCAAACCGATTACGGCAAAAAACTAGGATCCGTTAATCTGTTTGTTAACAGCATGCTCCTTAATGCTGAGTTTACCCAAGGTCCCAATGAAGGCAAGACGCCGCAATACGCACCAGATTTTATCTTGAAGGCAGGGATTGAACATGATCACCATGACAGGGCCAAACTGCGGTTTGCTGGAACGTTCGTCGATGATCACTTCGCCAACGACACCAACAGCGCCTCATTTATCGTGCCTTCTTATAAGCTATGGGACCTGACAACTGAACTAAAGGTAGCCAAGGGCGCGGCGAGCCTATTGGGAGGGATCAATAATATCTTTGATGAACACTATTTTGCTCGAGTAAGGACCGATGGGATTGATCCGGCCCCAGGGAGAAATTATTATGTGGGCCTTAAAATGGTTTGGTAATGGAGAGTAAAAAATGATTGAACTTTTTCAAAAAGGCGGGCCAGTCATGTGGTGGCTTCTGGGACTATCTTTTGTCTCGGTTACGGTTATTATTGAGCGAGCACTATTTTTCTGGAAAGAGTCGTTACACCACAAGCCGCGAGAGATCCAGAAAATCCTCTCTTATGTTGAGAAAAATAAAATGCAAGAGGCCATGCAATTGGCAGGTCGCTATCGGCAGGATTATATTGCCCGTACCCTTTATCAGGGCCTGGCGCATCGCGATCAGGCCTTAAGCCGCGCCTTAGAGACCCAGGCCTTTAATGAGATGCGTCTGATGAAGCAATATCTGCCTATCCTAGATACGGCAATTACGGCAGCCCCCCTGTTGGGTATTTTAGGGACTGTGGTTGGGATCATCGGTTCTTTCGATGCCTTGGGTACTCAGGGCATGAGCAATCCAGCGGCGGTAACGAAAGGTATATCAGAGGCCCTGATCACGACAGCGTTTGGTCTGATCATTGCCGTTGGGACGCTGGTCCCCTACAATTATTTCCAATCTCAGTTTCAGCGCTTTGTGGAAGAGCTGGAGAGCACCTGTTCAGTGTTGGAATTCATTGTGCAGAAATGTTCTGCTGAACAATGTCCTCGCAAAATAGATGCCCCCAGCCCATGAAACTAAAGATTATTCAACCCCAACGATGCCGTATTGAGATGATGCCATTGATCGATTCGTTTTTTTTGATCCTTATGTATTTTATCTATTCATTTTTATCCATGTCGGCGCATCAAGGGATCTCATTAGAGTTGCCCCAGGCCACTACGGCAACGCGCGATAAGGCCGATCATGTTGCTGTCAGTGTTGATCAAGATGGAAAATTATTTCTTAATCAACAAGCGATACGCCGCGAGGACCTCGGAAACCAATTAAAACAATATTATGAAAATAACCCCGCCGCCTTTAATCTGTATATTGTGGGGGATACCCGCGCCCCTCATGGGGCCGTTGTCTCTGTTTTAAATACAGCGCGGACATTAGGAATAAAGAAGGTCCTCATTGAAACCAGTCCCAATGCCGATAAAAATGAACCATGATATTTTAATTGGTATCGCGGGGGCTGCGATCCTGCACGCCGTTGCCTTGTTTGCCACGGTGCCAGTCACAACGCCCCGCTACGAAGTGATCGTGGCGCCGTCAGCAATGGAAGTCTCTTTAGTGGCACAGGAAGAAAGGATCGCAGCCCCCGCGATTATGCCTGAAATCCCAGAAGTTCAACGGGAAGAAATTGTTGCCCAAGCACCGCAGGCCAAAGAAACCCAAGAAAAGACCCCCCCAGAGCCCAATACCAAGCAAGGTGCTACAAGTGACGCCCAGCCGATCATGTTCTATAATCAACCCCCTGTTTATCCTCGAGAGGCCCGCCGACGAGGATATGAAGGTCGCGTTATCCTTGAGGCATTGGTGAGCAAGGAAGGGACGGTGGCGTGGATTAAAGTATTCCAGTCTTCAAGTTATGAAATCTTGGATCGTCAGGCGGCTCATGCGATTGGGCAATGGGTCTTTGCGCCGGCGCGATTATTCGGCAGCCCTATTGAACAACGCGTTACCATTCCAGTTCGATTTGAATTACAATGACCTCACAAGAGAAGTCTTCCATGTGGCGCAGAATTTGTTTGTCTTCTTTTATTAATCTCTTGATCGTTCTTGCCTTAGTTAATGAGGCGCGCGCCGTCCTTGAAGAAAGACTGGTCATCGCCATTCAGCCAACCTCGACACCCCAGCAGTTGCAATCACAGGCCAAGGAGTTAGAGGAATTCTTAGAGAGAGGCCTAAAGAAGGATGTTGAGATATTCTTTCCCACCAGTTATGCTGGTGTCATTGAGGCCCTGCGTTTTGGTCATGCAGATGCGGCCTTTATGGGCTCGTGGCCGGCAACGATAGCTCGTCATAAAGCCGCAGTTCAGGTGGTCCTCGCCGAGGTAAGAACTGTCATGATTGATGAAGACCAAAAGGAGGCCCCCTACTATTTTTCATATTGGGTAGTCCCTCAAGACAGTAGTTACCAACGCCTCGCCGAACTTAAAGGGAGAAAAGCGGCATTCTCCAGTCCGTTATCCAGCTCCGGCTATGTGGCGCCTTTATCCAAATTAGTTGAGCTTGGCCTCTTGAACCGTCATCAAGACAACCCGGTTGAGGCTAAAGAGTTCTTCTCGGAGGTCTTCTTTGCGGGGGGTTATGCCCAGGCCTGGGAGGCATTGAAGTCCGGCCAGGTTAATGTGATCGTGATGGCAGGCGATGTGCCCGAGGAGCTTTACCGCGAGGTCCTCGACAAGACCCGTATCTTGGAAAGGCAGGGACCTATCCCCTCGCATGTGGTGGTGGTCAGTAAAGACTTGGATGAAGCGACCAAAGATCAATTGGTCCATAGCCTCTTGGAACTTAATAATACCCACGACCGAGACCTCATGCGTAAGTTTGTCTCAGGTATTTTTGTTCGCTTTGAACCAGCCACCGAAGAGCACCTACAGCCTTTAGAGAAAATGTTGCAATTAACAGGGTTTGAATTTATTGAAAAAGAATAATGATCGAGCATACCCAAGGGTATGACGCACTAACAAATCCTAGCGATGCGATCCTGTCTGCTATAGGTATCGAGCACAGCTATGACGGGAAGACCAATGTCTTGTCTGGCGTCAACGTGACCTTAAGACAAGGTTCATTGGTCATGGTGGTGGGTCGTAGCGCTAGCGGGAAGACGACCCTGGTTAAAATTTTAGCGAACGTTATTAAGCCCACCCGGGGACAGGTCAACCTTAAAATCAATGGCGGGCATTTAACCAGGCCCATTGCCTATATCCCTCAACATCTGGGATTGGTGCGCAACCTTACCAGCCTAGACAATGTCTTGATGGGGGCGCTTGGTTACACGCCAACATGGCGATCGCTGATTAAGAAATTTGATCGTGGGGTTTATGACAAGGCCATGGACATTTTATCGGAGCTGGGGATTAAAGATAAGGCCGAGAAGAAAATTTGGCATCTAAGCGGTGGTGAGCGTCAGCGGGTCGCTATTGCCCGCGCCCTTATCCAGAACCCAAGGATCATCTTGGCTGACGAATTTGTCGCGCAGCTTGATGTGATCACGGCGATGGAAATTTTGGAGATCATGAAAAAGCTGGTGCAACGCAACATCGCCCTTCTTGTTACCACCCACGATGTGAGCTTGGTCAGAAAATACGCGGATAGGGTCATCATGATGAACAAAGGAAATATCCTGGACACCCACGACGCCTCCCAAGATATTTCATTGGAGGAGATTTTAAAGACTATCCAATGAATAGGCGCATATCTATGACAACGATTGTTGTTGGGGTGCTAGGAGCCCTTGGCCTGGTCTCCTTTTTTCATCTGGGATTATTCGATCTCTCTTCGCTATTACGTGCCGCCAGTAATCTCAGGCAATTTATTCTAGAGACCTTCCCTCCACAATTTGAAATCCTGCCCGCTTTAATGCACGCGATCTGGGAAACCATTCAGATATCTTTTGCCGGCACGCTGTTGGGATTATTCTTGTCATTGCCATTGGCATTTCTGGCCGCGCGCAATCTTTTTGGTCGCTGGGTCGCTGGGGCGGTTCGACTGATTGTTGGCGGGATACGGACTGTCCCCTCGATATTATTTGGTGTCATCTTTGTGATTGCCTTTGGGCTTGGGCCCACTGCCGGGACTTGGGGGGTTGCCCTCTATACCGTTGGTTACTTGGCGAAACTTTACTATGAGGCATTTGAGGCAGTTGACGTTGAGGTGATCGAGGCCGTTAAGAGCACTGGCTGTAACCGGCTACAGCTTTTTCGTTTTGTCATTGTACCCGAGACCGCGAACACCATGATCAGTCAGCTTCTTTTTATGTTCGAATACAATATCCGCGCATCGACGATGATGGGTTTTGTCGGAGCCGGGGGGATAGGGTATTACATGGTTGGCTATGTCCAGATGCTTCAATATCAGCATCTTTTAACCACCTTAATCTTGACATTCTTGGTTGTCATGACCATTGATTATTTGAGTCTTAGGATCCGTTCTGTGATTACTGTTGCTAAGAATTAAATTAGCAAAAATCGCCATTCCATAGTCTTGCATGGAATTATATCCGGATAATTTTCATTATCGATATATTTGTCTTTATCTCCTCTGTAAATGGTAATTATTTAATGACCTTATCAGCCGGCAAGGCCCTGGAAGGGATTATTTTGCATAAAATCGAGAATGATAGGGCCGGCAACCAAAATGCCGACAACAGGAAAGATAAATATCAAAAGAGGTGCTAGCATCTTCATTGGCGCCTTGAGGGCTAGTTGTTCGCCGCGACGGAAACGCGCCAGGCGCATGTCCTCAGCCAGGACATTCAGGGCCTCCGTCACAGAGGTCCCCATCTTATCCGCCTGGATGAGGGTGCGGGAAAACGTGGACAAATCCGGCAAATCATAACGATCCGCGAGGTCTTTAATGGCATCACGCCGGGTCTTTCCGACGTTGATTTCCTGCAGGACTGTATTGAGCTCATCAATCATAACCGATGCGGTGGATTTCTCCACCACCCATTTGAGAGAAAGCATAAAATCCAGTCCGGCGTTGACGCACAAACCCAGGAGATCAATGGCATCAGGCAGCTCTTTGACGATGATGGCCTTGACCTGCTTAATCTTTCCCTTAATGAATAATTCCGGCGCGAGATACCCGATCGTCAAACCTATACAGAGCCAAAAAAAGATCATGTCGGACTTTATCACCGGAAAGGTAATAAAGAGCACAAGCACAGCGATGATTTCTTTTACCATAAGAAATTCCTCGGGCGTTATATTGATGCGCGACATGGCCAAATCCTTAGCGATGCGCTGGCGTAATGGCCCCACGCATAACGGCTTATTAACCATGGCGAACTTACGAATATACGTAAGAAAACTCTTTTTTTTCTTAGTCGCCTCGGCTTCGGTCGCTAAGACCAATTTAGGGCGGTGCTCCGAATCGACAGCTGTAAACCCCAGCACCAAAAAAAAGGCGCAGAAGAAAGCAAAAAGCAATAGAATGATTATCATTGTAGTCCTGTCAAAGGTTAAACGGATGTATCAAAAATCTTTAAAAGTACTTATCTTCCAAATTAAAAAGGCCCCGATAGTCTCCGAGACAATGGCATACATAAGCATGGCCCGCCCAATCTCGGAATTAAGCATATTGTCAAAAATCTGACGATTGGTCGAATAGACAACAAACGCAAAGCCTATCGGCAGAAGACTCATGACTATGCCCTGGATCTTCCCTTGGAGCGTTAAGGTGGTCAGATTTTGTTGTATCTTCTTGGTCTCGCGGATATTGGTGACAATGCGGGTGAAAATGACGGGCAAATTCCCGCCGGTTTCTCTCGACAATAAAATGGCCGTAATCACCTGCTGAACCGCCGGCATGGGCATGCGGGTATATAGATGGTTAAGCGCCTCCTCAAGCGATACCCCCATCTTATTCTCACCCAAGACAATTCCAAATTCTTTATTAATGGGATCCGGCATCTCATCGACGACTGCCTCGAGGGCCTGGACCAGGCTTAGGCCGCCGCGAAATGAGCTCGACATGATCATCAGGGCGTCCACCAACTGATCGCTAAATCTCTCTCTGGTGCGGTGTGTTAAGGTCTGTATATAAATACCAGGAAAAATAAACCCCACCACAAACCCAAGCGCGATACCGAAATGTCTTTGTTCTTCCGGAAAGACGAAATAAAAGAATCCGGCCATCACAAGCGGGGCGATTACAAAAATCTGACCTATCTTCTTGGCCTCCTGGCGAGGCATGAGGTGTTCCATGCGGCTGGAGAGTTTGCGGCTACGCTCCTCACCCAAGATAGCGGCGCGTCTATAAATGCCAGGGATAACGGCGTATCCCACCAGCCCGACAGTGCCAAAAACAAGAAGAAGGCATATGGTAAGCATGATAGCTAATGATTAATGGTAGATAGTGAATGGTAAGAAATTGCCATTAACTATTCTTAAGTATACATCGAATCTTGGCGGCATACCAGTATTTCTAGATAAATTTATGGAAGAGATTGCTGAATTACTGACATTTGGGATCGGCACAACGTTGTATGCAGTCTCGACAGGTTGCTGGCGTGGCTTGTGCGGTCAGGCAATCGCAGGAGCTACGCTCAAAACAGTCTGAGTCATACCATAGATTCGTATATTGAGGATCAAAGATGCATTCCATTGTGCGGTTCGGGTCGTAAATCCTCCCCTGACCCAGCGACTCTCCAACCGTTTTCCAGCGTCCGGAAAACCCGCGGGCAATATATTTTTGGAACACCAAAAAGACGATCGAGATAAATAGGATAAGCGCCATGTATTCCACAAATGATTGACCGAATTTTCTATGTCGCAACATGTTAAAAATTCCCGCAGCGAGTAAACACAAAATCCATGCCGCTATTTTCTTGAAAATAATACCTGGCACAGGCTTCACTGGTAACACCCTGAGTCAAAAGCTGGTTGGCAAGGTCCCAGCATTTATCATCGATGCCTGCTTCGCGCTTATTAAGCATAAATGCCCCATAGTAATAATCGGTCTTTGAACCCACCGTTGTATTCCCTGGATTTGGCACCATCCTGGAGGTGCATTTTGCTGCTAAGTCGGATGGATTGGCAATACTGGGACGACTGGGACGGTCCGATCGTTCAAGCGAGGGCCTCCAGATCTCTACTGCATTGGGAAATAAAAGCGGTGTCGATGGCGGCGGCTCATCGTAACGAGTCACACGCATTTTAACAATACCTTCTCTATTGTCCAAATAATAATATCGCTTGGTCTTAAGGTCATTCTCTCTAGTCGATATCTTGGGCCAGCCGTATGGTGCCCCGCAGTCGTCATCACAGCGCCCTGGAATTCGAGCATCCGCCCGCACAATATGCCATCTTCCGCACTTCATTTCACAGGTAAAATCGTCGTTACAACGTTTTACACATTCTTGGTTAAGTTTGTCCTGCCAACCATAAATCGCATGATACGGTAGCCCAGGCTCTTGTTGATCAAATTTTATCCTAGCCTTAATCAGTTCACAGGCGGGCCCAGGGCACGATAAAAATTCTTTAAACTTAGTTTCAGCGAGCTCTAAAACACCAATGAGCTTGTTGAGCTCAGCCAACCGGTCCCTCAAGAAGTCATGCCGCTGACGGAATTTGGCCACCTGGTTCTGGGCTTCTGGGATACTTTGCTGCAGATCCCTCATAAAGAAGGTATTCCCACAAGAGCCTGCGCTCAGAGGGGTAACGGTAACATTAACAAAAGAGGCGGTGGCATTAAAATTAGGGACCAACGAGCGTGGCAACCGCGAACAAAACGAATTGGCAGCAGCAGCCCGTTCTGCAGTAATACCTAAATTCACCTCTGTACAAGCCTGGAGGCATTTTTCAAATTTCTGCGCGTTGCCAACGACTGTCACACTGTTAGGAGCCGTGATCGTATCATTAATATTCCAATTCAAACAGGCAACAATGTCTTGCATGTCGCCCCGGGTTCCATTGCCATTGCTATCAAATGTCGCTTTCTCTGAGGCTGATGGGCTGAACCAGCTGGGGCACGAGGAGTCAATATCCGGCGGCACACACCAGGCCTCACGGCACACAGTGCCAGCAAAAGACCTGTCGCGCCAGGCCTTAAGCCGTCTTAACATCTCTCGAATATCCTTCCACCAAACATGCAAGGTGCCGTCGTTTTCTCTACACAAATAACAACAAGGTACAAAAGGGGATCCTCCGCCACAACTCACAGCGCCTTCCAGTAGAACCTTTGAGGCGCTGCTGCCATACCGCAGGTCATCAGATGTACCTGGCTCTATCCAATCAGCCGCGTAGGGATACCAAAGCGAGAAATCCGCGGGTGAGCCACTGCTAATCAAATTCAGCGCCCAATCAATGAACAAATTCAACCTGTAATTCACATTATCCAGCAAGTCATCAGGCCAAGACTCATTACAAGTCGTTTCAAACTTACTACACTTCGCATAGTACGGCCAGCTGTCCTCAGCGCCATCCGAAGCACCGGGTGAACAAAAACGGTCTCCTCCTCTTCTCCAAAAACCTACTTGTGTGTAGCGCGCCTCTTTCGCACATTCATTGTCAACTGCCACAATTTTATCATTATCAGGCAATCGTACCAAATCCACCACCAAGGGGGGGTTGCCTGGAACATTATTTGTTCTATCGACACAATAAGTTCTATTGTAGATGAGACTCCTTGGATCAACCGGCAACACTAATTGACTAGGATGTTCAATAGCGGGGCTACAGGTTGTTCCTCCCCGCACATCACACCAATGACATTTAGGATCATCGACGTTGGCGGGTGGCTGATCAATATCCATGCTCCAATCGGTTATTTTATAAAATAATCCGAATACGCCTTTACGATTATCGGCGGGGGAATAATAAGCGGTTGTGTCGTCTAGCTGAAAACGAGATGGGATCGGCGCAGTGGCAAGCTGAGGAAAGCCGTTGGGGTTATTGCGGTCCTTCTCGAAGTCCTTGTGCTCGTCGTCACGGCCAAGTTGTTCCTGGAAAGAATCAAAAGTATTCGATGGATTGCCACGGTAGGCATCATAAACCCATGGATAGGACGAACCGTAAGGACTCGTGTCCTTACATGTCTTCAGCGTATCCTCATTACTGCCGCAACCAATACCCTCAAGCCGTTTGCTGGGGGGCACGCAACAAGGATTACATTCTGCAGTGCCACAGGGCGCTGTCTGCTCATAAAGCCCCCAACCATCAGTCTTTTGATTCAAGAACTCATCCAATTTTTTGGAAAAATCAAGAATTGCTGACTGGGATGAATCAGAAATTTGCTGAATCCTTTGACGATCATTATAAAACCCGAACCGGCCCATGGTATCACGGGGATTCCTATTTTCGTCAAGTCCCCACCTACTGTCAGTGTCAAGATCGTGAAAATCTGGTACCTGAACACTATCGGTAATTGATGCCCTTAAAGCGGTTTGAATGCCCTGTTCAACAACGGCATCCCGCATTTCCATTAAATCAAAGATCTGACGATTCCACGCGGAGGTTAAACCAGGCTGAATAACGGTGAGTTGGATAGCAAGTGTTACAACAGCAAGCACTGTAGCAAGCACTGCAGCGCCCAAGGTTGCCATGGGCGGCCCCCCAGCACCAGCAGTAGCGATTGTGACAACAAGAACAATAATGGCAACAACAACAGCGACAATGGCTCCTACGACCCCTGTATATTCATCTATCTCCCCATCACCAGCCGACCTAAGAGACGTCCTCCAAAGAGACTGTCCATAACTAGCCATATAAGAAGCCAAGAGAGATGCCCCAGTATCTGCAGCCACGGTAGTAAGGACCTTGGTCTGGCTCATGCGCCCAAGATTCAGCGAAACAGCGTAAAAAATTAATGCCGCCGCGACAACGAGGATCAAGATAACTGCGACCTGGCCCTTGCGGGGGCGTAATTTATGTTGCCATAAATTCTTTGTATATCTAGTCATCGATAATTTCCTGATTCCCGCCCGTTATCTCCACAACCCGCCCCACACCGCATTCATCGCGGTTGGTGTATAAAAATAAAGGTCAATTTGTCCATCGGGACCTTTGATCTCATTGGTCAACACGGCTTCATGGGCCCTCTGCCGCTGCCCCAGATCCAACCCCACCCAGCGCAAGAGCATCACAATTGCGTACATCATCAAAAAAAGCACAATCATGCAGAAGACAAATTCTAGCATGACTTGGGCCTTTTTATTTTTCTTTCGGTACGGTAAAATCCACACCGGCATCCCCACTTACATTGGTGATCCACTTGCGGCCACGGCGATCTTTTAGACGGCTGCGCACATAAATTAATTTTTTTGTTCTATCCATGCAGGTCTTGCGAAGATTATCTGAGGAAAAACAACTGTTACAGGCCTCGACAGGATTCGACTGACCACTCACCAAATCTACCGGCCCCCCCGTACCGCAAAAACGGCCCGTGTCATTACTCAGCTGAATGGTGCGTTCAATCACATCAACTTGATCCTTTTTCTGCACCGTCCGGATAAATTGGGCACAATCTTGCGGATTCGAAGTTGGGTTGCAGCTCGCCTTATACAACCGGCCTTCCTCCAAAAGAAGATACGTGCCATCACGCAAAGACGCGTACATATTGGTGTCATTGGTCAGGCCTGGCCTGGGGGGTGGATCGCTATCTACGTGCGTGCTATCAATATCCCCTTCCTGCATATCCATAACACGAATATTTTTTATGATTCCCGTTGATCTATCGATCCAATCACTTCTGTTGTAGTATTCATCTTCAGTTAACGCCATAATGCTTTCTTGCTTAAGATCGCCATCCACATCAACAAATGTATTCTTTGCCTGCTTACAGTTGTCACTGCAGTCGCTAAGCGGGATCCCGATTCCCTCCCCCATTAGGAGTTCCGTTGTTTTAATGGTAGGACCGGGTAGCGGGGGTTGCCCATGAGGCGTGAAAAGAGGATATGGAGGACGATAATTCGCATTATATCCCGCGACCAAAAACCACTGCCAATAGAACTTTTCACGCTCGCTGGGAGGGACATCATGGGTGCCATCGCGATTCAAATCAAAACGTTCATCAGCACTGAGATTACCAGTATTTGAAATAGGAGTAGGACAAGGGTCGATTGGGCACCATTTTTTATATCCTTTATGGTTGTACACAACATCGTAGAGCTTTGCGCAGCCAACAGTTTCTTCCGATGGTGTGATTTTCGTGAAAGACTGAAGAGAGCTTGGACTGCAGTCTCCATTACATTCCGCTGGACATGGACTCTGGTTTTGACACGACAGGAACACCCTGAGCTCAATTGTCACTTTCACACAGTCCTTTATCCACTTGATCCCAGAAGAGGCTGGAAAAAACTGAAAAGAGTCTTGGCTGCAATTCCCGTTGCATTCCGCTGGACATGGGCTCTGGTTTTGACACGACCGGGCCAACTCAACATCCTTAAATTTTGCCAAGGTCAGAGCAAATTGTTTGCCATTGATAATCATGTCAATCACAGGAAGATTTGTTTCTGCGGTACTGGTGATGGGCATGAGTAGGTTCGCATTGTGTGTTGCCGAAGCGCCAACCACATAGGGCGTGCGCTCAATAGCAGCGTGTTTGCCCGATTCAGCAGTCAGGCGGTCTTCGATGACGGTAATACTCGCTGTCTGGCGCGCGCCTTCGCCTTTTTGTCCAGCTTTATACGACAACTTCATAGCCTGACGCATGGCCCGAAGCTGCTGATTCTGCGCGTAGCTAGAACCAAGGGCCTGGCGTACGATGGCGCCAATAACAAAGATGAGAATGGTCCCAAAAACAGCCAGCTCCATGGCGGTCTGAGCTCTGCTATTAACCATTTACCATTCACCATTTGCCATGTTCAATACGCCCCAACACTCACATTGCCTTGCTTGCGTTCTGTGATGATGCTTGCATCTTTGCGCTTGGTCCAATAACCATTTGACAGGGCATCCTTCTCGGTCGAAATAATGGTATTCGCGCTTTGGGTAAGTGTATGCCGAACCACCGAATCAGCCGTGCGCGGGTCATATTGATCCCCCAGTTCGTCCAGAGATCCTTTCCAACGGCCCTGCAGACTGCGCTTGAAATAGTTCCCCATGGCCAAAAGGGCGCCAATCACAATAATAATCAGCACGATGTATTCCAGGCTTGTCTGTCCCTTGCGACGTCGACGCAGCATGGCGCCCCCTTTTTTCTGGTTATCGATCCTTGGTGAAACCTAAATTGACGGATGAAGTGGTATTGAGTGTCGTTACATCATTATAAACATAAGTAGTCATGCCCACCACATCAAAAGTTTTTTTATCCATGGCGCTACGCGTCAGTGCATAACTATGCTCGAGGTGCCCGCGCTCATCAAAGGCCTGTTCAGCGCCCTGCTGAATTCCTACTTGATCCGCTACCACTTTAATGAGCGACTGAGTGCCGCGTTTCAACATCGGCAGCATGGCAAATACAACCGCGCCAACCACACCCAGGACAATGGTGTACTCTAGGATAGACTGGGCATTTTCTTTAATAAATAATAGCTGATTATTAACCATCTTCATCGCGCCTCTTTCGGCGGGGCAGTCTCGCTTCCTATCTGTGCCGCTGTAATTTCATCAGACACCTTACGAAAAATCCCCGAACTCGCACCCGGCAATAGTTTGGTCTGTATATTTGCCTTACGCACAATGGTGGAGACCCTATTGACGTCATAATACGGCTCATACTCGGCCAGCAAGTTACCCGTATAATAACCCGTCTTTTTTGCGCGGATCAACACCGTATTGAACATTGTATTACGGGCATCATATATACGCGCCTGTACAGCCCTTTTAAAATAAAAAGTCATAGCAGTCATCATCCCAACGACCAAAAAAAACACCAGGACATATTCCCCGCTGACGGCTTGAGCCCTATTAGTTTTTAAGTAACGAAACATACCACATCCACCCTATTAACAATGTACCATAATACTTTACCATTTACCATCAACCGTTCACCATTGACAATCCTTTTTAAAAAACACGGCTTACCCGGGAAGGTCCCAAGTAAGCCATGTTTTTAACAAAAATACCACCATGGGGTCACGAATTACCGCTTGCCCCAGAACTCCTGCTGCACATTTATAACCCTAGAATTGGTCTTTGTTGTTGTTACTTCATCTCCCAACAATGTCTTGCCGCTGACCCCTGCCCTAAATGTTTCTCTCTCTCTGCTGGAGGTGGTCATTGTGGAGATAACGTTGGTATTCCCCACCGAGAATTGATCTCCGATATCATCGGCCGCGCCTTTCAGGCGCCCCTGAATCCCGCGCTTAATGTACACCTGAATTGACAAGAGCGCGCCAATGATGATGATGATCAAAATTGCATATTCTAGGGTGCTCTGCCCCTTTTTTCTTCGTTTATTCAAATAAGTAAACATTGGTTTTCCTCCCTAAAAAACTAAGTTAGTCTCTCTTTGTAAGAGAATCTTGACTCTTTATTCAATCAAAAAGTCTCCTTGAAGATCGCAGCATTATAAGCCGTATTCTGGAAGCCGCCTGAGGCCCGTGTCCTCGTATCTAAATCTCTTTTGGCGGTGGTCTTATCATCCAACAACTCGGTTTCCGTTGCGTTACGGGTTGTTGTATAGCTACTCGACAGATAATACGGTTCGTATTGGGTCGAGGTTCCGAGGGCTTTGGTTTCGTTCTTCAGGAAAGTTGCTGCATCGCGCACTCTGGCCTGCAAGGCGCGCTGAGCATAGGTCTGCATCGCGACAATACCGGCCACGACCAGTGAAATCAGGATCGCGTACTCAGCGGTATTCTGCGCTTTTTTATTCTTAATCAGTTTTCTCAACATGGATTTTCCTCCTAAGAATTTCTAAACACAACATAACTTTTCGTTTGATTTCCATCCTTCATTACGGCGATTTCGGCCTTGATGTCTGAAGTCTGTTGGCCATATCCTGCATGCCGTTAGTGCCGCTTTGTAGCGTCTTTTCAAAAGCGGTTTTAAACGTCGGCATGAAGATCAGGATGGCAGAGATAACAGCGGCCACCAAGATTATATATTCGACGGTGCTTTGCCCTTTTATCCCTAGGGACGCCATTTTAGTTGCTTTTTTAAACATGTTATTCCTCCCTTAAAGGATCTTCGCAAACCATAAACTAACTTCGCTGTCGCTCGTTAAATTATGGTTTATTTTAGATTATTATTTTTGGAATTCCGCCACAATCGCTTGCTGGGTAGCCTGTACTGATCGAAACACGTAGATGCTCATGGCAATAATTGCCGCTGAGACAACTGCCGCGACCATAGAATACTCTAAGAGGCTTTGACCTTTTTGATTTTTTGTGAATATCATGAACCTTACTCCTGGCCTCATCGCGACGCCCTAAGCGTTGAACAGACAACCCCTGCCTTTCTGTTAAAAGATGAAGAGATTGCCTAACAAAAATGTATCCACTCTCGACCTCTTAACAGGGAATTCCGCATGGCTTCTATTATCTTCCCATTAACCTCATAACACAAGAAGATACCCGCTACAGAAAACGAATGTGTTCGTTTTCCATCTCTGCGGTATAAAAACACCTTGCGGTGTCATAATGCGTAATTAACCTACCAAATCAATGCTTCGATCTCGCTTCAACATGACTGCGAGCACGGGTAATATTGCAACCTTGCTCAAATCAGCTCGAAAAATGAAATCGAAGAAAGACGATCGAAGTATAGCATATGAATGCAGGCTGTCAAGGCGAAATATTAAATTTTCTATATTTTTTACTATATTACGCAATTAATACCAAAAGACGGCGGCCCAGGGGATCGTTGAGCGCAGATTCATTGAGCCGGTCGACCGCTGTTTGCAATACCTTGGCATGTGCGTATCCCGTGGGTACATGTAGCGAGACTAAGAATTTATTGTCTTGATGAATACAAGATCCTGACAATCCATAATATGCTGATATAAAATGAGTTATATCATAGTTTGTATGACTGTCGTAAAAAAAACATTCCAGGCAATACCGGTGCAATTCTTTCCCGAAGTCCTGGAACAGCCAGCCAATATCCTGAGTAGGGGCCTGTTTCCATAACGCGCCCGGTTCGTAGTCTTGAGCGGACATTTTGTCCGTGTGCGGGACTGCTGTTACCGACAAGGCCTGCTCGTCCTCTGAAAAAGTAGCAGGCGAGGCCGCCAACAACTTACCCATAGGCCCTGTGTTTAATACCGGCCACCGCTCTAAAAAATCGCCAACCACATCTTTAGCTGACCTATGGGCATCATTGGTCAATATAACCGCATCGAGCGCCCCTCCCGCGACCCCTGAAACGCCAACCACCTTCAAATATCTAATGCCCTGCAACTCATTTTGAGGCAACGTCGTTGATCGCTCTGCGTAATACATAACTCTCTTAAGTGCAATATGATAAATATTGTCAACCGTTTTTATATCATTGGCCAACAACTCAAACCCTGCCTGGCCAGGCCATACACCAAGCATGAAAATCCGCTTCTTGGAGGGGAGAGAAGAAAATTCAGCTAAGGACTGGCCGTTGAGATCAAAGACTTCCACCCTGAGCATCTTCTTACTCTTTGACCCCTCAAAGGCAGCCGCTAAATTAAAGATGCTGCGATCAAGCTGCCGCCCATTATTACTGACCCGCGAATCCTCCGGTTTATAACAAAATTTTGGGGTCAAGGACAAAAAAATCACGGGCTGATTGTTGCTAACCAGGCCATGGGACAACATGGCGGTGGCCTGCTCCAAAGATGCTGAACACCTGCGGGGCGCCTTCCCGGACCACAGGCTGGATAACCGTGCATCAATTATCAATTGGCTATCGTCTTCTAAGTAAATTTTAAATTGCCCCACATCGGTAAATATTTGTTTCTTCTCTTTTTCATATTCCAATAAAAGATTCAAGGAACCTGAGATAGCTCCTATCCAATCCTGCTCCTCAAGGGATAGATTTATATCCGAGTCAGTCGATAATCCATCCCCTAAGGCATTTAAGGCCCAAATCCCATGGGATGAATATTGTCTAATCTTATTGGCCAGAACAGAGCCCTTGCCTGGAAAATCCTCTACTGCCACGCTTAGGCAGGCCAATCCGTCACAAAGACTATCAAAGGCGTGTGGCAATGGGCCCTTGGCATACTTACGCAACAGGCTGCCTAAAAATTGCTTACGACAAGTCATCCATTGGGCCGCCAGCAAAAACACACACCCCATCCCCGGATAAACCTTACTCCCGCCGCCCAGACTAGCTTCCTGCTTTTTTTCGATACCAACCTTGCGGATTTCTTCAGATAACTGTTGTTTCTTTTGGGAAGGAATCTGAAACCTCTTTGGCCCGGCGACAAAGCCCGCAGGCCTGCCCACTGAACTGCTTAAACAGGCATTTTTAATAATGGCATTAACAGAGGATTTGGATACGTGGGTCCTGAACTGTTCATTGATCAAAACAGCTAATTGACGACAACTCAGCGTGCTGTCTGTTCTTTTTTGGTCAAGGATAAAATCAATGATATCTTTTTTGAATTTGTAAATAACGCCCATGGGATTAGCTTCATCTCAAGATCAGACATTAACAAATTTCACTATATCACACCAGAAAGCCTGTTTCAAAAAAAACAAAATTTTCATTGCGGGTTGAACGCATTATGCTCATAATTTAAAAATGAACATGCGCACCTCCGCCTTGAAACTACGACATAAAATTTTTATAGCTACTTTGTTTTGCGCGATTGTCTATACCCCCGCCTTCGCCCAACAAACCTCTTTCAAAGAAAAACGTGAGCTGAATCGGATCAAGGTCATTGATGCCGCCTTGGCCAACACCCAATTAAATTTTTTTGAAGAAGATACTAAGGATGTCACACTCTTCGATGAGGACATTAAGGCATCTATCAAAATTAATAGCCAAGAACCTCCAGTGGCGACCCTTGAGAGAACCACCTTCGATCTTACGGAAAAAGTTGCCAGAGAGAATGTTCCTAATGCAGATACCGACAAACATCTTTTCGAGATAGACGCAGAAAAATTTTACTTTCGATATAGAGAGCCGAATGTCATGAAAGAAACTGGCACCATGCACGGAATTTACAGCCACTATACCTATCGGCCTCTCCCCGGGGACATGCTTTATACAAAGATGATGAACCTCTACAAGATCGAGGGTCGCTACAGCTTTGGAGAAGTGGATTATGAGGCAGTCGACGGCGCCAAGATTAAAAATATCGACGATTGGTCAGCCGAGGTCCGGGGGATCTTTGGCAAAGAATTTATAACATGGCCTACGGCCACTATACTTTATTCAGGGGCTGGATACCGCTATTTAAACGACAACCCCAGCGGGCGACTATCTCGCGTGGGGAATACAGTCCGTTACGGCTACCAACGAGAGGCGAATTATTATTACCTGCCAATAGGATTTCAGTTCTCTAACAGATTAAACGACAACTGGTCGGTTGCCATTAATGGTGAATATGATTGGTTTGTCTACGGGCTACAAAGAAGCCACACCAGCGACGGGAACCGATTTATCAGCACAAGAAATGACGACATCGAGAACCAACAGCACCGTGGCTATGGTCTTCGTGGATCCTTAAAGATCGCCTGGGAATCGGACATCATCGATCTTGTCTTAGAACCGTTTGCGCGATATTGGAATATCGAAGATTCTGAGGTGGTCCGGGCCTTTGTCGATGGGGCATTCAGTAACTTTATCGAGCCAAAAAACAATACCATCGAAACCGGCCTTAAGGTAGGATTACAATTCTAACATCCGCTGCGCCTTAGAAGAACCTTTCTTAATAGGGGTCGATTCACTTGTTCCAATGATATTAAGAATTTTTTATTCTTTATAAACTATTGGTTACTCACTGCCAGCTATCGAACAAGTTTTTAAGAAGACCCTTAGTCCAATCATTGTCCTGCAGATTTTCGTATTTTTCCTTTAGAAACGGTCCCATATCCTTGGCGGCCGCACCTATACTCTGTGGTCCCCAAATAAAGTTACTTCCGCATTGATCAAATCGCCCTTTCATCACGGGCATGGCTTGTACACTAAAAAAATCTCCAAACCCTTGGGGATCAATTTTATAGACAGCCTCAATCGTACTGCTAACAACGTTGCAATTTTCATCATTAAGATAAGATTTAATTATCTCAAGCGCATCTTTAGCACCAATATCAGCTAACGCATTAATCATATATTGTTTTACATGGTAGTCATCTGATTTTTTTAATTCTTCAATAAGCTTGGGGGCAATCTTAAGAGCATGCTCTTTCAAAAAACCTAAATGTTGGATGACAGATACCTTCCAGTAAGGGTTATGGATATCATCCAAAACGGGGAATACCAAATCAACCACTTCTTTTTTTTCTTCTTCACTTCCGGCTACCTGAGCCAGAGAAACACTTAAACTGACAATCGAACCTTCGTACTCCTTTAGATCTTGCTTATTTTCACTTGATATCGCTTTTTCAAATGCCTTCTTGAGACCCTTAAAGGCATCGGATTCATGTTGCGCGATCACTGACAGTGCACTTGATGCTGATCCACGAACAGCACTATCATCATCTTGTAAAAGATTCAACAGGGCCTCTTTTAATCCTGGCGTGCCCTTGAGTCGATAATTTTCTAGATTATTAACAGCGGCGATTTTTACTTGTTTATTTGGATCACTGGTTGCCTTGATCAAGGCCTCAAGGATATTCTCCGACAGTGGTTCTCCAGATTCGCGTAGCATCTGGCCGAGTATGTAAGCTGATTCGACTCGGACATTAGGGGATTCATCATGTAGTAAAATGTTAGGAAGTGAATTGTCAATTTCTTCAAGATCATTACCCGCAAGAATGGCATCAAGATATTTCGTTTCTATTTGACCTTTATCTAAAGGTTTTGTTCGACTGCAAACACTCACCGCATAGCCATCGGGGTCATCTTTATCCTGTGTTGGATGGGCATAAATAAGATAACTTTTGTTTTCTTCAAAATTCCAATATGAACACCCCCTTCGTAGGGATCCCACATGAAAAGTTTCGCCAGGCTCCCCTTTCCAAACTTTCCCAACTTTCAAAACGACTTCCTCGGCATACCCGTATGTATCTTTTTGAAGTTCATAAACATGCCCTATGAAAACCGCTTTGGCATCCTGGAACGCCTCTAATGGTGTTGGTGATCCAGGGGCACAACTGCAGGCCCAAGCGTAGGGAGAGAAAAACAGGCCATATAAAAAGATAAAACTTATAAAATATTTTTTCATGTTGATACTCTCCTTATTTGCAGGCTGTTAGCAAAAATAAACCGGCTCGCTCAAACAGCCCAGCGTGTTAATCAGCGACCAATGAATCCTTTTACAGCTACTGTATTCGCTTAAGAATTTCCATAGCTCTTTGAGCTTGATGCTGATCATCCTGTTCACTCAGATCTTCAAAAACAGCAACCATGGGTTTAAGAATTTCTAGCAATTTTTCCTTAAATAATCAGCGTGGTTCCATATGGGTTAACACCAATTTTTCATTGAAAACCGTATTTATCTATACTGCTCCCCATTAACAGAATTGGGGATTTAAGTTAGAATAAGGCTCCCAAAGAAGAAGGCTTATCCGATGAATAAACGCAAATGGTCCAGCCAGTAGAAACTTGCATTCCCCTCATATCTCCTCATATCTTAAAGACCACCGGATTAAAGGCCTTGGAGGAAACAACGACCTTCTCTCCTGGCCGGATGTCACGTGCCTCGTCATCGGTGGCAACCGTCCTGACCAAATTATTGCCAACCAAGATCGTCAAAATATTCACCACCCCATCTGGGACAATCTCAACCACTTCTCCCGTAAAGGTAAATTTACCACTTAAGCGCCTCTCCCCAAATACCTGTGAGGGTGGGCCGGATCTGGCAATCCGCCCGCCCTCAATGATCGCTACCCGGTCGGATAACCGAAAGACCTCAGCGATATGATGGCTGACAAAAATGGTTGTGATGCCAAACTTTTTATGGATTTGAAAAACTTCCTCCTGGAATTGCAGACGCATATCCATGTCCAAGGCGGAAAAGGGTTCATCTAAAAGTAACAATTTGGGCTGCCTTAACACGGCACGCAAGATGGCCACCCGCTGATTCTGCCCTCCGGAAAGCTGGTGCGGTCTTCTGTCTTGAAGGCCAAGGAGACCGGCTGTTTTCAGCAAGTCCCTGATTCGTGCTGCGTCAGCGTCCTTTGCCCTTTGTCCTGCTCGGCAGGACAAAGGGCAAGAAGCAAACCGAAGATTTTCTACAACCGTCATGTGCGGAAATAAACTGTAATCCTGAAACACAAAACCAATGCTGCGCCTTTGCGTCGGGAGGTTAATTTTCTTGCGGCTATCAAACCAAACTTCATCGCCTACAGAGATCATCCCCTCATCGGGTTGGGTGAGCCCTGCGATCATCCGCAAGAGGATTGTCTTTCCGGCGCCAGATTCACCAAAGAGCGTCACAAATTCGTTCTGGGCGACAACCAAATCAACCGACAACTGAACCGCGCCCGTGGCGACGACCAGGTTTTTCTTCAGATGAAATTCGAGCATGACCTAAAAAATCCTTAAAGCCTTACGGTACGACCGGTGAAGTACAAATAAAATTGTAAAAGAAATACCCAAGAGAACCAACGCATAAATATGGGCATAGGTATAGTTCATGGCCTCGACCTGTGAAAATATCGCAATTGAGGCCACCCGCGTCTCTCCGGGGATATTGCCGCCAACCATCAAGACAACACCAAATTCTCCCAGCGTATGGGCGAAACTCATGACAATCCCCGTCAGCAGTGCCGGACGGATAAGGGGAAGCATCACATGGACCAATGTCTCCCATTCTGATTTGCCTAAAGTATAGGCGGCCTCATATAGCCGTTTCGGCACATTCTGAAATCCGGCCTTGAGGGGGTTAACCATAAAAGGAAGGCTAAACACAACCGATCCAATCACGAGCCCCAGAAAGGTAAAAACGACCCTGACATCAAAATAGGTCTCCAAGAAACGTCCCAGCACAGACCGAGGACTAAACAAAATAAGGATATAAAAACCCAAGACGGTTGGGGGCAAGACAAGCGGCAGACTGACAATAGGCTCGATAGCGGCCTTCCATGCCCGGCGGCTAAAGGCGAGCCAATAGGCCAGGGGGACACCCACCCCGACCAATAAGATCGTCGTCACGATAGCCAATTGAAATGTCAAAAACAATGGACTAAAATCAAATGTCATCACCCAACCCGCATTAAAGAGATATCGCTGGCCTTCACGAGCCACTCTATCTTATCGTCTTGCTTTAAATTCATCCCGATGGCAGTGGGGGTCGAGATAATGGCTGAAACGGCCTTGGCCCTGTAATCCAAACGGATCTTGGTCAGCACCTGACCGCTTTCTATTTGCTGAATCCGTCCTGGGAAACGGTTGCGGACACTGATAAGTCCGGATATGCCCTTGGCAATCGCCACCTCTGTCTCTTTAAAAATCAAATCAACCCTTACTCCTTGAGGATAATTCACAGGCCCCTTGCGCCCCTCAAGGATCAGGGCAGTGAACTGATCACCATCGACGTCGATACAAACCAAAGAGACTGCCTGTGAAGACTCAATATCAACAATTGTCCCTCTTAAAATATTCATACTCTATCAGACGATAGCATTAATTCCTGCATCAGCGCACTAGGGGGGGATATAACCGTATTTTTGGTAAATGATTTTGGCCTTTTCAGAAAATAAAAACTCGTAAAACTTTTGGGCCGCCGCCAAGTTATGCCTTTCGGCGTGTTTTAAAATGACGACCCCCTGAACAATGGGTTGATAAGCCTCTCTATCCACCTGAATCCATCTGCCCTCATGAACCATGGATGGCGCCATCACAGCGGATTTGGCGGTAAAACCAATATCGGCGGCCTGCTGGACAATGAATCCATTGACCTGAGATATGCTTTCCCCGTAAACCAGCTTGGGGCTGATGCTGGAATACAGATTATAAAACTTCAATGCGTTAATGGCCTCGCGTCCATACGGTGCTATCTTGGGGTCAGCAATAACAACATATTGAATGCTGGGGGAAGAAAGGACCTCAATCCCGTGGCTCATATCGAGATTGCCTAGCGTCCATAAGACCAGCGTCCCATGGGCATATACTCGCGGCGCCTCATGGGCCAGGCCTTTATGAAAAAGGGCCTGCGGATATTCCATGTCCGCCGACAAAAACAGATCAAAAGGGGCGCCGTTTTCAATCTGCGCCGCAAGACTCCCCGATGAGCCAATAATTGTTTTAAGTCTTATCCGTGTGTCTTGTTCAAACTCGACTTTAAGTTCCGCAACAACATGCTGCGCACTGGCCGCGGCGGCAATGGTTATTTCATCGGCAAAAGAGGTCTCCCCCAACAAAAGCCCGCACAGGACAATCAACATTCTCCTGTGCACCCCACCCCTCCTTTCCCAATTATGACTTTCTAGAAAAAGAATCAAATTTTATATCTGGTGGAGGAATAATGCCTATCGAGACAACCGCCTTAAGGCATTCTTCAACGCTCCAGCCAGGGTCGATAGTCTGAGAAGTCTTAACAACAAAGACAAATCCGGAGGTCGGGGTAGGCGAGGTAGGAACCAGGACAAATAAATACTCTTCGTTGGTTTCGCGATGAACGACGGAACTCATAACAAAGGCAAGCGCCCAAAGGCCGTTGCCCTCTAGTTTAACTAAGACGGCCTTCTGGAAGGCCTGCTGGCCCCGGTCAGCAGCGGAAAGTCCTTGAGAGAGCTGTTTACCGACGCCATAAATCGTCTTTATAAACGGAATACGTTTACTAATTCTCTCAATTAATTTAAAGAATTGGTGGCCAACAATATTGCTGACAATAAGACCAATCAAATAAAGAAAAAATAAAAGTAGCAGGGTGCCCAAACCCGGGATATGACCGATATGGATAAAACGACCCAAAAAGCCCATCACCTTCTTGTCGATCAGGACATACAAAAGCTGCAGGGCAAAGTAACACAATAAAAGCGGGATAATGGCTAGCAGTCCCTGAAAGATATGATTGCGCAGGTGAGTGAAGAATTTCTTCATTTTTTAGCCGGTTTAATGATTAAATGTAGGCCCCGGTCATAAATAAAACAATACCAGGTCCGATTAACGAAGACAATCAATCGATGGCAAAATCCAGCATAGCGAAATAATTAGTCCTAATTCTTGCTCAACATCTACGATCCATGAGATTATAGCACCTTCTCCTCCTTTTGTCGCACTTCTGATTACAATTCACCCCTTAGCGATAAGCCGTCTTTCCCGAAAATTCCTTCCAAAAAGAACGCCCCGATGGCTAATACCGTCGGGGCGCGTCGAACCACTGGGTCGCTAGGATTCGAACCTAGACTAAGTGGTCCAGAGCCACTTGTGCTACCATTACACAACGACCCAAAAAAACTAAGGGCGGTGTCTTTTGACTTTTGTAGGCGCATTGACCTTCCTGTTTACAAAAAGGTCTCTTTAAGCCGCTGCACTGTTTTTTCTTTTCCCAAAATCGCCATGGTATCGAATAATCCCGGCCCTATGGCCCGTCCCGTCAGCGCCACCCGAACCGGATGGACCAAATCAGATGCCTTAATTCCCAATTGGTCCACCAAATCGCGAAAGGCCTTCTCAATAGTTGCGGCATCAAATGAATTCAACTGCCCAATCTTCTCGCTCAACAGACGAAATTCCTTGGATCTGTCCTGGGCGAGATGCTGCGCTTTCATTTCTTGATTAATCGTCAGCCGATCGACAAAGATAAAATCCGTCCATTCTAAAAAATCCACCAACGTAGACATCCGCGCCTTAAACAAGTGCACTATGCTCTTAAGCCGCTGACCATCGAAATCCTTGATCCCGCATCTTTCCTTCTCCAGGAGTGGAATAATCAGCTCAGTTAAACGGCCCGTTTCCATCTCTTTGATATGCTGCCCATTGAGC
The DNA here is from genome assembly GCA_005239675.1 of Planctomycetales bacterium. Classification (GTDB taxonomy): domain Bacteria; phylum Omnitrophota; class Gorgyraeia; order Zapsychrales; family Zapsychraceae; genus UBA10015. The sequence goes on from SBBO01000024.1 coordinate 25,810, forward strand.
CATTTGAGTTTATCCATGGAAAAGACCGCCGCGGCCTTGTTGATTTTTTTGATCGAAAACTTTTTAACCGCCGCGGCCAGGTCAATCTTCTCCTGATTGCCCCCTGGCGACCAACCCAAGAGCATCAAATAATTGACAATGGCCTCCGGCAGAAATCCCTCTTTACGATAATCACTGACAGCGACTGCCCCGCTACGCTTGGAAAGTCTCCCCCCTTCTTCGTCCATAATTAAAGGCAAATGGGCAAATTGGGGGATTTTAAACCCCAGGGCCTGATAAATCATGATCTGTTTGGGTGTGTTCGAGATGTGGTCTTCCCCGCGGATGACATGAGTGATAGCCATATCGGCATCATCGATGACACAGGCAAAACTATACGTAGGAGACCCATCGGATTTAATGAGCACCTGATCTTTGATCGTCGCCGTATCAAATACAATCTCCGCACGGATCAGATCATCGATCTTGATTTCCTGCAACGCTGATTTCAGGATGATTGCCTCGCCCTCTTTATAGGCCTTACCCTGACTGAGAAGATCCTCAGCGTGCCGACGGTAGAGATCAAAACGCTTGCTTTGATAATACAACTCATCCCAGCTGAGTCCCAGCCAGCGTAAACTCTCAAGGATCTCAGCAACAAATTCCGGACGGGAACGTTGAAGGTCGGTATCTTCGATACGCAGGACGAACCTCCCCGATTGGGAGCGGGCATACATCCAATTAAACAAGGCTGTGCGCGCACCCCCAATATGCAGATTTCCTGTTGGACTTGGTGCAAATCTGACCTTAATCATCTGGCAATATTCCGGTACGACGTATTACGTTATACTGACGGATTAATCGTGCGCGACTGATAAGGAAAAATTGATCATTTTAAGGAGAGGTTGATTCTTCCGCATTCTTGACCAGACGCTGGATAATTTGGTCGATCCGTTCCCGCTCCTGCGGCAGCAAATCGGAGAATTCTATCCCAATGTCATAAAATGTGGGCTTATTGGTGGCGTCGCTCTTGTGCTGGACATTCCAAACGACTTTTCCCTGGCATTTAATATGACTTTCTAAGTCCAATAGATCTAACTCGAGTTCAATCATAGAAAACATCTTAAGATCCTGCTTCAAGATAAGACACACGCCGCCCACGCCTATGTTTTCAGTGTGCGTCAAAATAATATCTTTGCTGCCACCTTCGATGCGCTGGACAACCACTAGGCACGGATAGATGACGCGTGGAAATCTTCTACGATTTAACCCATCCCAATTAGTCACAGTTTGCCTCATCTGCTAGGCAAGAAAATAATTTAATGCAAAAAACAACAGATATAGTATAACATAGATGTTTTTAAAGACTACAAACTTCATTCATTTTTTTTTGAAATCGTCTCCCCAGCCAGGTATCCTCTTTGCAGGCGCGTGATCGTCTGTGCCCTGCCCGTCTTATCATCCACCGCGACAATGATTCCATGCACGATCACATCATTTTCAGCCACCTGGAACTTAATGGGCATGCTCGTCAGAAAACGCTTGATGATGTCCTGCTTGGTCTGGCCTATGACCGAATCATAAGGGCCTGTCATCCCCAAATCCGTGATGTAAGCTGTTCCATTGGGTAAAATTCTTTCATCTGCGGTCTGAATGTGCGTATGCGTGCCAAAGACGACTGACACTTGACCATCAATAAAATGTCCCAGCGCAATCTTTTCGCTTGTTGCCTCCGCATGCATATCCACCACCGCGATCGGTGTCTTTTGCCGAACGTCTTGGACGATCCGCTCCAAGGCCCTGAAGGGACATTCGACATAATACCGCATAAAGACTCGACCCAGGAGATTAATGACCGCCACGTCTTGACCGAATGCGCTCTTAATGACACACCAGCCCTTGCCAGGTGTCCCACCGGGAAAATTGGCAGGTCTCAAGACGTTGTCGGTTTTATTAAGATAATCCTCAAATCCCTTTTGATCCCAGACATGATCACCCAGAGTCAGGCAATCACAGCCTGCATTCAACAGCTCTTGGGCAATTCCTGCCGTCAATCCCGATCCACCAGCCGCGTTCTCGGCATTGACAATCACAAAGTCAATCTGAAATTCTTTTTTAAGCCCGGCTAATAACTCCTCAACAGCCTTGCGGCCAGGTTTACCAACTATGTCCCCAATGCAAAGGATATTCATCGCTCAATCTTATTTCGCGTATTCAATGGCCTTTTTCTCCCTCAAGACAATGATCTTGATTTGGCCAGGATATTCCATGCCCTCTTCGATCTTCTTACGGATGTCACGGGCGAGGACAATGGCCTCGTCGTCATTAATCTTGTCGGGATCGACGATGACACGGATTTCACGGCCGGCCTGCAGGGCATAGGACTTGGCAATGCCATTAAAGGAATTAGTGATTTTCTCCAGATTCTCCAACCGTTTGATATAGGTCTCTAGGGTCTCGGTACGCGCGCCGGGACGGGCAGCGCTGATAGCGTCCGCCACACAGACCAGCGCCCCGTAAAGAGAATTTTTCTCTACCTCTTCATGGTGTGATTCAATGGCATTAACAACCTCAGGAGATTCGCCACACTTTCGCGCCAGGTTTGCGCCAACGATCGCGTGTGTTCCTTCCTCCGCTCCCTGCCCAACAACTTTACCGATATCATGCAATAACCCGGAACGCATGGCGATCTTGGTATCCAACCCAAGCTGAGAGGCGATAGACCCCATGAGCATAGCCACTTCTTTAGTATGCTGTAAACCGTTTTGTCCATAACTGGTCCGAAATTTCAAGCGACCCACTAATTTCAGAAGATCAGGGTGCATGCCATGAATTCCTAAATCAAAGGCAGCCTTATCCCCCTCTTCTTTGATGACATTGTCCAATTCCTTCTTGGCCTTTTCCACCACCTCTTCAATGCGACCGGGATGAATTCTCCCATCAGCGATAAGACTCTCCAGGGCGATCCTGGCAACCTCCCGGCGGTACATGTCAAAACTGGAAATCGTGACGGCCTCCGGGGTATCATCGATGATAATATCAACCCCGGCCGCGGCCTCGAGGGCCCGGATATTGCGGCCTTCCCGCCCAATGATCCGACCTTTCATTTCATCGTTAGGGAGCATGACGACCGTGACCGTAGAACTGACTGTATGTTCGCCGGCGCACCGCTGGATAGCCGTTACAATAATCTGGCGGGCTTTCTTGTCGGCCGTGTCTTTAATCTCGTCTTCCATGACGCGTAGGCGCACTGCCTTTTCATGAAGGATCTCCTGGTCCAGGCGGGATAAAAGCAAATTCTTAGCGTCCCCCTCGCTCATACAAGAAATCTTCTGCAGCCTTTGTTTTTCCTCTGCGATGAGATCACTCAACTGCTTAACTCTTTCCTGAACGACCTTTTCATCCTCCTGCAGCTTGGTCAGACGCGTACTGATATCCCTCTCTTTACGTTCCAGGAGATCAACCCGCTTATCTAGATTTTCTTCTTTCTGCTGAATCCGTTTCTCAGCGACCAAGATTTCTTCGCGGCGCTGTTTGGTCTCAGCCTCAAAATCCTGGCGCACCTTGATCATCAGGTCTTTGCCCTGTAGCTCAACTTCCTGCTTTCGTCTTTGAGTCTCTTTCTCTGCAGAGTCAACCAATGTCTTGGCCCTCTGCTCTGCCTCCTTAATTCTCTTGCCACTAAAAAACCAGCGGAGTAAATACCCAGCAAAAAACGAAAAAATGAAAAAGATAAACAGCCTGACGCTGTAAAGATATATTCTTAATTCGTCAAACATAGAGCCCCCTTGACATGGTATCAAATGTTTTCCAGCGAATATTTATTTAAAAATTAACCGCTGAGTCAATTGCTAAGAACGTAAGAAACCGGGACATCGTGCTCTTCGGGGGGAGGAAGGCGGTCAACAAGCTGAAAATCAAATGCGAGGCCAATCGTCGGAGTGCGCGGGGACAGCCCTTTTAAAAAACGATCATAATACCCCTGGCCCCTGCCTAAGCGATAGTTATTCGAGTCAAAGGCAATGCCAGGGACGACAACTAAATCCAGCTCATCTCGACTTAACCTGCGATGGGAGCTGGCGTCCAGGGGTTGTTGGACTCCGTAAGGACCTATCTCGAGGTCTTCCTCGAGAGATTCAATCACAATTGGGATCATTCTCTTTTCATTACGAACAATATAAGGTAATCCTATTGTTTTGCCTAATTGTTGTGCACGCTTCATCATTTCAAAGGTATCCACTTCCCCGTCAAATGCAGCATAAAACAATATAGTGAGCGCCTCCTGAAACTCCGGCTTCTTAAAAAGTTTGTCCCAAATGACCAAACTTTTCGCCAATCGCTCTTCCTCCTTCTGTTTGCGTAAAAGGGCTAATACCCCTTGTCTTAATTCCTGTTTTTTCTGTGTATGCACTGCCCTAGAGAACAATGGTTATTTTGCTTTAAAAGATATTGTAACATTTTTCAGAAAATACACAACAGAAGATTGCAGACAGGTTCGGGAATGGGATAATAGATTGTTACCCCCTAAAAAAGCTTTTAATTTTTACAAAAGAAACGTTTGAAAAATTAAAGAACGAACTGGCTATCTATCA
>SBBO01000045.1 GCA_005239675.1 Planctomycetales bacterium
GCTGATAGATAGCCAGTTCGTTCTTTAATTTTTCAAACGTTTCTTTTGTAAAAATTAAAAGCTTTTTTAGGGGGTAACAATCTATTATCCCATTCCCGGTATACGGCACGCCGGATTGTTGAATACCGCGCCATTAACGGGCGTTTTCAGTCACTGGAAGAACTTAGTTTTATTCCGGGCATCAAACAGAAGAATCGGGAAAGATTTGTACGGTTTCTGAAGATTGCCCCAGATCTCCCGAAATCTTCACCCGATAATCTATCATCCCATGACAACAACCGCTAGGGCCAAGATTATCCATTGTCCACTCGTCTTTGTGGCTGTCTGTTTCGCGTTAGGGATCCTATTGGACGAATATACACAGATCCCCCCTGTTTTTTCTTGCGTGTGGATTATAGCAGCCATCGTTGCTGCGCTGTGGCTGCGCAACAGGGTATACCTGCCACTTGTCTTGGTATTGTTGGTTTTTATCGCGGTGGGCCATGTTCATGCCCGAGGATATGCCATGCGCTCACCAGATCACATTGACCACATGGCGTGGTATTTTTACGAAATACCAATCCGGCTGGAAGGGGTGGTCGCCTCCGATGTCACAGGACGCCGATGGAGGAACATTGATAAAACGACATTTCGGTTGAACGTCCAGCGCCTCTATGCCCACGGGAGATGGCACAAGACGCGCGGACAAGTCCTGGTGAATATTTTCCGCAAGCAGGCACTATGCGTTGGAGATTATCTGGTCGCTGAGGGAAAACCGCATAAGCCATTTGATTTCTCATCTGCCAGCCGGTCTTCCTACCGTGATTATCTAGAACACAAAGGCATCAAGTTTATCTTGAGCGTCAAGAAACAAGGATCCCTGGAGATCTTGGCTACAAACCGAGGTAATCTTTTTATAGTCGGATTGGCCAGATGGAAGGGCCGGTTAAATAACATCTTAGAAAGACATTTCTCCGGCGCTGCCTTAGGGGTAATGCAAGGGTTCCTTTTGGGGGACCGTTATAATATTCCGGGACATATCAATGAATTGTTCAGGCTCTCTGGGGTGACCCATATTCTGGCCGTCTCGGGGTTCAATGTAGGGATTGTCACCTACGCGACATTCTTATTCTTTAAGATATTGCCCCTGGGAAGACGCTGGCATTATCTCTTGACGATGTTGATGATCATATTGTATGCGATCTTGACAGGGGCACAGCCGCCGGTTGTGCGGGCAGCAGTAATGGCGAGCGTATTCTTGGCCAGTTTTATTCTGGAAGTGGAGACCCAATCTCTTAATACTCTGGCCTGCGCGGCTTTGATCCTTTTGTGGATGAACCCTTTAAATCTGTTTGATATAGGGTTCCAACTGTCGTTTGTGAGCGTCTGGGCGATCATCGTCATTTATCCTCGCTTCATGAGCATACTTTGCGGTAATGGAAAGACGCAGGATTCAACTTCTCGTAATCAGAGTGCCGCAGTCATGGTTTTACACTATGGGAGACAGTCTCTGGCACTTTCTTGTGCTGCCTATTTAGGGGTTGCGGTTCTGATTGCCTATTACTTTGAGCTGGTGACACCAGTTGCCATCCTGGCTAATCTGATGGTCATCCCGCTGGCCTCGGTTATTGTTATTTTGGGCATGGTTTTTCTTATCATAGGGTTAGTCTTACCGACCATAGCGTTTCTCTTTGCTCAGTGTATTCAAGCGCTATTGGCTATCATGGTAGGGGTTATTGCCCTGTGCATCCAGATCCCAGGGGCGCATTTCCAAGTGCGCGGGCTTACGGCCTGGGTAGTTATTGTGTATTACTTAAGTCTTTTTTTATTTCTCTGGTTGACCGACCGCAGGCCGCGTCGCCATTTTCATCCAACCAACGCAGCAGCTATTTTTCTCTCCTGATGCAATAAAACCCAGGCTTGAAACCATAACATTTGACCTGATATCGCTCTTAACATGATCTCTTGGACTTTCATGACCCGCCCCACGGCTTTCGGTGGATAGATGTTCATCACGACCTCCTGGTTAGAGGACCATTCTACCCACCAGCCTAAAGCGGACATTTCATTAGTAACTCAAAGCAGACATATCACTATTTAACAACAATATGCGCGGGCTGATATTGACAAACCCAAGGGAGTGTGTTAGATTGCCGCATATGTGTTTCTTTAGAATATTTATATTGTTATTTGTCATGATGTTATCACCGTTAGGGACTACGCGCGTTCTTGCCTTTTGGGTCTGGACAAAAGAGACCAATAAGTGGGTCAATCCCAAATATGCCGTCAAGGAAACTCCTTTCGAGCAACTTGAATACGCGCTTAGTTTGTATCAGGCTGAAGAATATAAGAATGCCATCCCTGAATTTAAGAAATTGATTCGATATTATCCGCGTTCGCGTGAAGCAGCAGACGCTCAATATTATGTTGGGGCCTCATGGGAGGCTATGGGTAATGCCCCTGAGGCCTTTAAGACGTATCAGGAGGTCATTGAGAAGTATCCATTTAGCGAGCGTTGTGCAGAAATCGTTCGTAAGCAATATGATATGACCGTCAACCTTTTTGAGGGCAAGGATAATCGTGGCAACTTGGTCAAGTTTGCAGGCGATGATTATGCGGTCGTGGAGATGTTTAAGACGGTTATCAAAAACGCCCCCTATGGAGACCTCGCACCCCCTTCACGTTATAAAATTGGTTTATATCTGATGGAAAATAATATGTACCGGGAGGCCAGAGACGAATTTGAAAAGGTTGTCAATGATTATCCTGAGACACGTTGGGCCCAGGCCGCGCAATATCAAATTGCCATTAGCGATACCAAGCGCTCCGCCGATGCCGCGTATGACCAGAAGATCACTCAAGAGGCTGTTAATGAATTTAGTGATTTTGTCAAGAAATATCCGCAGGCACAGCTTTCCGATGAGGCCAAAGATCAAATCCAGAAGCTAAGAGATAGAGAAGCCGAAAGTCATTTTCTTATTGCCAGGTTTTACGAGAAGAATCAAAAATACACATCGGCATTGGTTTATTATCAGACTATTGTCGATGATTTTAAGAATTCCAAATGGACCGCCGCAGCGCTCAAGAAAATCCGCGAAGTCAGTACCAAGGTCCCATGAATCAATGCGCTATAGATAATACCAGGGCAAAGGGCAAGGGCATGCGATGCCCATGTCTTTACGTCTTGGTGCTTATGTGCGCTGCGGCGGTCAGTCTTTTATCTGGTTGTGGCTATACGAGCCGTTCCACGCTTCCTGCCAGCATTAAGACAATCCATATTGCCATGTTCAAGAATAATATCGATTTCTCAGCCGAGGGACAGCGCAATCTCTATCTTCCGCTCCTTGAAGTCAAAACCAGAAACGCCATCGTCAATCGCTTTCTTTTTGATGGAAGCTTAAAAATCGCCGATGCCGATACCGCAGACCTTGTCCTAAAAGGTCAGTTGGTAGGTTACGATCGCACGGCCTTAAGGTACACGGATAACGACGATGTGCAGGAATACCGCATCCATATCACGGTCTCTCTAGAGCTATGGAACAGCAATAAAGATGAGGTCTCCTGGACGGAACCCGGGTTTACCGGGGAGACGACGTATTTTACAACCGGTGCCTTGGCCAGGACCGAAGAGGCCGCTGTGGAGGATGCCATTACTGATCTGGCCCGTCGGATTGTCGAACGTGTGATTGAAGACTGGTAGATGGTGAATGGTCCATCTTTTGACAGGAGAAGATATTGCGGCTAAGGATCAGAAGATCGCCGAATGGAAGGATAAAATATTTTCTTCAAAGGCAGCATCACTGTTTGATTATGAGCGTTTGGATGGCGCCGACATCGATGCACAGCAGTTAAAAGAGGCGCTTTGGGCCATGCCGGCGGTCGGCCTTAAGAGATTGGTTGTCCTTAGTCGTGTCCATAAGCTGGACACTCCCAGCAAGAAAATCCTTCTGGAATTTATTGCCCAAAACCGCACCGACGTGGATTTGGTCGTGGATGCCGGCGGCGTGGATACTAACTCTTCTTTTCTAAAGCAGCTGATGGTCGGTGCCCAAATTTACCAGACACCCGCACCACCACGGCAGAATGTCTTCGCTGTCACCCATGCCTTATCCAACCACGATCACGTCCAGGCCTGCCGTATCTTAAGCAGCCTATTTTCTGGGGGCGAGCATCCTTTGCAGATTATGGGAGGGTTAGTTTGGTTCTGGGGCAAGCTTCGTTTTAAGCTTTCCAAGGAAAATTTTCATCAAGGATTAAGGATGCTTCAGGAGTCGGATCTGAATATTAAACGCAGCCATCTTAATGCGCAGCATGCTTTGGAGCTATTGGTTGTAAAGCTCTCAACCATTATTGCTGAAGACAAAAGATAAAAAGAGAGATTAGGCGATACTCTTGATCAGCCTGCTGAAGAGGGCCTTGCGTCGTGCTACCGTATTGTCGTGCAGGAGATGACGTTTGGCCGCCTTATCCAGTTTTTTATGTACTATCCGCAAGGCGGATTGGGCCTCAGTTGTATTTTTGTTTTTGACAAAGGCGAGGAATTTCTTGATCGTTTTCTTTAGATCCGTCGAGATATCGAGGTTATGCAGGTGTCTCTGATGATTCTTGTGCAGTTCTTTAATGGCATTTCTTCTTTGCGGCACAGCACGTCTCCTTTTTCGCCGCAGTGGCGGCGAGAAATCCCTGCGTTTTGATTCATCTCGTACTGTCAAATACCCTGAGATGAATTAGCAGGGATCAAATATCCTGGGATGAATCAGTAGGGGTAATGTGATTTTTTATTTCCACCGCTACTTGTGGTGAAAAAATTTTGAAGTCAATATAACAAATAGAACAACGACTGTCAATGAATAAAATAGCTGACCATGATTCCCATCGTTCTTTAATTAAGTCGACATCGATCCTTTCGGTGGGGACGCTCAGTTCTCGCCTCTTGGGGTTTATCCGGGATATTATAGTGGCCAAGTTTCTAGGGACGGGTCTGCGGGCGGATGCATTCTTCGTCGCCTCCAAGATCCCTAATCTTTTTCGGGATTTAGTCGGAGAAGGGGCAATGAATGCCGCGATCGTGCCGGTTCTGTGTGAATACAAGGAGAAGGCGGACCAAAAGGCCTTCTGGGAATTCAACAGTGTCCTGCTTGCCCTCGCCTTGATTGTTTTAAGCGCAATCACGATAGTGGGTATCTTTTTTGCTCCAATCATTGTCCGGGTAATTGCGCCAGGATTCATGGCTGACCCTCTTAAGTTTGCCTTGACGATCCATTTGACCAGATTCATGTTTCCGTATCTAGTTTTTATTGGACTTACGGCCTACAGCATGGGGGTATTGTTTACCTTTCGGTCATTTGCGGTGCCTGCCTTTAGCCCGTGCCTTTTGAATATCGCCATGATCGCCGGGGCCCTGATTTATTCCCGCACCATGCAAGACCCTGTGCTGGGTCTTGCCGTCGGCGTTTTGCTAGGTGGTGTCTTGCAACTTTTAGTTCAATGTTGGCCATTGGCGAGCTTAGGTATGTCATACGCCTGGCCAAAAACGTTGCACCATCCAGGGGCGATCAAGATCGGTAGACTCCTTATCCCGCGGATCCTCGGGGGCGGCGTGTATCAGCTGTCTGTTTTGATTGATACCTTTTGTGCGTCGCTTTCGGCCATTGTGGGGGAGGGTGGGATCTCGGCCATTTATTACGCCAACCGGATTATCCAGGTTCCAATGGGGATTTTCGGTGTCGCGATGGCCTCTGCCTTGTTGCCGACCTTGTCGGGGTTGGTCCAGCGTAATGAGGTCCATTCCTTCAAGCGCACGATTATTTTTTTTATTGAGAATATATTTTTCGTCATGTGTCCGAGCATGGTTATCCTCATTTTGTTTGCTGAGCCTATGATACGGATTTTCTTTGAGCGCGGGGAGTTTGGGGCATATTCTACGATGATCAGTTCTTCGGCCTTGGCGTATTATGCGCTGGGTCTCTTCAGTTTTGGGGGAATAAAAATCTTGGTCTCAGCCTTTTATGCCCTCCATGATACGAAAACCCCGGCTAAAGTAGCCGCGCTTTGTCTTATGATCAACGCCACTTTGAATTTTATCCTCATGCATCCTTTGAAGGTGGGGGGCATTGCCCTTGCTAGCGCGTTCGCCGGCACCGTGGATTTTATTATTTTATTTTATATCCTCAATAAACGTTTGGGTCAATTCAATGGGGGTCTATTCCAGTACTTTGCGAAAGTGTTTATCGCATCAGCCTTAAGCGGTGTCGCGGCCTTCAGTCTTTGGCAATATTTACACATTCATGAGATAGCACGGTTTGTCACAGCCGGCCTGGCCGGCGTAGGCGTTTATCAATGGCTATGCATGGCCTTTCGCATCGAGCAAGCGCAGAAGATATGGGGATGGCTAGGTAACATACGACATGGACATTAGCGAAAAAATTAAGACGCTCTCTTTAAATAGCGGTGTGTATTTAATGAAAGACGCGGCCGGCAAGGTTATTTACATCGGCAAGGCGGTGTCTTTGCGTAAGCGCGTACAGTCGTATTTCCGCTCAGGTCAAGGTGTTTCTTATAAAACGAACGTGTTGACTACCAAGATAGTTGACATAGATTATATTGAGACGGCCAGCGAGGCCGAGGCCCTTTTATTGGAGGCCAGCCTCATCAAGAAATATCAACCCAAGTACAATGTCGAGCTCAAAGACGACAAGAGTTATCCCTATATTAAAATAAATGACGAGTTGTTCCCGCAGGTTTCGGTTGTTCGGCGGATTTCTCGGGAACCCGGCGGTACGCCAAGGCAGGAAGGCAGCGTTTATTATGGCCCCTATGTCCATGCGGGCTTGACCCGCGAGGCCTTGACCATTATTCGCAAGATTTTCCATTTTCGCACCTGCAATCCTTTCCCTCACCAGGCATGCCTGGATTATCATTTGGGGCTCTGTGACGCGCCCTGCATCGGCAATATCTCTAAAAAAGATTACGCCCGCAACATCCGCAACGTCTCCCTCATCCTGGAAGGGAAAAAAGATACATTGTACAAGAATTTAAAGAAGGAAATGGAAAAGGCAGCCAAAGAGCATCGGTTTGAGGAGGCGGCTAAGATCCGTGACCAGATAAGGGCTATCGGCGCCCTGTATTCAGGGACAAAGGATATCAATTATTTTAAAGAGGCCGAGCAGTTGCAGAGGGCGCTTAATCTGCCGCGCCTCCCAGAGCGCATTGAGACCTTTGATATTTCTAATATCATGGGCGCTCAGGCCGTAGGCTCGATGGTGTCGTTTTTTAACGGTAGATCGGATAAATCCAATTACCGGCGGTTTCGTATCCAGGGGGCTTATGGTATCGATGATTTTCAGATGCTAGGCGAGATTGTCCATCGGCGGTACAGCCGCCTGAAAAGGGAGAGATTGATCTTTCCCGATTTGATTGTTATCGATGGCGGCAAGGGGCAATTATCCTCAGCCTGTGCGGTATTGGATGCACTGGAGGTTAGGATTCCTATCATCGCGATCGCAAAGCGCGCAGAGGAAATTTTCTTGCCGCGCAAGCGAGACCCGATCAGGTTGCCGGCGGACTCGCTTGCGCGGCAACTGGTCGTGCGTGTGCGTGATGAGGCACACCGTTTTGCCGTTGCCTATCATCGTGCGCTACGCGCGAAAAAAATGTTTGAATGTTCCAGCGGTAAATAGGAGACGAGGGTATGAAAAATAAGCAGAAAAAATTAAGCAAGTTTCAATGGAAGGTATTGGCTAGGGTCGCGACCATCCCTTTAGGAGAGACGAGGTCCTATCAGTGGGTGGCCGAAGAGATCAAATCCCCCAAGGCGATGCGTGTGATTGGCCAGGCCCTCAGGCGCAATCCCTATCCATTGCTGATTCCCTGCCATCGGGTGATCCGTAAGGACGGTTCGCTGGGGGGATATGCGGGGCGCTATGGCAAACGCAAGGCCCAGCTATTGGCCGCCGAACGTGAGATTGCCGCTGAAATAATAAAAATTAAGAAGGATTTGGGTTGAATTCACGCGGCAGGCGAAGTACAATGAAATTCATTTGGTAGAATGCCTGATCGGGGGATTCATCCCCAGGATAACGATCGAGATAATAATTATGAATCTTAAAGATTTGTTTGAGCTGATGTGTAAAAAGGGAGGCTCCGACCTGTATCTGCGCACCAATGCCATTCCCCGGGTGCGCGTCAACGGGAAGATAGAGGCCATGGAAATTGCCCCTATTCCCAAGGGGGACATGCTGGGCATCACCAATCTTCTTTTGGCCAATGAGACCCGCAAAAAACGATTTCTGGAGTGTTATGATATTGATTTTGTCCACGTCGAGCCGTCCGTCGGGCGCTTCAGGGTTAATGTGTTCATGCAGAGGGGCACGCCCGCTATCGTGGCCCGCCACGTCCAGTCGTCTATTAAAGACTTTAATGAGCTGAATCTGCCCGCTAGTATAATGCAGAGATTCTGCGCGGAATCTAAAGGGCTCTTCCTTGTCTGCGGGGCCACCGGTAGTGGCAAATCCACTACAATCGCCAGCATGATCGAATACATCAACGCCACCTACGCCAAACATATTGTCACCATCGAAGACCCTATTGAATTCTTATTTCAGGATAAAAAGAGTATCATCAACCAGCGCGAGATGGAACTCGACGTTCAATCTTATTCAATGGCCCTCAAGTACGTCACCCAGCAAAGCCCTGATATTATTTATGTCGGCAACGTCCGCGATGAGCCGACCATGCGGGCGATAATTACCGCGACTGAACTAGGGACTTTTGCGATCACAACGTTTCATACCATCAATGCTGTTCAAACCATCATCCGGATAGTCAATTTCTTCCCTCCGCATTTGCATGATGAGTTGCGCATGCAGTTATCGCTTATCTTAAAAGGGACGGTCTCGATTCGTCTTCTCGCCCGTCGAGACGGCAAGGGTCGGATCCCGGCGATCGAGACGATGTTCGTGACCCCGACTATTGCGCGTTTGATCCGTGAGGGGCAAATCCGCGAGATCCAGACATATATTGACGAGGGGAAGGTATTTGGTATGCAGTCCTTCAAGAAATCGCTGGTGGAGCTGGTCCAGACGGGACTGGTCGATCCTCAAGAGGCGCGTAATAACGCCGACAGTAAAGACGATTTTGATCTAGAGCTCAAAGGGATCAAGCGATAGTCGACCCATCAAGATGGTAGAAAATTTGATGTTCGCATAGTAGGGCATAAACGCGAGCAGACCTACCTACCGGCAGGCAACAAGGCCAGAGAGGCTGATTTTATATGGGCATTATACATAACGAGAAGCAGTCGTTAGCCTTGTATCGAGAGGAGCTTCTTGAACATCTTAAGCACGATGCTTATTTTCCAGAGAAGACTATCCTTTCTTCGGGCCGAACAAGTGATTATTATATTGACGCCCGACGGGTGACTCTTTCTGCCAAGGGGGTTAATCTGTGCGCCCGCATTATCCTGGAGGCGATCAAGGATGATGGCGTGGATGCCGTTGGTGGTCCAACGCTGGGGGCAGATCCCTTGTTGGGTGCCATAAGTGTCCTGAGTCTGCAGGCTGGGAGACCTATCAATACCTTTATTATCCGCAAGGCCCCTAAACCGCACGGCAAACAACAGCAAATCGAGGGGCCGCTTTTGTTAGCCCACAGCAAGGTAATTCTGCTCGATGATGTGGCCACGACCGGCGCAGCTCTTGTCCAGTCCCTGGAGGTCTTACACAAGATGAGTATCCACCCCACCAAAGCGATCTGTATTGTCAATCGCAACGAAGGCGCCAAAGAGGCCCTGGCCGCTAAAGGCTGTACCCTTATCTCCATCTTTGATATATCAGAAATTCACTCTCCCCATTGACTATTCACCATTAACCATTAATTTAAGCTTATGAAGCAGCTCATCCTTGCCTCCCGCTCGCCCCAGCGTAGAAAGCTTCTAAAATTACTGGGAATAAAATTTATTGTTCGGCCTAGCCGGGCCCGAGAGATGACAACAATTAAAACGACGTGTGCGGCCCTGGTTAAGGAAAATGCCCTGCGTAAGGCTGCCCAAGTCGCCGCCAGCCTTCAAAAGGGGGTTGTGATCGGCGCCGACACCTTGGTCTATATCGGTAACAAACGGATCATCGGTAAGCCGCGCAACTTCAAAGACGCCCGCCGCATTCTTCGGATTCTTTTTTCCTGTCCATCGTGGGTCTACACGGGCCTGGCCGTCTTTGACGTGGCAACGGGAAAAAGAATAGTTGATTATGAGAAAACCAAGGTCTTTATGATCTCTCTTACGTCTCGTGAGATTGCTCAGTATCATCGTCGCGTTAACCCCTTTGACAAGGCAGGCGGATTTGACATTGAGGGCTGGGGGAGTATTTTTATCCATCGCATTGAAGGATGTTATTCCAATGTCATCGGTCTTCCTATGGCAAAACTTGCCGCGATGCTTAAGAAAGCAGGAATAACGATTTTATGAAAATACGAAATACGAAATACCTCCGCCATCCGTCATCATTGAATATCTTGAGTGTTATGGTGTTGTTATTTTATTGCACGCTGGTTGGTTGCACGAGTGAATACAATCTCGCTACCCAAAAACAGGAGACGCTCCTTTATGGGACCGTAAAAGAGGTAGGCATTGGTGAGGCCATGGCATCTAAGATGGAACAGCAATATGAGATTATTACCGACGTGGATACCAACGAACGCGTGCAAGGTATTTTTGATCGTCTGATTGCGGTGGCAGATCGTAAAGATATTGTTTATTTCATCAAGGTGATCGACGAAGACATCATGAATGCCGTCAGTCTACCGGGTGGGTACGTTTATGTGTTTCAAGGGCTTATCGACAAGGTGGATAGCGATGATGAGTTGGCTGGTGTCATTGCCCACGAGATTGCCCATATCACGGCTAAGCATTCTGTTAAGAGGATCCAGAATATGTATGGTGCGCTTATCTTGCAGGGTCTGGCCAGCCAGTCGAATGCTAAGGTGGCGCAAGGGGTGGGGCTTGCCCTTACCTCTCTTTTTATGGAATATTCTCAAGAAGATGAGTTTGAGGCGGATCGCCTGGGTGTTAAATATTTAAAGAAAGCCGGCTTTGACCCTCACGCAATGACGAGACTCTTGGATAAGTTGCGCAAGGAAGAGGAACAAGGCAAGATCCGCGAGTACAGTTACTGGCGCACGCATCCGTACATCTCTTCGAGGATTGCCATTGTCAACCAGGCGGTCACCGGCAAAATGGATTTTAAAGATTATCTAAATTTGATGGGAGAATGATGGCGGAATGAAGAAAACTCACCATAGTTTTTTATCCACCGCTTGCCTATTATTTCTTTGTTTCTTATGCGATGGATGTCTCTCCCGTTATACACCGCAGCAAGACCAGGTCTGCTTTAAGGACCAGTGCATTACCGTGGAGGTGGTCCAGAAGGAAGAAGACCGCCTTCGGGGTCTACAGTTCAGGCAGTCTTTGGCCCCTCATGGTGGGATGCTATTTATTTTTCCCGAGACTCAGCGGCAGAGTTTCTGGATGAAAGACACCTTGATCTCCCTGGATATAATTTGGATAGATTCCACTCAACGAGTCGTGCATATCGAACATAACGTCCCACCCTGCCCGCAAGATCCCTGCCCTATTTATGCCCCCGCAGGGCTAGCCCTGTATGTCTTGGAAATTAACGCTGGTCAGGCAGCACAATTAAAGTTGCAATTAGGCGATAGAGCCGAGTTTAAAATCAATTAGACAAAATGAATAAAATGGCTAATTTAAAATTGTTTACATTTTAGCAGTGTATACTATAATAATACTTCCCATATTAAAATGCAAAGGCGGTGAATACGTATCATGATTGAAGTCAAGATCCTAGACCCCCATGGGTTTGAAAAGGCCATGAAGATTTTCAAGCGGGCCTGCCAAAAAGATGGTTTTATGATGGAACTGAAAGAAAGACGGTTTTACATGAAACCATCGGAGAAGAAACGCTATCGGGGTAAGAAAATGAAGTAAAATGCAGCAATCGAGGTACTTTTTACTTGAGTTAAGATGATGTAAGGGCAAGCATGTGTCGCAACCATGCTTGCCGTTTTTTTCGCCGTTAGCTGCGGCGGATAACCCCAGGGGCAATAGCGAAACAAGGGATGAGAAATGAGTGATCGTAGAGGTAAGGTCATCGCTATTCTTGCCGAAGATCTTTATCAAGTCCTTGAGGTCTGGTATCCTATCTTACGGCTGAAGGAAGACGGTATTGAGACCAAGGTGATCGGAACGGGGAGCAAGACCGCCTATGGCAGCAAGGAAGGATATCCGGTCAAAGTGGATGCCGCTATTGACCAAGTCCAGACAAAAGATTTTGACGGTGTCATCATCCCAGGCGGCTTTGCGCCGGATTTTTTACGTCGGTATGACAATATCGTTGCCTTTGTCCATCGGATGCATGAGGAGGGCAAGGTCATCGCCGCTATATGCCACGGGGGATGGCTTCTGGTTTCAGCAGATATCATCCGCGACCGCAAGGTTACCTGTTTCTTCGCTATTAAAGATGATTTGAAGGCCGCGGGAGCCCATTATGTTGATCAAGAAGTTGTCGTGGATGGTAATCTCATTACCTCCCGCAAGCCTGAAGACCTGACGGCGTTTGTGCGTGCGATTATTGAAAAAATAAAGTAGCGTATTTTAGCGATTATGTTAAAAGTCAAGCGAGCCCTAATTAGCGTCTCGGACAAAAGAGGTATCGCGGCCTTCGCGCAAGGGTTGCATGCCTTGGGGGTGGAGATCCTTTCTACGGGGGGGACAACGCATCTTTTAAAAGAAGCCGGCCTTGATGTCCGTGAGGTGGCGGATTATACAGGATTTCCCGAAATTTTGGACGGTCGGGTCAAGACCCTACACCCGAAAATTCACGGCGGACTCCTGGCGCTGCGCGAAAAAAAAGAGCACATGGCCCAGTTGGCGCAGCACGCTATCGAGCCTATTGACATGGTCGTGGTGAATTTGTACCCCTTTGAGGGTGTTGTTCGTAAGAAAGGCGTGACACTCGAGGAGGCGATTGAAAATATCGACATCGGTGGACCTGCCTTATTACGCTCGGCAGCAAAAAATTTTAGGAACGTGGGTGTTCTGTGCAACCCGCAAAAATATAAAGAGATCCTTAAGGAGTTGGATACCAATAATGGCCTTTTGGCGGATTCAATCTTGTTTCAGTTGGCCGTGGAGGCCTTCGTTCATACAGCGCATTATGATCGTGTCATATCAGAATTCTTACAACAGCGTCTGTCGCCTAAGGAGCTTTCAAGTTTCTCCAAATACCTAACATTTTCTTTTACCAAGATTCAGGATCTACGTTACGGTGAGAATCCCCATCAGCAAGCTGCTTTTTATAAGGACACCGATGAGACTCATGGTCTGGCCAAGATGAAACAGCTTGCGGGTAAAGATTTGTCGTTAAATAATATTCTGGACTGCAATGCCGCCGTGGATTTTATTAAGGACCTCCCGCGGCCAGCAGCGGTTATCGTCAAGCACACTAATCCGACTGGCGTTGCGCAGGACAACACCTTGGTCCAGGCGTACGGGCATGCCTGGCGCTGCGATCCTGTCGCGGCCTTCGGGGGGATTATTGGGTTGAATAGAGAGGTTGACGTCGCAACCGCTCAACGAATCCTCAAGAGCGGTTTCATGGAGTGTGTGATCGCCTCCGGTTTTCAGGCCAAGGCCCTTTCAATGCTTTCTCAAAAAAAGAATTTACGGCTGCTGGAGTTGGATCTTGCTCAATTAGCCAGCAGTGATCTTGATTTCAAGAGGGTGTATGGGGGGCTTCTTGTGCAGCAGCGTGACGAGCGCACGCTCAACAAGGGCGACCTAAGATGCGTCACGAAAAGAAAGCCAACCCCTGCCCAAGTGGCATCGATGTTATTTGGTTGGAAGATTATCAAAGGCGCTAAATCCAATGCCGTTATGTTGGTCAAGGGTAACCGCACGGTCGGTATAGGGTGTGGCCAGACAAGCCGGGTGGCGGCTGTTCGGGCCGCTATTGCCAATGCTGGCAAGAATGCCCGTCACTGCGTTCTCATCTCAGATGCCTTTATCCCCCATATCGATAATATCCAGTTGGCGGCCAAGGCGGGCGTGAAGGCTATCATTCAAACCGGCGGCTCGGTTGCCGATCCGCAAGTTATTAAAGCCGCCGACAAGGCAGGTTTTGCGATGGTTATGACAGACCTGCGTCACTTTCGGCATTGACACGTTCGACCGCAGAGGATTTATTTTTTGGATAAGATGTGATCCTACCTGTTACATGAATAGCTATGACCTTTTCCGAGGCCCAAGAATATATTGCTTCGTTTGTTAACTTCGAATTATCACCTGTCCCTTATCCCCATCGCTGTGTATTTAAACTGGAGCGCGTACGCCGACTCTTGGCGCTTCTGGGCGATCCGCAGAATCATCTCAAGATCATCCATGTGGCCGGATCCAAGGGCAAGGGGTCGGTCTGTGCCTTGACGGCAGCTGTTTTGCAGAAGGCCGGATACCGAGTCGGGTTATACACGTCTCCGCATTTGGGTCATTATCGTGAGAGGATACGGGTGGTCCATGGCATGGGCGGGCAAGGGATTTATCCACCTTCGGTGGATGAAGAAAATATTTTTCCGGACATGATCAGTGAGGCAGATTTATGCCAGATACTTGATATCCTCAAACCAACCATTGAACAGTTGCGCGCCGATGAAGAGCTCGGCCCATTAAGTTTCTTTGAGCTTTTTACGGTAATGGCGTTTTATTATTTTTATCAAAGGCGCGTCGATTGGACAGTGGTGGAGACAGGTATGGGGGGGCGGTTGGACGCCACCAACATCGCCCCATCGAGTATATGCGCCATTACTTCTCTTAGCTTGGAGCACACATTATTTTTGGGAAACACCCTAGCCCAGATTGCGCGTGAAAAAGCCGGCATCATTAAAGATCGTTGCCAGCGCGTTGTTATCGCCCCTCAGGAAAATGAGGCGCGGGAGGTATTGCGTGAACACTGCGCAAGGCTCGCCCTTCATCCGTTATGGATTGGTGAGGATATCAAATGGCAAACGATCCGTCAGGACATCAATAATCAGGTCGTTTCCTTTAGTCGCGCCAAACGTTATTATCCGCACCTGGAATTGTCTCTAAGGGGACAGCATCAGGTGGTTAATGCCGCTGTTGCCTTTGGCATTATTGAGTCGTTGCGTGATGGCGGGACCGTTATCGATGATGAGGCCCTGCGCCATGGCTTGCGGCATGCCTTCTGGCCTGGGCGTATAGAAATTGTTGGCAAGGACCCTTTGGTTATCCTCGATTGCGCCCACAACCCAGCATCGGCGTTGAATTTGGTGGAGAGTTTACAGTCTTATTTGTTGCATAGGACCGTGATACTTGTCTTAGGTATAAGCGAGGATAAAGATATTCTCGGTATCTGCCGGCAATTAGACCGGATCGTCTCCCGGGTTGTTGCAACGAGAGCCGACCATCCGCGGGCGCATATCTTTCGGGAAGACGAATTGAAAACATTGTTTCCTGGAAAATCCTGCCTTATCACACCCAATATCCAGCAGGCCCTCGAACATGTTGCCGGCCACGCCTTGAAAGAAGATGTTGTCCTTATTACCGGATCGATCTTTCTGGTTGGTCAAGTCAGACGTTATTTATGTCTCCACCACTCAATCTAGACGATACGATTGTTGCCATTTCGACACCATTGGGGCAGGGCGGGATTGGTGTCGTACGTTTAAGCGGTACCATGGCTTTGGCTATTACGGATCAGATGTTTATTGCTAGGGATAGGACAAGGCCGTCTACATTCAAGAGCTTTACGGTCCATTACGGGGATGTTGTCCGAAAGAGCTCTGGACAGGTTATCGATGAGGCCTTGTTGACGTTGATGCGCGCGCCCAAAAGCTACACCAAAGAAGATGTGGTGGAGATGAGCGTCCATGGCGGGATCGTTTCGGTGCGGGCGACCCTTGAACTGGCCGTCGATCTGGGCGCACGGCCGGCCGAGCCAGGGGAATTCACCAAACGGGCATTTTTAAATGGGAGGATAGATCTCGCCCAGGCGGAGGCAGTGTTGGATCTTATTTCTTCTCGGACCGAGGCGTTTTTACGGGTCAGCACCAGCCAACTGAAAGGTGAGCTGTCCAGGAAACTAGAGAAAATTCGGGAACAGTTATTGGGTGTTTATGTGACGCTGGAGGCCATTGTTAATTTTCCCGAAGATGATATCGATACCGATAAGCAATGGGTTGCCTTGCTTGGTGAAGGTATTGAGCGGGCCAAAGAGGATATTGGGACACTGCTCATCAATAGTGATCATGGCCGGATCTTGAAAGAAGGGATCAAGGTTGTCTTGTGTGGGCGACCCAATGTGGGCAAGTCGTCATTGCTTAATGTTCTTTTGAGGCAGCCGCGCGCTATTGTCTCACCAATTGCGGGGACGACGCGTGACACCATTGAAGAGACGGCGCATATCCAGGGCATTCCTTTTCAGTTGGTTGACACTGCCGGTGTCTTGGAGTCGCGCGATTTGATTGAAGCCGAGGCGGTCCGGCGCAGCCGTCTGCATGTCCAGATGGCTGATTTGGTACTTTTTGTCCTGGATGCCAGCGCGCCACTCCATAGCGACGATGAGCAACTTTTTGATTTAGTCCGTGGTAAGAATTTATTTATGGTGCTTAACAAATATGATTTGGGTCATAATATCGATAAACACAAACTCAAAATCATTTTTCCAGATGCAAAGATCGTTTGTGTCTCTGCCTTAACCAAGGAAGGTATTCCGCAGTTGGAGCAGGCTATCGTTGAACATGTCTGGCATGGCAAGACGGTTGATACGGAAGGGATTCTTGTCAGTAATGCGCGGCATATTCGCGCCTTACGGGAGGCCCTGGAGGCAGTTACGAAGACTCAAGAGTCGCTTAAAGAGAGATTATCGCTAGAATTTGTCTCTGAGGAGATTAAAAGGGCGATCAACTCCTTGGACACGATCACCGGGCGAGATATCGACAATGATTTATTGGAACAGATCTTTGCGCAGTTTTGTATTGGGAAATGAAGCCTAATCTTGTGGCGGATTCGGTGACTGCTCCATCATTTTAATATTTAGTTGTAACATCTTCTGGAGAATGCCAGGGTTCTCCAAGAGCGCCTGTATTTTGGGGTTTGCCATTAGTTTAGAGAAATTTCTATCTGTGATATCTTTGACAAGCGCATCGTCTGCCAGAAGTTCTCGTATGGTTTGATCCTCTGTGATGGCCGTATATTCTGGTAATGATTGGACGCGCTGCATTTGGGTCGGGTCCTGGAGCAGGCGCGAAATCGAACGGATGTCGATCGTTTTTTCAGGGATTAGGTGCTTTGTCCATTGGTCGACTAGGGTGTAGGTCTTGGATTTAAAAACATCCTGGCGTATTGTCTCGAGCCAAGGGATATTCATCGGAATCACGACAATAAATAGTAGCACAAGTAAAAGATGGATGCCTGACCACATCAGGGCAATCCCGCTGCCACATATGCGGCTTAGGGAGGAGAGAGGCGCTCTCTCGCCAGCGCTTTGATGCCAGATATTCAGCGCGAATGTAAATAGCATGGTCAATATCCAGGGGCCGATAACGGTGATGGCAAGGGCCGTGAGCATGTTATGATTTTTGGAATAAGCAATGAACGCGATCACGCAAGAAAAGAGAAACGAGAGAGGGCCAAGTAAGGTACGCGCCATCCCCTTTGACCATCCGCGGCAGATGCAGTAAAACATAAACGCCAGAATGATAGAATCGGTCGCAGTAATTAGTGTCTGAAATGAGTCCATTAGCGTATATATAAATTAATATAATTCAATAGGTTACAAATATTAATAGCGGTTTCTAAATGACTGCTAATGTCTGGCAATCAGATAAATGTGATAAGTTCATAAAACTCCCTATCGCCCAAACCAGCTCATCTAACCACCCCTATTAAAGTTAGCATTTTTTTGTTTTTTTTCAAGATTTTTTGTGATATTTTATTGCAGAACATTTGCTTTTCGGAAAATAATATATTATATTTAAATTAAAAGCATTTATATAAATTTTTGTTGCTATTTCCAGAGACACTACTACAATAAAAAGTAATTAATACGGGATAAATTGATCTAAATATTGCCAATAGATAGGTTGCGAAAATGTCAAATAAGAGGAAAGATCGCAGGATCGGGTGCATTGTCCCGGTTGACGGTAAGGGGACTGAGTCTTTTGGGGAGAGCAAGATCGTGGATTTCAGCAGAGGCGGTCTAGGGTTTGTCTCCAGGCGACGGGTTCCCTTGAATAGAGAGATTGCGATTCAATTGGATTTATCGAAACAAGGGAATCCGGCCTTCGTCAAGGGCCTGGTCAAGTGGGTGCAGTGGATTCAGAAAACCAAGAATTTTCGTGTTGGTGTTTCGTTTGAGGCCATGCCCAAAGAGTCCAAATCCAGTCTGGATAATTATTTTCGTCAGAGGAAAGATTCTTTTGTTGATGAGCTCTCTGACGGAAAGGAAGTCACGTTTTAATCGGTACTGCCTCTTGCGAGGCAAAGGCATAGAGCTAACCAAGGAGTAGTTTCGTGAATACCATTGAAGAACGTAATATAGATCGTAGGGCATTTGAACGTTTCGCGGCCCATTTGCCCATTAAATTTAAAGCCAATGGGCATGAATATGGTGACGGCGTGAATGTCTATTTGGAGAATGCCTCGGCCTTAGGGGTCATGATTGCGACGACCGAAGAAATATCTCTCAATGACAGCATATCTTTGGAGGTCACATTGCCCGATTGCAAGGAGCCCATGATTTTAAAAGGCCAGGTGACGTGGATTTCGCGTGATGAGTCGGGTATGTGGCACATCGGCCTCAAATTCTATACAATCGATTTGGTGCAGATGTCCCGGCTATACAAATTTGTCATGCCCACTGCCCACTGCGAATAAATGTCCAGCTGTGGTTCTTCGCCTTCCCCCATCCAGTCGGGTGGAATTCCGATAGCGATGTTCACTTAAGGGAGCAGGAAATTTGTGCCAATGGGACACGCGTTGTACACGTATCTCGATGATGGGATTAGTTTTATCTCCAAGCAGGCTACCAAGTTTAATACTATCTACTTTCCTCTCTGCGGTATCGATGCAAATGCTATCAAATCTGCCATCACGCCCCTTTTAAGCGGCGATATCAAGATCGACAGTGCTCGGTATTTAACCAAGCCAATGTCCAGGGAAGATTTACGAAACAGCGTACGTAACTTTTTTTGTTTCGTTGATGGTAAAGGCATCGTTTCGTTTAACCCAACACCGCAGCGCCAGGGCGAGTCCTTGCTCGAGGCTGGGGCGTTGTGGCATAAGCTGACTCATGACGATAGGCGCGTTGGGATAAGGATCGAGGCCTTGAATTTTGTCCCCATTGCCGGTGGGGATGTGGAATTAATGCGAGTCAGCGTTCAGAACATTTCCCGTCAAACACTCTCTATTGTCCCTACTTTTAGTCTTCCATTGTTTTGTCGAGCCTTGGCCAATAAGCATGACCATGAGCATGTGAGTTCTTTATTGCATCGGATCAGTCAGGTGTCCGCAGGGGTGATTGTTCACCCAACAATGATTTTTAACGAACATGGGCATCAACCCAATAAAACAGTTTATTTTGTTTTGGGGTGTAACGCCAAGGATCAATCTCTCGAAGGGATTAACCCTGAGGGGACATTTCCAACGGTAGAAAGTTTTTATGGAGAAGGGGGTATCTCTCTTGCGCCGGTTGCGGTGACCAAAAATCGTACACCGGAGATTTTACCCCAGGTCGCACGCAATGGTCAAGAGGCCATGGGGGCGCTACGTTTCAAAAAAATTAGGCTGGGGCCGGGGAAGCAGCAGGAATATTTTATCGTGATGGGCATTGCCGCCAGTCCCAATGAGGCCAAAAGGGTTTTTCATCGGTTTAATACGGCACCAAAATTTAAAAAGGCCTTTGAGGCTAACAAAAGATTTTGGATGGCCAAGGCCAATACCATTTGCTTTGGAACCGGCAATCCAACATTCAATTCCTGGATGCACTGGGTCACCCTTCAGCCGGTATTGCGTCGGATATTTGGGTGCTCATTTTTACCGGACCATGATTACGGCAAAGGAGGGCGAGGGTGGCGTGATTTGTGGCAGGATTTGTTGTCTCTTATTTTGATTGAGCCAACCGTTGTTCGTGAGATGCTTAAAGATAATTTTGCGGGTGTACGTATCGACGGATCAAACGCAACTATTATCGGCAATAAATCTGGATTCATGGCGGACCGAAACGCCATCAGCCGCGTCTGGATGGACCATGGGGCGTGGCCATTTCTGACGCTTCTTTTGTACATTCATCAGACAGGAGACCATTCGATCCTCTTTGAGCCTCAGGCCTATTTTAGAGACCCCCAGCTATCGCGTGCGCGCTGTTACGACAGGACTTGGGAGCCGTGGCAGGGCAATTGTCTTAAGACTAAAACTGGTCGTCATTATCATGGCTCGGTCCTCGAACACGTCTTGGTGCAGCACCTGGTCCAATTTTTCAATGTAGGAGAGCACAATATCACGCGTTTAGAAAATGCCGATTGGAATGATGGACTTGATATGGCCTTCGAGCGCGGAGAAAGCGTGGCATTCACTGCCTTGTACGCTGGCAATTTGTTGCAATGCGCGCAGCTCTTGGAGCATCTGGCAAACTACAAGAATCTACGGGAGGTAACCCTGGCGCAGGAACTCTTGATTTTGCTGGATTCGGTTACGGGAAAGACGATTAATTATTCCAGCGTTACGGCAAGGCAGAGGGTGTTGTTTGAACAATATTTCCCCAAGGTTCAACCACATATTAGCGGCAAACAGATCAATGTCGCGGTGGTGGATCTTCTGCGGGATCTGCGCCGTAAGGCAGGGTGGGTATTCCGTCACATTCAACAACAGGAAAGAATTCAGGTCGGTCCAGCCAGTTCCTCTAAAAATAATTGGGGTAGCTGGTACAACGGCTATTACGATAACAAAGGCGCAAGGGTGGAAGGGCGCAAGGGAAAAGTTGTCCGGATGACGTTAACCGGTCAGGTGTTTCCGATTTTAAGCGGTCTGGCACAGCCAGGGGACATCGAGCAGGTGATCGGTTGCGTTCGACGGTATTTGAAGGACAAAGAGCTGGGCGGGTATCGTTTGAATACCGATTTTCGTCTGCCCCATTATATGGATTTGGGTCGCGCCTTTGGATTTGCTTACGGGAGCAAAGAAAACGGCTCCTTTTTTAATCACATGGCCGTGATGTATGCCTACGCCCTGTATGCGAGGGGTTTTGTATCTGAGGGCCGTGAGGTGATTTCTTCCATTTTTCGGATGTGCACGGACACTACCAGAAGCCGGATTTATCCGGGTATCCCTGAGTATTTTGATTCCCAAGGTCGTGGGCAGTATCATTATCTGACCGGCTCGGCTAGTTGGCTTGTCTTAACCATGCTCACCCAGGTCTTTGGTGTCCGAGGGGAAAATGGCGATTTAATCCTCGCCCCACAACTGGTTAAAGAAGAATTTGACCAACAGGGTAGGGCGACCGTTGGCTGTTTTTTTGCGGGTCAGAGAATCTCTATTACTTATCTTAATAAGGACAGACTGAATTTTGGGCAATATGCGATTAAGGCGTTATCTTGTGAGGCTAAGGCTGTTTCTTATGAGGTGATTTCTCCTGTTAAGATTCGAATCCCAAGAAAAGTGGTCGCAGCATTTGGTCGCGGCGCATGGACGGTTTATCTTGGTCCCGCCTGATGATTAATATTCAATTCGAGAGCTTGGGTAGGCGAACCTCTAGTTTTGTGAATAAGCCCGCTTACAAGGTCAGGGAAGACCGCGTCTTAAGATCCGCACCCCATGGTTCCACGCCCAGCCAGGGTCATGGACCCAGTCCCCGAACTCAACCACTGTTTTAAAATTCTTTGCAACATATCCACCTATAAGCGGGCAATATGTTTTTCCCAGAGTCCCCAGACCAGGCTCGGTTGCATCCGCGCGGCTGGAAAGGAGGATCCAGTTGACTTTCTTTTGTTCGAGTTCAGCGATGATTTCCTCTTCTTGTTTTCTGGCGATAGGGGTGGGGTCGCAAAAGATCAGTTGACGCGTGGGACTTTTTTTGTCCGTTAGAAAGTAATAAAGCGGATCATAGGGCAGGGCAAGAAATAATTCATTTTCCTTAAGATGATTTTGTAAATAGGAAACAGATTCTGTAACCGTCTGTATCCAGTGCGGCTCATTGCCCAGGAAGACCTTTCCTTTTTCCATATTCAAGTATTGGGAAGGGATTTTGGCTGATTTAATATAAAGCCGCGTGTCGAGTGCCCGTTGACCTAGAACGAATAGGAGGGTTACGTAGAGGAGATATCGGACGGTACGCGCAAGGCGGCGTGTCCCCATACTAAGGAGAACGAACATCATAAGGTAGCTAAATGGTCTTGCCCATGAGGAACGGTAAAAAACTCCACTGAGCAGAAATTCATGCATGCAGAGAATATAGAAAAGGCCCAAAAGACCAATGGTTAAAACGATGGTGGTGTGCTTAAGACTATCGATTTGTTTTTGGGTAACGAGATAAATAGATTTGACGATAGTGCCTACGATCAAAGTCGCTAAGAAAAAGTTTGACCAGCTTGAGGTAATATTGTCGAAAATCGATTTTGAAAACATCGCTATAGTGGTCATAACCGGCATGGTATATAGTTGGTCTTGCTTTAAATAAACAATGCTTTGGCGTATAACGTGGGTTGGAAGTCCCCAGAAAAGAGCTAGATAAATCAATACGACCATGGCAGGCATGAGGACAACGGCCCAAAGATAAAAATTTTTTTTTTGTCGCGTCATTTGATTCTTGTGCACACAATCAATGCATAGGACCCCGGTCAATAAGCACCCAAGCGCGATTATGCCAAAATTAATCTTGACGAGGCTCAACAAAAAGACATAGACTACAGTCGGATAGAGGGTCGTTGTCTTGCGTTCTTTTTGATATCGAAGGATCCCATAGGTTAGGGCAAGCAAGAGAAATACCCCACCGATGTGGTTGTAGGTAATAAAAAAGCCGGGGAAGAATAGCAAAAACCACATGGCCCCGATGAATGCCAGGATCGGTGGAACGCCGGGTAGTATTAGTATCCGGTAAAACAAAAGCGATGACATAAGCTGCAGAATGGCCTTTCCAGCAAGGACAGCGGGGATATGAATACCGAAGAGTTTATAACAAAGGGCGTAATAATAAGGCATCAGAGGCCCATATATCCACCAGTAATCCCGGTAGGGCAATTGGCCTTTGAGGGCGGCCCTTGCCGCATAGAGATCGCGGCCGTGATCGCCGGTTGCCATGATGCCTTGATAGTCTAAGGATGGCAAGATCAGGACCAATCCTACCAGGCAGGTGAGCCAAAAGAAGGCCCCTTGAGCGTAATCCTTGTCGCAGGTAAACCAAGATTGTCTTGGTATCGTGCTATGAGGCATGATGGAAAGATTATAACGTAGGTCAAATCCCCTGTATCATTCTTTTCCTTTGAACATCTCTCCAAATATCCCTGAGACATCCATGATAGAGGTGGACTGTTGTCCGACAGGATAACCGTAGATACGTAATTTATCGGGGATTCTTTCAGCAAATTTTAAGGCAACGACATTTTGGCCGCCACCCAGCGCATCGGCAAGCAATTTTTGTCCCTCGGCATTTGTCTTGAAGACGGCAAGATTGCCAGCAGCCTCTTGTTCTAATTTATATCGCTCGGCATCTGCCTCAATTTTGACTGACTGGGCACGTCCTTCCGCCTCCTGGACCGCCTTGAGTTTCACCCCCCTTGCCTCTGCCTCTTGACGCTTGGCCTCTTCTTCCTGGGCCAACGCCTTATTCTTGTTAATCTCCACCTGTTGGGCAGCGAGCTTCTTTTGTTCGATGGCTCGCTCAAATTCCGGGCTAAAAGAAAAATGTCGTATCAGCGCATCATGGATTGCAATCGCTGGATATTGTTTTAAGACTTCGACCAATGTTTCTTTAATAGCCTGCTGCATCTCATTTCTTACCTTCCCTTGATAAATTTCTTCTGCAGAATACCTACCGATCGCGAGTCTGGCCTCGGAGCGAATTTGCGGCAAAAGGATCTGATCTTCATAATTGGTGCCGATTTGTTGATGCAGTAGTGGAACATCTTTTGTCACGAGGGCGTAAATAATGGTTAAATCGACCTCTACATTTTGCCCATCATTAGTCTTTAATTCTAGGCTATATTTTTTTGCCTCTTCACTGGCCAATGTGTCTGAGGGATAAGCCCGGGCAGAGACCTTATAGATGACCATGTCAGTAATCCACCGATTGTAGAAATGATAGCCTACCCCCTGGGGGGTTGGATTGATCCTGCCCGCAATCTTGTTGATCTCAACGGCCACCTCTGTTGGATGCACATTGACCCATCCAAAAGATATAACTAGAATAATCAATACAATGAATCCTACTATCCATTTTAAGAGTTTCACAGAGATCTCCTTTCCGGCTTTAGCATAATCTATATTGTTGATGAATTTTCTGCGCCAACGGTTCCATTGACCCCGTAGGTCTGACAGGAATCCATCTGGATCCTGACCTGCAGAGAGGTGTTGAATACCATTAATAATCACAACGAGAATGAGGATGATGATAAGCGGCCAAAAGGCATTCATGGTTGCATTATCCATATGGTGTTGGCCAGGTCAAGAAGAAATTGGTTTATGAATTGGTTTATGAGTGGTTTGTGAGAAGACAGGGAAGATAAAAGGAGGATTGGCAC